>MHMF01000022.1:0-11774 GCA_001821475.1 Candidatus Nealsonbacteria bacterium RIFCSPLOWO2_01_FULL_38_120
GCTCGGTCGGAGTAAGCGAAAATGTGTTTTCGTTTACTCCTCCCTCCCTTCGTAATTATAGCAAATTTGCGGCTGAAATTTGGAGAAAAGACCAAGAAAGTCTTTTTTTATTTGGCATTTTGTATTTCAAAGTAAATAATATGCGGGAAACCGCCTTGATGAAAATCAGGGCGGTTTTTTGATTATTTTTTTATAAGGTGGTAAAATATAAATATCTTTGAATTACGAAATGCTTTCTTGATATTTTCTCCAAATTTTCGCTCTGAAATTTGGAGAAAAGACCTGAAGTCCGCTTTTTATTTGGCGTTTCGTAATTCAAAGAAACATATAACCTGAAGCATAAAACTTGAAATATAAAATCGTTCAATGTTTTATGTTGTATGCTCTGTATTTTATGAATAAGCGGTCATTGTTTAATAAAATATTTTTGTCAATGCTTATAGCTCCATTTTTGATGGGCGCAATTTTCCTGCTGGCAATGACAAGAGAGCAAAATAAAAATCAAGAAGCGGAAGTTATTGAAAGCGGATTAATGATTTCTCGGGCGATAGCCGAAGATATAAGAAAGGGAAATTTAGATAATCTTTCTCAAACACATTTTTTCAAAGAAATTATTGCCAATAGAAACATTGTTTTTTCGTGGGTGGTTAGGCCGGACGGACAGGTTTATTTTGCTAACGATCCTGGGATGATAGGCAAGCGGATAGAAGACCCTTTGATTGGGACCAAAGAAGAGATTGTAAAAGATAGTGTTTATTTTCCCACAGGAGAAAAAGTCAAGCTTATTATGGAACCGTTAGAGATGGCGGGCGATGGAAAAGTTTGGAATCTTTTTATAGGGTTTTCTTCAAAATCAATATGGCTGTCTCAGGGGAAAATGATATTTTTTGGATTAGGGTTGTTCTCGCTGGCGATTGTTTTTATTTTCATCGCATCTTTTTTTATTGTTAAAAAAATAATAAAGCCCATAAAAAAATTAAAAGAAGGGGCTGACATTATCGGTAAAGGAAATTTTAGTTATCAACTGAATCTGGCGACAGGAGATGAGTTGGAGGATTTGGGAGAAGCGCTTAATAAGATGGCGCGAGACCTGAATAATTATTACACTTCTTTGGCAGAAACAAAGGATGTTTTGGAAATCAGAGTCAACGCGAGAACAAAACAAATAAGAGAGATGGCCGAGGGTTTGGAAGAAAAAGTAAAAGAAAGGACAGAGGTTCTTCTTAAATCCAGAAAAGCATTGCTTAATATGCTTGAAGATGTTGATGCGGAAAGAAAAATAGCTGAAGAAGAAAAAAACAAGACCTCTGCCATAGTCGCCAATTTTGCCGATGGACTACTCCTGCTTTCCGATAATAATAAAATTTCTTTAGTGAATCCTCGGGCGGAAAAATTTTTCAGAATAAAAGAAAAAGATGTTGTCGGGAAATCATTTTCCGAGTTGACGGAAAATGATTCTATTAAATTGCTTGCAGGACTGTTTTCCGAAAACGGAAAAGAATTGGATAAAAAAGAGGTGGAAATAAGAAGCGGGATTTTCTTAGAAATAAACGCCATCTCTATTTTCCGGGAAGGCAGGCAATTTGGTTTGTTGGTTATTCTCCATGATATTTCCCGCGAAAAAATGGTTGAAAAAATAAAAACAGAATTTGTCTCCTTGGCAGCCCATCAGTTAAGGACTCCTCTCTCGGCTATAAAGTGGACCATTGGAATGTTTTTAGAGGGAAGCCTTGGCAAGATGACTAAGGAGCAGAATGAATTTTTAGCTGATACATATAAACTGAACGAAAAAATGATAATTCTTATCAACGACCTTTTGAACGCGACAAGAATTGAGGAAGGCAGATATCTTTACAGCCCTTCTTTGGTTGATATTGTCGGGATGGTAAATCCATTGGTGGAGTTTTCAGACAGCGAGGCTAAAAAGAGAAAAATTAATTTTTCATTTAAAAATTCTATCAAGGGGCCCATGAAGATTTTAATTGACGGAGAGAAAGTAAAAATAGCGCTTGAGAATGTTTTAAATAATGCCATAAGATACACTCCTTCGGGCGGAGCTGTCGCTGTTTATTTGAAAAATTCAGAAAAAGAGATAGAATTTTCAATAGAGGATACGGGCGTTGGCATACCAGAGGATCAGCAGGCAAGGGTTTTCAGCAAATTTTTCCGCGGAACCAATGTCGTAAAAATGGAAACCGAAGGAACAGGGCTCGGGCTTTTCATAGTTAAGAATGTTATTGAAGCCCATGGCGGAAAAACTTGGTTTGAGTCAGAAGAAGGCAAAGGCACGAAATTTTACTTGACTATACCAATTAAAAAATAATAAATGCCGATAAACCGCTGATAGCAATGTTGATATGACGCTGATAGTTCAGCGTAATTTCAGCGTAGATATCGGCGCAATATCAGCGGACGCATATGGCTAAAAAAATTTTAATAATTGAGGACGAAAAGGTCTTGCTTGACCTTTTAGAAAAGCGGATGAGAGCAGAAGGTTATGATGTGGCTGTTGCCCTTGACGGTGAAAATGGGATACAAAAGGCGGAAGAATATAAGCCTGACCTTATTTTATTGGATATTGTTATGCCGAAAAAGGATGGTTTTGAGGTTATGGAAGAATTAGCCGCAGACCAGGAGCTTAAAAAGATTCCTGTGATTATTGTTTCCAATTCAGGCCAGCCGGTGGAAATAGAGCGGGTCAAAAAATTAGGGGCAAGGGACTGGCTTGTTAAAACAGAATTTGACCCAAAAGAAGTGGTTGACAAAGTTGTCGCGCAAATCGGAAAATAGACGATTAAGGTCAAATCTCAAATTTCCTGCCCGCAATGCTGAGCGAAACGTTGCTGGCTGGTAAAATTAATGTGTCGCTTCGCGAAAATATATTATCAAAAATTTCTGAAAGAAATTTTTGATACCTAATTTCTGAGATTTGAGATTTCATTGTCATGCCTGAACTTCCAGAAGTTGAAACAACTGTAAGGGGTTTAAATCGAGCGCTCAACTCGTTGAGCGCTCGATTTATTGATGTTTGGGCGGATTGGAAAAAGACAATAAAAAAACCAAGGAATTTTAAAAGCTTTAAGGCGGGCATTAAAAAGAAAAAAATAGAAAAGATATGGAGAAGAGGGAAGAATATAATTTTTGAGCTTTCCGATAATTATTCTCTTTTAATCCATCAAAAGCTTACCGGCCATTTGCTTTACGGGTATTGGGTTAGAAGGGGGAATAATTGGCAGCCGTCTGGAAACGATATTTTAGCAGACAGGGTGAACAACTATATTCATTTGCTCTTTTTTTTAGATAATGGGAAAATGATCGCTCTTTCTGATTTAAGGAAGTTTGCTAATGTTGAACTTTGGAAGACAGAAGAATTATTGGCTTCAAGCGGATTTAATAATTTAGGACCTGAAATTTTAGAAAAGAGCTTTACTTTTGAAAAATTTAAAGAAGCGCTTTCAAAAAAGAAAGGAAAAATTAAAGAAGTTTTAATGAATCAAAGTGTTATTGTCGGGGTGGGAAATATTTATTCAGACGAGGCGTTGTGGCGGGCGCAAGTGAATCCGTTTAAGAAAATTCCTGATTTAACAAATCGCGAATTGGAAAAAATTTATGATTCGCTCCGAGATGTTTTACAAAAATCCATAGAGCTTCACGGAGAAAGTTTTTCAGATTATAGAGATACAAATGGCGAAAAGGGCGGGTTTGATAAAATAAGAATGGTTTACCGCAGAAAGGGAGAAAAATGCCAATGTTGCGGAACAATTATTAAAAGAAAAAAAATAGGAAGCAGGAGTTGTCATTTTTGCCCCGCCTGCCAAAAAATTTAATTTCCATAATTTGTGATTCATGGTTCATAATTCGTTGTTGCGCAATATGTTTATTTTTATTTACGGACAAGATACATACAGGATGAAAGGGAAACTTTCGGAAATAATTGAAGAGTATAAAAAAAGCCGCAAAAGCGGCTTGAGTTTGAAATTTATTGATTGTCAGAAAACAGGTATTGGATCATTCGGCGATTTTCAAAACGATTCCAGCCAGTTCTCAATGTTTAAGGAAAAAAAGCTTATTGTGGTGACGGATCCGTTTTCGGATATTGATTTTAAGGAGAAGTTTCTTAAAAATAAAGAAAATTTTACGAAATTGGACGATTTAGTTGTTTTTTATCAAGAGGGAGAAGTAAGGAAAAATGATTCTCTTTTTAAGTTTTTGGAAAAGAATGCCCTTTGCCAGAATTTTAATTTATTGGAAGGGCAAAAACTTAAAAAATGGGTTTCAGATGAATTTGAAAAAAGTGGAGCAAGATTTGGGGAGGATGCCGCAGACGAGCTATGTTTTCGCGTTGGGAGCGACCTTTGGCGAATGGCAAACGAAATCAAAAAAATAACCGCTTTCGGTTTAGGGAAAGAAATTAAAAGAGAGGATGTGGCGGTTTTGGTCAGGCCGAAAATTGAATCGGATATTTTTAAGACGATTGACGCTGTTGCCAATGGCGAGAAACAAACCGCCCTTCAATTTATCCGAAAGCATATTGAAAAGGGTGATTCTCCTGTCTATTTATTCTCAATGGTAAATTATCAATTCAGGAATCTTTTAGTAATTAAGGATTTTGTTGAAAAACGCAAGACATACGACGCCATTTTAAAGGCAAGCGGGCTCCATCCTTTTGTTGTTAAAAAAGGATATTATTTGTCTTATAAGTTTACGCTTTCAGGATTAAAGAAAATATATCAGAGAATTTTTCAAATTGACCTGGAAATAAAAACAGGCCGAATAGAGCCGGAAGCCGCGCTGGAAATGCTTATCGCAGAGATATAGACGAATATTATTAAGCGCCTATGTGCCTATCTGGTAGGCACATAGGGCACATAACGGAAAATTATTTAATTTTGTTTATCAGTTTTGTTATTCTTGATTTTTTTCTTGAAGCGGTATTTTTTTTCATTATCCCGACCTTCGCCCCTTTATCCAGCATTTTATAAATTTGGGGCAGGATTTCTTTGGCCTCGTCTATTTTTTTCTTTGAAATTAAAGACCGCGCCTCTTTGATGAGATCTCTTATTTTTTTTTTGCGGCCGATATTTTTTGCTTTCCGTTTTATGTTTTGGCGAAGGGCTTTTTTAGCCGAAGATGTGATAGGCATAATAATATATTAGCAGACTCCTTGAGAGAAATCAAGATGTGTGGAAAATAATTGAAAAAGCGGTATAATAAAAATAATAATTCAAAACTCAAAGTTCAAAGATTAAAACTATAACTTAAAGATTAAAACTACCCCCTCCTTGCATCCCCTTCGCTAAGCTACGGGGGTGGGGGATGAATAGTTTTAAGGTTTTGAGTTGTGGTTTTGCGCTTTGAATTTTGAGATTTGAGTTTCGCATATGATTTCTTTTTTAGAGGGGAAAATTGTTTTAAAAAAAGAAAAATACGCTGTTTTGAACGTGAACGGGGTTGGCTATAAGGTTATTTTTTCTCACAGCGGTCTATCTAATCTGCCAGGAATAGGGGAGGAACTGAAAACATTTTGTTATTTAAATGTAAGGGAAACAGCGTTAGAGCTCTACGGATTTTTAAGCGAAAAAGAGCTTGAGCTTTTTGAGGCGCTGCAGAACATCAGGGGTGTGGGGCCTAAAACCGCTTTAACGCTTTCTGCGCTCGGCTCTATGGAAGAAATAAAGGAAAAAATTATGGCGAAAGACGAAAATTTATTTTCCGGCATTCCAGGCGTAGGCAGAAAAAAAGCAATGGCAATTATGATAGAGCTTGCCGGGAAAATAAAAAATATTTCCGTGGGGCGGAGTGAAAATTCTGGAGAATCAGACGAGGCGGAAGAAGGGCTTGTCGCGCTTAATTTTTCGCGGCAGAAAGCGAGGATTGCCTTGTTAAAAATTTCCAAAGATACAAAAGGAACAGAGCAGAGGATTGGGGAGGCCTTAAAAATTATAAACAGATAAAATTAAAATTTTTTTATATTCAAAATATATATGAGAAGAATATTATGGAAGACATTATCCAAATTAGAGCCGCAATAAGGTTTGCTCGCGTTTTTTTGGACTTGATTATGTTTTTTTTGCTTTGGTCTAAGGGCAAAACCAAGGCGACTTTCCATCTTGGTTTGGTTTTTCTGATTTTTGCCATTTACGCCACTACGACAGGGTTATTAGAATACGCGGAAACAAATAGATTGTTTTTAATTAGATTTCAATGGGTGGCAGCGCTTGCCTTGCCGGCTTTATTCTCTTTTATTTTTTATTTTACCAACAGGACAAAACACATAAAATTAAAGATTTTTCTTTGGTATCTTCCCGCGATTGCCACTGTTATTCTTGCCCTAACTACCGATTATTTTGTCATATCTATTTCTTCTGGCCACCCTTATAATTTGGTATTAGGTCCGTTAGACCGTATTGCCAGGGTTTGTTTTATTATTGTGGGCGGAATAGTGGGTTTTTATTATTTTTTCAGGGGCTACATAGAAAGTCAGGGTTTAAAAAGGCGGCAATTGAAATATTTTCTCGTGGCGGCCGTTATTTTTGTGGCAGGCACAATGATAACTCTCGGCGTCCTGCCATTATATCCGAGAACAGACCTTATTTATTTTTACGACATTATTGACGATATTGTCACTTTTTTTGTGATTCTCTTGATAGTTTACATTATTTTTTCCAAAAAAATGGTTCTTGGGGCAGAGGTAAAGATTATTCTTACTGAAATTTTAGTTGGAGTGATTGGTTTAATTTTGCTGATTCAGGCATTTCTTTCTCAGTCGACCGCTTCAAAAGTTTTGGGATTTGTTACTTTCTTTTTCTTTCTTTTTGTTGGCTATCTTCTTATAAAAACAACCCGGAAAGAGATCCAAAGAAAAGAAGAGGTGGAAAAATTAGCCGAAGAATTGAAAGGGCTTAATCAGACCCTTGAAGAAAGGGTTGAAGAAAGGACAAAAGAATTAGAAACAAGCTATCGGGAAATAAAAGGGAGGAAAGAGGATTTGGAAAGGTTTTATAACTTGGCAGTGGGCAGAGAATTAAAAATGGCGGAGCTAAAGAAAGAAATCGGGAAATTAAAAAAATAATTTATGGATATTATCCAAATTAGAGTGGCAGTAAGGTTTGTTCGCGTTTTTTGGGATTTAATTTTCGTTTTCTTGCTTTGGTTCAGAGCCAAAAGCAAGGCAACATTTCATTTAGGTTGGTCTGTTTTGTTTTTCGGCATTTACGCCGCCATATCAGGGCTATTGGAATATGTAAAAACAGACAGATTGTTTTTGGCCCGGCTTCAATGGATAGCAGTGCTTGCCTTGCCAGCTTCGCTTGCTTTTGTCGCTTATTTCATTGACAGGACTAAACACATAAGGTTAAAAATTTTTCTTTGGTACCTTCCTGCGATTGCCATTGTGGTTCTTGCCTTGACTACTGATTATTTTGTTATAGCTGTTTCTGACGGAAATCCTTATATTTATACTATAGGCGTTCTAGATCCTTTTGCCCGAGCGGGTTTTGTTATTATGGGAGTGATAGGTTTTTGCTGGTTTTTAATGGGATATAGGAAAAGCCAAGGCATTAAAAGGCAACAGATAAAACATCTTCTCGCAATAGCCGCAGCTTCTGTGACAGAGAGAATTGTAATTCTCGGCGTTTTGCCGTCCATTACTGGCGTAGGACTTATTTATTTTTATGATATTGCTGATGATATTTTCTCTTTCGCGCTTATTTTTTTGGCAATTTACATTATTGTTTTTCGAGAAATAGTTTTTGAAATAAAAGCCATTCTTACCGAAGCGTTGGTCGGAGTGATTGGTTTAATTTTATTAGTTCAAGCGTTTCTTTCTCAGTCGACCGCTTCAAAAGTTTTCGGATTTATTACTTTTTTCTTTTTTTTGTTCGCAGGATATCTTCTTATAAAAACAACCCGGAAAGAGATCCAAAGAAAAGAAGAGGTGGAAAAATTAGCCAAAGAACTGGAAGGATTTAATCGGGCGCTTGAAGGGAAAATCAAGGAAAGAACAAAAGATCTTGAAAAAAGCTATCAGGAGATAAAAGCGAGCAAAGATGAATTGGAAGATTTTTATAACTTGGCAGTGGGCAGAGAATTAAAAATGGCGGAGCTAAAGAAAGAAATCGGGAAATTAAAAAAATAAAAAAAAACGAAAAATAGAAAGCCACGATGAAAAATTTTATTAAAAAAATTATGCCAGGATTTATATCGGATTTGTATTATTATTTGCTTGTCTTGGTCGGAGCTTTCATTTACGGTTTTCCTTCTCGGGAAATGATTGTTGTTGGAGTAACCGGCACTAATGGGAAATCAACGGTAGTGGAAATGATAGCCCGTATTTTAGAAGAGGCTGGTTATAAGACAGCTTCTTTGTCCTCTATAAAATTTAAGATAGGAGAAAAAGAATGGCTTAATATGCTGAAAATGACAATGCCTGGCCGTTTTGCAATACAGAAGTTTTTGAGCCAGGCTGTAAAAGCGGGCTGTAAATACGCGGTTCTGGAAATAACATCCGAGGGAATAAAACAATTTCGCCACAAATTTATAAAATTTGACGGAGCTGTTTTCACTAATTTAAGCCCGGAGCATATTGAATCCCATCGAGGATATGATAATTATAGAAAAGCGAAAGAAAAACTTTTTGAAGTGGCAAAAGGGATCCATATTATCAATGTAGATGATAAAAACGCGGAACATTTTTTGAAGTATCGGGCGGAGAATAAATACGGTTATGGAATTAAGAGTTATGAATCAAAAATCAAAGAAGTGAAAATTGTAAAAGCGGAGGATGTGAAGACGACGGAAAGCGGCGTTTCATTTATAGTTCATGGCTCATTATTCATAATTCCATTAATGGGCGGTTTTAATGCCTATAATGCTTTAGCGGCTGTTTGCGTTGGGCTGTGGCGGGGAATTTCTTTGGAAATTTGTAAAAAGGCGCTTGAAAAAATTACGGCTGTGCCGGGCAGAATGGAAATTGTGGCGAGAGATCCTTTTATGGTTGTTGTGGATTACGCGCATACGCCTGCGGCGTTGCTTAATGTTTATAAGACATTAAGCAATCTCAAATCTCAAATCTCAAATCTCAAAAATACAAACCGAAACTCAAAACTTATCTGTGTGATTGGTTCTTGCGGGGGAGGCAGAGATAAATGGAAAAGGCCTGTTTTAGGAAAACTTGCGGCGCAATATTGCGATGAAACAATAATAACCAACGAAGATCCCTACGATGAAAACCCGACGGAAATTATTGAACAAGTGGCTAATGGCGCTGAAAACATCAGTATAAATCAGTCAAATCCGTATAAATCAGTGATTTATAAAATTTTAGACAGGAAAGAGGCAATTAAAAAAGCGTTGGAATTAGCAAAACCAGGAGACTCAGTTATAATTACCGGCAAAGGTTGCGAGCCATGGATATGCGTTGCCAATGATAAAAAAATTCCTTGGGATGACAGACAAATTGTTCGCGATGAGCTTGCAAAAAAATAAAATTAAATCCCAGCGCGAGTAGGAAAAATAATATAAAAATGTTAAAATTATTTTGTATATGAAAAAATTATTCAAACTTTTTTATAAATATTATTTATCTCCTCGCCCCGAAGTTTCGCCGGTTAAACAGGACGATTTTGAGATGTATGTTGAAAATTTTAATTTTGAAAAATACCGAAAAAATATTTTTGCTTTTCAAAATAAATTTTCTATTGAGGCGGTAAAAACTATTGAATATAAAAACGAAGTTTTTGAAATTTTTAAAATTGAAACAAGAAATAAACAAGCAAAAAAAAAGCTCTTAGTTTTTGCCGCTGTCCATGGAAACGAATTCGCCACAGCCTTAGTTATCCCTATATTTCTCGCTGATATTTCTTCAAACCCCGATTTTTATAGGGAATGGCAAATTCGCATTATATCTCCCATAAATCCCGTCGGCTTAAAGTGCCAATCTCGTTATAATAAAGATGGTTATGATATAAACCGCGATTTTAAAAAATTTGAAACAGAAGACAGCAAGTTGCAATGCAATGAGATTGATGTTTTCAAACCAGATATGCTTATCTCTCTGCACGAACATCCATTTAAGGGATTTATGTTTCTTTGCAACGATAAAGTTTCAAGATTACTCCAAAAAAAAATATTAAATAAATTGAAAGAAAAAAATATATTGCTTTGCAGAACCCCTTTTATTGTTAAAATTCCAGGAACAAAAGCCGGGGTTATGCGGATAGGCGTTTTATTAAAGGTATTTAGGTTTATTTTCGGCATATATACTCTTGAACGATATGCATCCAAGAAAAACATAGAAAATATCACAAGCGAAAGTTATTGGAATGAAAGAGATATTGAAAAAAGAATTTTTCCTCATATGTTGGTTTTGCGATCCGTAGTTTCAGATTACGGAAAGTAATATACTAGTATATGTGTTCTGTATACAGAACAGTTTAGTAAGGACAGAAACATTCACAATGTCGGAAAGGGATCGTATTTTCTTTTTTCTCAAAATAAGCTCTAAATTTGCGCTTGGTTTCAATCTTTTGTTTTTAACTAATTTGTGATATACTTTTAATAATTCAACATTTGACGACATTTTTATTTTTTCCTTTTTGGATGTTTTTCTTTTAGCGCAACTCAAGTCATCGGAATTTTTAATTCCGCTCTTAAATATATCCAATGCCGCTGATTCAAAATTATTTGGCCTCATTTATTTATGGATAAAAATTACGCCGAATATCTAATAAATAAAATCAGAGAAGATTATAACTTTATTTCAGAGGATTTTTCAAGAACCTGGTCGCATATCTGGGAAGAGATAAAATTTTTATTTGACGATTATGTAAAAGCAGGGGACAGGGTTTTGGATGTCGGGTGCGGGAACGGCCGATATTGCGATTTGATTCAAGAAAAAAGAGCTGTTTATAAAGGACTGGACAATTCCAATGGATTGGTCGCAATGGCGAAATAATTGCATCCGTTATCTGATTTTATCACAGGAGAAGGCCTCGCCATTCCTTTTCCTGATAAGCATTTTAATAAGATTTACGCCATTGCTTCTCTGCATCATATTTCGTCAAAAGAGTTGCGTCTGAAATTTTTAAGCGAGGCGAAAAGAGCGTTGAAGCCAGGCGGACTTTTAATTGTTGCGGTCTGGAAGTTTTATGAGAAAAAAGAAATTTTTTTTCTGCTTAAATATACTTTACTAGAATTATTGGGAATGTCCAAACTTAATTTTTATGATATTTTTGAGCCTCGGGCGAATAAGACGGAAAGATATTACCATTGGTTTTCAAAAAAAGAGTTGGAGAATTTGGTAGAGCAAGCCGGTTTTAAAATAATAAAATTTGGAATCGCGAGAAACGAAAAAGCCAAGAGAAGGAATATTTTTTTAGTCGCGGAAAAGTCCCTGTAGTTCAACGGATAGAACGGAGGCCTCCGGAGCTTCAGGTGGGGGTTCGATTCCTCCCAGGGGCACTATGTAATAAAATTTTGCAAAGCAAAATTTTAAATCGCGTAAACCGCGTTGTCGCAGTGACGCGGCTTTCGCGGCGCTGTAGGAATATTTAAGTTTTCAAAGAAAATTTATTACGCTCCACATAAAAATACATTGGAGGGGTACCGAAGTGGTCATAACGGGGCGGTCCCGAAAACCGCTGTAGCTGAAAAGCTCACGTGGGTTCGAATCCCACCCCCTCCGCCAAGTTTTACATTCAGCGAAATTGAAAGATGTTGCCTCGGCGCAAAGCGCCTCGGCATGGTATTTTTCCGCAATTTGAAAGGCATTTTTG
>MHMF01000022.1:11783-12381 GCA_001821475.1 Candidatus Nealsonbacteria bacterium RIFCSPLOWO2_01_FULL_38_120
TCCCTTCAAAATCCTTGTCGAAGCCGAGCCCCGCCTCTGGCGGGGCGAGGCAACAATCGCCCAAAAGTCGCAATTTGAAAATTGGCGGAAGGGGTGGGATTCGAACCCACGGTACCTTTCGATACACGGTCTTTCCAGGACCGCCAGTTAAACCGCTCCTGCACCCTTCCTTTATTTCGGTAAACCGGAGATTATTTGAGAGATTTTCGGATGCTTGGAGGAAAATTTGTAATTCAAAATTTTTAAGACCGCCAGAAAATCTAAAATTTCTTCCCTTAATATTTCATGTCCTATGAAAATTTCCGAAAACTCTGCGAATAAATTTTTAGCGTAATTATGGAGCGCTTCATCGTCCGCTTTTTTTCCAGCCAATTAATTATTTTCTTGAATTCATCCCTTTTTAACAAAACACCATGGCAAAGATTGCAAAACATCTACGCTAATGCCTGAATCGCTATAGTATACCCCATAAAGCGGAACTCTGCAAGCAGGACAGACCCGTATTCCGCGACTAATCTTAAATTTTTTCTCATCTTCCCACAAGCCAATGTCCAGCCATTTCAGACCTTCGTCTTTATTGTCTTTTGCCAGCCGCAAT
>MHMF01000023.1:0-4004 GCA_001821475.1 Candidatus Nealsonbacteria bacterium RIFCSPLOWO2_01_FULL_38_120
CTTTCTTTTTCCTTCAATTATCTCCTGGGAAATATTTCCCGGCACTTCTTCGTAGTGACTAAACTCCATAGTGAAAGTTCCCCTGCCTTCGGTTAGAGATCTCAAAGATGTGGCATAGCCAAACATTTCAGCCAATGGCACCTTTGCGTCAATAACCTTCAAATTCAGCCGATCTTTTGTTTCGTCAACTTTGCCCCGCCGAGCGGACAAATCACCTATGGCATCGCCGAAAAAACCAGCCGGCGCGATTACTTCTAATTTCATAACCGGCTCTAATAAAACTGGCTTCGCCCTTCTTACCGCTTCTTGAAAAGCCATAGAGCCCGCTATCTTAAAAGCGTTTTCAGAAGAGTCTACTTCATGGAAAGACCCGTCAAATAAAGTAACAGACAAATCAACCATCATATATCCGGCCAAGACACCTTTATCAGCCGCTTCCTTTACTCCCTTTTCAATAGCCGGAATAAATTCTTTCGGAATAGTTCCGCCCTTTATTTCATCAATAAACTCAAAACCTTCTCCTTGTTTCTTCGGCTCCACTTTCAAACAGGCGTGGCCATACTGGCCCCTGCCCCCGGATTGCCTAATATATTTTCCCTCTGCTTCGGCTTCCATTTTGATTGTTTCCCTGTAAGCAACCTGCGGCCTTCCCACTGACGCTTCAACTTTGAATTCCCTTTTCATTCTGTCAACAATAATATCCAAATGCAATTCTCCCATTCCGGAAATAATTGTTTCTCCGGTTTCTATATCGCCCTTAACCCGGAAAGTCGGGTCCTCGTCTGACAGCCGCTTTAAGGCCAAACCCATTTTTTCCTGGTCTGTTTTTGATTTTGGCTCAATCCTGATAGAAATTACCGGTTCCGGAAAGACAATTTTTTCTAAAATAATCGGCGCTGTTTCATCGCACAAAGTATTTCCTGTTTTTGTATTTTTTAAGCCGACCGTGGCAGCTATGTCCCCCGCAAAAACCTCATCCACCTCCTCTCTTTCATTGGAGTGCATTCTCAAAATTCTGCCTATTCTTTCTTTTTCGCCAGTTATTGAATTTAACACATAGGAACCCTTTGCCAAATAGCCGGAATAAACTCTGAAAAAGGTTAAAGCGCCGACATAAGGGTCTGTCGCCACCTTAAAAGCTAGAGCAGAAAACTTCTCTCCATCATCCACTCGTCTTTGAGCCTCTCCGCCTGTTTTCAAATCAGTTCCTTTTACAGGAGGCATATCTTTCGGACTTGGCAGATAATAACAAACAGCGTCAATCATTTCCTGAACTCCTTTATTTTTCAAAGCGGAACCGCATAAAACCGGCACGAGCTTATAATCCAAAACCGATTTTCTCAATATGTTTCGCATTTCTTCAATGGAAATTTCTTTGCCCGAAAGATATTTTTCCAAAATTTTCTCGTCTTCCGCCACGATTTTTTCAATCATTTTCTCCCTCCATTTTTTTGCTGTCTCTAATAAATTTTGGGGTATTTCTTCTTCTTTAACCGTCTGCCCCAACTCCCCCTCGTATTTCAACGCTTTCATTTTCATTAAGTCAATAACTCCTTCAAAATGGTCTTCTTCCCCGATTGGAATCTGTAAAGCAACAGCGTTAGGAGTTAATTTTTCCAAAATTGAAGCCAAGCTTCTTTCAAAAGAAGCGCCTATCCTGTCTAATTTATTGATAAAGCATATGCGCGACACATTGAATTTATCCGCCTGGCGCCAAACTGTTTCTGATTGCGGTTCAACGCCGGCAACCCCGTCAAAAACAACAACCGCTCCATCTAAGACTCTAAGCGATCTTTGCACTTCAACCGTAAAATCAATGTGTCCGGGAGTGTCAATAAGGTTTATTCTGTATTCATTTTCTTTTTTCCGCTCCATTCCTTGGAGCGTCCAAAAACAAGTGATTGCCGCTGATGTAATGGTAATCCCCCTCTCCCTTTCCTGTTCCATCCAATCCATAATCGTATCCCCCTCGTGCACTTCTCCTATTTTATGGGAAACGCCGGTATAAAAAAGCACCCGTTCTGAAACGGTTGTCTTGCCCGCGTCAATGTGGGCGATTATTCCTATATCCCTATATTTTTCCAATGGATACTGGCGAGGCATAAAGTAAAATGTAAATATCAAAAATCAAAATGACAATGTAAAATGTTGAAATTCAGGACTATCAAAAAATATTTCCTGCCAAATTCATTTTAACATTTTGATTTATCATTTTACATTTTGATTTTTAATTTTTGATTTTTTTTGAAACGATGTAAAGGTTCAGATACATATGATACACCATTAGGTTTGTAAAACGATAACATTTTTAGTCGGCAATCCGTAGATTTTTATCCTTTGCGAGTATTCAGCAGGAGTAAGTTGTACAAAATGGTGTCAACTCTGAATTTTTGTGATATGATGGTATGATTAAATCAAATAAAAATTTAGATAAAAATTCAGAGTTAACACCATTTTCACCACTTCACGGGATCTTTTTGTTTTGATACAATTATCTCGTGGATCTGGGCCCGTAATTTTATGTAGTTAAAACTCTGCCTTTGACAAGCAGTATGGCGGGTGCGAACCCCGACGGGTCCACAACAGAAGGTCTTTTGATTTTTCAAAGGGCTTTTTGTTTTACCAGGCAAAATGCGCGAACGCTCTGTTTGCCTCTGCCATTCTATGGGTATCTAATTTTTTCTTTATCGCCCAGCCAGTATTGTTTGATGCGTCAATTAATTCAGCCGCCAGCTTTTCAGCCATGGGCTTACCTTTTTTTGATTTTGCTCCTAAAATTATCCAACGCGTTGCCAAAGCCACCTTTCTTTCTCCTTTCACCTCAATCGGCACCTGATAATTCGCTCCGCCTATTCTTTTTGATTTCACCTCAAGCAATGGAGAGGCATTTTTCATCGCTAAATCAAAAATCTCTAACGGTTCTTTCTTGGTTTTCTCTTTTATAATATCAAAAGCGCCATAAACGATTTTCCTGGCTATAGTTTTTTTGCCTTTCCTCATTATTTGATTGATAAACCTTGAAATATCAATGTTATTATAAACAGGGTCGGGCGTTATTTGATGTTTTGTAATTTTTCCTCTCGCCATAATATAAATTAGAAAATAGTTATTGGAAAATAGAAATCTAAACCTGTTGCGTGATAATTTTCGTTGCGAAAATTGAATATTTGATGGCGAAAATTTGATAGAATGAGGAGGTTTGCCAAGTGGCAAGCCGACGAGTTATAGCAAATTTGTAGCCCAAATATTCAATTTGCAGCAGATTTATTATTACGCAACAGGTTTATGGTAATAGAAATTAGAAAGACGGAAAATAGAGGACTATCGAACCCCCCCTCCTCAATCCTCCCCCCTCCACTGAGGGGGAGGAAGAATGTGGGGGTAATCTCAAATTTCTATTTTCTATTACTAATTTCTGATTTCTATTAACTAACTTCCGCCGTTATATTATTATTTCTTCGCTCTCTTTGCTCCGTATTTACTCCTTTCCTGTTTTCTGCCTTCAACTCCGGCAGCGTCTAAAACTCCCCTTACTATATGATAGCGCACTCCGGGCAAGTCCTTTACCCTCCCCCCCCTAATAACTACAACCGAATGTTCCTGTAAATTGTGTCCCTCTCCCGGGATATAGGCGGTTACTTCCATTCCATTTGTAAGCCGGACTCTCGCGACTTTTCTCAAAGCTGAATTCGGTTTCTTGGGAGTGGTTGTGAAAACCTTAAGACAGACACCTCTTTTGAAAGGAGATGAAAAATTTTTCGGACGGTTTTTCAAAACATTAAAACCAAAAGTCAAAGCCGGTGCCTTAGAGCGGTTCTTTAAACTTTTTCTATTATTTTTTATAAGCTGTCTGATGGTTGGCATAACTGATTTATGAATGAAATTAATAAATACAGCGCTTCGCTCTAAAATAATAAATAAAGCGCAAAGCGCTTATGATTTAAACTTATCAAATAATACTATGCGTGTCAACTTTACGGGAGCATGTCCCGCCATAATATGGC
>MHMF01000023.1:4012-11019 GCA_001821475.1 Candidatus Nealsonbacteria bacterium RIFCSPLOWO2_01_FULL_38_120
ATTTTTCCTGCCTATATTTTAAAAACCTTTTCCTGCCACGATCGCGAAAAGCCAATTCGCGGCTAATCCGACGATATTCAATCCAAAAAAAATGAAAAAAATCAAAATGAAAAATCCGTATTGCAAAAGAAATAATTTTACATTTTCAAACCGCTCCGGTAAAAATGAAAATAAGATATGATAACCATCCAAGGGCGGAATGGGAATTAAATTAAAAATCCCCCATATAAAATTATAAAACGCTATAATACTGAAAAGCGCTGAAAAAATCGGGGGCATATTTACAAACCTTATTAAAAGCCCGAAAAACAAAGCTAAAATAAAATTAGAAGCAGGGCCCGCTATCGCCACTTTCAAAGCGCCCCATTTTCTGTCGCGTAAATTATAGGGATTTATTGGAACAGGTTTTGCCCAGCCGAAAATCGGGCCTTGACCCATGCTTGCAAAAAGCAAAAGCAAAGGCAGTAATATTGAACCGAAGAGCTCAATGTGCTTTATAGGATTAAGAGTAAGCCGTCCCGCGTCCCTTGCGGTTGTATCGCCTAAATAAAGAGCAACACTCCCGTGCGCTATTTCATGAATAACAACTGAAAAAAATAAAACAATTAAAATAAAAATCGCGATTTCCATATTTCATAATATAGCACGCCTTGAAAAAAAATGGAATTAGTGTAAGATAAAAAACATGAAACATAAAACATGGAACGTGAAACATAAAATTGTTTCGGGTTTCAAATTTCAGGTTTTATGCCACAAGTAATTTTATGGCGAATATTTGTTCTGTGTGCGGAAAAAAATCCGGAATGGGTTGGCGGCTTACCAAATTAAGAGGCAAGTACAACCCGACCGCCAAAATAAGAAAATATCCAAATATCCAATGGATGCATTTGCCCAACGGCAAGCGAATTTCGGCTTGCGCAAAATGTATCAAAACCCAAGGAAAAACAAGATAAACTACGGGGTGTAGTGTAATGGTAGCACGAGTCCATGGGGTGGATTTAGTTCGAGTCCAAATCTCGGCACCCCGAATATAGATTTCACTAAAAAAATACTACAGGAACATTTCCTGTAGTATTTTTTTAGCTCCGCGAAATTTGGAGAGAATCTACGGATTAAAATCCAAGTGGGTATCCTGTTCCATACGCCAAGGCGGATGAAAATAGCGGATTCCCTAAAAAAAAGCTATAGTCCAGATTCAATCCAAATTCGCGGAGCTGTTTTTATTTTATCTCAATTCGCCCCTAAAAGTCAAACAACAAACCCGCGGGTTTACGCCGCGGCATTCTCAAAAAAAATATATTCTATCTTACCTTGAGCTACGAAACGCTTTCATAGTCTTTTCTCTAAATTTCAGAGCGAAAATTTGATGGAATTATGAGCCGTACGCGAAGCATGCACCGAATAATTACGGCAAATTAACGGCTGAAATTTAGAGAAAATGCCAGGAAAACGTTTCGTAATTCAAAGTATCTTAATCAACTTAAACTAAATTCAATCAGCTTCTTTTTAATAATTTCGTCATCTATTTCAAAACCGCTCATACATATAACCTTCTCCGTGTAATTAACGCCTTCAAAATAAGCCAATTGCGTCCTGAATATTTTTTCATTAAATTCAACGGAAAAAATATGTTCAGCTTTTTTAACAATCTCGCCGATTTTGTAATAATCTTTCATTATAAAGTACAAATCAACATAATCTTTCCATTTCGCCCTGCGCCCCAAAGAAAAGGCCTTCATCGCCGCCAAAGTCAACAAATCAGAAAATTTAAGCATATAACCCAATTTCTCTGGATAACTGATTTTATACGGAAAATGAAAAAAAGTTAATTTCACTCCCTTAACAATAGAAGTAAATTCATCAAGCTTATCAACGATAACGTTATCTATTCTAATATTATTTTTCTTAATTTTTCTTCGGATGATTAGATTATCAAAATCCCTATAAGTAAATAGATCAAAATCAATGGAGCGGCGATGGCCCATATGAAGCGCAATGGCTGTGCCGCCAACCAATCCAAAATCATCGGAAAATAATTTAATCAAAGGCAAAAGCTCAATTTGTTCTTTGGTTAAAATTTCTTTATGCATATTTATCAAAATAAAGGCGAAAATAATTTTTTATTTCAGGACGGTAGTTGCATCTCTTTTCTTTTGACTTTTCTCTAAATATGGTCGCTACTTTTTTTATGCCTAAAATTTTTATCATTTTTTTGACATCATTGAAATCTCCATAATTCAAAACAGCCTCAACAATCGCCTCATTGGAAAGGTTATTATAGTTTTTCGTGTACCAAACGAGATAAGCTCTTTTTTTTATAAAAGAAGCAATAGTCATAATTTTCATTTTATATTATACTTTGAATTGCGAAATGCTTTTTTGGTCTTTTCTCCAAATTTCAGCCGCAAATTTGGAGAAAAGACCAGGAAACTAACTTTTTATTTGGCACTTCGTAATTCAAAATATTATACCATATTTTTAGTTATAATCCCAGCGCTTTTGCCATCTGTTTAATGAGAGAAACCACTACTGGCGGAGGCATTAAACTATAAGACGGCTCTCCCCTGTCGTCTAAAATCTGCCAGGGCTTTTTAATTGTTTCCGCCTTGCCTGCTTCAATATCCCAATCATAGGAATACTCCGGAGTTAATTCATAATCATTCACAATTTCCGCCGCCTTGTTGGCTGGAATTGAATTCCTCAACATAACTTTCGGAATCCCATACAAAGAAAACGCCTGACCTATGAGTTTTTCGTCTTTTTCCAGCCGTTCTCTTATGGGCGCGATTCCCGCTTCGTCGCCCTCTTTCGCAACCATCTTGGCGCCTTTGCATTCCGAATTGTCGCAAACCAGAAAAAACTTCTGATTTTCTTTATCGTATTCAATTTTCTTTGTCGGCAAAAGTTTTAAGTTCCTTGATGTCTGGCAAAACGGGCAGACGACTCTGTGTTTTATCCTTTCGTCAATAACCGATTCCGACACATCAATCAAAACAAAAACATCCGGGTCCTGCCTGTAATCAATCAAATCCCTAAAGAACAAAGAATAGGAAACCTGATCTAAATCCCGGGGGAATCCGTCAATAAAAAGCGCTTTTTTGCCTTTTTTCGCTATTTCCATTTTAACCAAGACAAGCACAAGCTCTGACGGAAGCAATGTTTTAGTGCTTCTGTTCTCCAGCGACTCCATTATTTTTTCCAAAGGCAGAAACCCGCGATAATTTTTTTCCAAAAAAGAAACAAGCTCTTTCTTTTTCCCCTCGTCAGTCACAATCTCGTCAAACGACCTCACCATATCGCCGATTGAAAAATGTTCAATCCTGTCTTTGTCAACAACTTCTTTGAACATCTTGGCATAGGTTCCCTTACCGGAATTTTTCTTTCCCAAAAGATACGCCACAAAAGTGTTTTCCTTCAAATATTCCCGCAACTTCCTGATTTCATCGCCAGCCTTCAGTTCAAAATATTCCCGCCTTTGATTAAAGTCGGTAAGGTCAAATTTTTTAGAATTTTCAATTCTTGTCTTAAATAACGGAAAATCAATATCTCTCATAATAAAAACTCAAAACGCAAAACTCAAAGCGTAAAACCACAACTCAAAACCTTAAAACTGAATTGAAATACAAAACATCGCGCGCAGTTGGATGTTTTGAGTTTTAAAGTTGTGGTTTTGAGTTTTTAACTTTGAGTTTTGAGTTAAAAATCTTGAATTTAGTTTTAATTTTTGTTAATTTTTACTTCCTCTCCATCACTAACTATTTTTATATCGCCGTCTTGGTCTGTTCTTAAAATATGTATACCAAATTGTTTAAGGGTTGCCAAGACCTCGGATGTAGGATGGCCATAACTATTCTCGCCTACTTCTATTATTGCTATTTCCGGCGAAACGGTTTTTAAAAAATTTTCTGAACTTGATGTTTTGCTTCCGTGATGCGCCACTTTCAGAACATCAGAGTCCAAAAAAACATTTTCAGCGATAAGGTCTTTCTCTGTTTTAATTGTGGCGTCGCCCGTAAATAAAAAAGAATTTTCTCCGAATACTAATCTCGCCACGATAGAGGTGTCGTTACTGTCTTTGAATTCTTTTTCTTCCAAAGATTCAAAAGGAAATAAAATATCAAGATATATCAAGGGCTTCTTTTGTAAAACAACCCGTTCCCCCGCTCGCGCTATTTTTATTTTTGCCCCCGCTTCTTTTATCAGCCGCGACCATTCTTGCCACTCAACCGTATCCCTTACCGCCCCTGTCCATAAAATATTTTTTATTTCGTATTTTTTCAAAACTTCCAGCAAGCCGAACACATGGTCTTTTTCCGGATGAGTTAGAATAACCAAATCAATAGTTCTATCGTAAAAAAGCATTTCTTTCGCCAATTTTTCCAGAACAGTGGCATCAGGCCCGCCGTCAATTAAAACCTGTCGGCCTTTCGGCGTCTCAATAAACATTGAATCCCCTTGGCCCACCGCAAAAAAATCCACCCTTAATAATTTCTGCCCGCTCTCATAATAAACGCCAAGCCAAACAAAAATATTAAGAAATACCAAAACCCCCAAAACCCCCAAAACAGATTTTTTATTATCGTTTAATTGCATATTGCGTTTATGGCATTATTATCCCCCTACTCGAAAGTTGTGTGAATGTCGGATAATCACACGCGTGTAATTATCCGACATTCACACAATGAATTAAAAAATAACCCAAAACCCATCAAGGGCCCTGAGTTATTTTTTCGTATTATATTCAGCCTCATCCGATCTATTTCTTTGAAGCCAAAATCCTGAACATTTTTGTTCCGCACACCGGGCAGATTCCGCTCATAGCGTTCCTCTTTTTCCCGCCCTTTGCTTTGAAGGAAACCTCTTTCTCGCTATTCATCTCTTGCTTTTTTTTGCACTTAACGCAATATGCTTCTGTCATAATATTATATTATACCTTGAGCTGCTAAATTCCTTCAACTCTTTATGCTTCGGTTTGGGCTGCGCCTTTGAAAAAATTTTTTGGCGGATTTTATTCTTCGGTATGCCTTAAAATTTTTTCTTCAGCTCGCCTTCGAACCAAAACAAAATAGTCATAAAATAATTTAGCAACTCAAAGTATTTAACGATGATTTATTTACTCTGGTTAGAATAAATAGTAGCTAAATCGACCTTTTGAGGATTACGCCCCAAATTGTATTATTATATAATACCCTATATTAAGCCAAAAAGCCAGTCAAGGGACAAACAAGGACTTTGCCATCAATCCTAAAATCCAAAGCGGAGTATATCAGCCACGATCGTGGCTGATATACTCCGCTTTGCTATTTGATTATTCCTCCGCCTAAAAGCTCTTCGCCTCTGTAGAAAACAGCTGATTGTCCCGAAGTGATTGCTTTCTGAGAACTCGCGAATACAACTTTAATTTCTTTTTGTTTTATCCCTTTTGCGATAACGGCTGGGCAAAATTCCTGCCGATATCTTATTTTTATTTTTACTTTCAATGGAAATTCCGGCCCTTTTCCGGAAATCCAATTTACATCTCTGGCAACCATCTCTTTTCTGAATAAATCTTTTTCGTTTTGAGTGACAATTAAAATATTTTTCTTCGCATCCTTATCTAAAACATAAAAAGGTAATACCGCCTTCACCTCGCCGAAGCCCGCAAGGACGGAGACAGGCTTCGCTCGGCTTCGGCGAGGCAAGCCCGCCAACCCATCAGAGACCCGGTCTCTGATATTTATCCCCTTCCTCTGACCGATTGTGTAAAACCACAAACCAAGATGCTCGCCGATAATATTTCCTTTTGTGTCAATAATTTTCCCGATCCTTGGCTTGAAATTTATATCGCAAAAATCTTTCATTGTGGATCTTACAAAACAAATTTCTTGCGACTCGGCTGCCTCGGCAGTAGGCAAATTGAACTTTCTTGCCATTTCTCTTACTTCGCTTTTAAGATAGCCCCCGATTGGAAATAAAATTCTGGAAAGCTGTTTTTGATTCAGCTTCCACAAAAAATACGACTGATCTTTATTCTCATCTCTCCCCTTTAACAACCCATACCCATAGTTTAGAATTTTGGATCCTTCGCTTCGCTCAGGACCTAACGATTCTTGAGATTTGAGACAACCCCCACCCCTCCTCCCATCCGATGACCATCGGATGGGAGGATTGAGGAGGGGGTATAAATCGTCGCGAAACGACTCCTTAATTTTTATTTTTGATTTTTGGCCGCCTGCAACGCCTTCGGCGTAGCCGATGCGAGCAGGATTTTTAATTTTACAATAATGTCCCGTGGCGACATAGTCCGCTCCCATTGCCATCGCTTTTTCAATAAACAGCCCTAATTTGATTTCTTTATTACAAACAACGCAGGGATTGGGCGTTCTGCCCGCCTTCAGCTCGCTTAGAAAATAATCAACCACTTTTTTCCTGAAGTCCTTTTCAAAATTAAAAACATAAAAAGGAATTTTTAATTTTTCCGCCACTGACCGCGCTCTATTCTCCGCTTCCGACGAACAGCACCTGTTTTCAAATCTGTACAAGTCCGCTTTCTTATCTGTGTAAATCTGTGTGGAACCCCGAAGGGACGACCAAAATTTCATAAAAACGCCGATAACATCAAAACCGGCCTTTTTGAGCAAGACCGCGGCAACCGAAGAATCCACCCCGCCGGACATTGCTACGATAACTTTCTTTCTATCCTCCAATTTGTTAGGCATACTTTTTTTAAAATAATTTATCGTCAATTAAAAACCACGATCGTGGTTTTTAATTGACGATAAATATTTAGGAACGTTGTTTTTAGCGACAAATCTTAATCTAATTTACTATGTTAAAAATTATAAAGCAAAATCAATTTTTAAGCAAAAAAAAGAGGGGCAGTCCGATGTTCATTGATTGGACTGCCCCTTGCCGCTAAATGCTTATGCGGATGTCGGACATCTACACAATGTTTAGCAGCCTAGAGCGAGAAACGCGCAATCTGCCGAATCGCGGTGGTCAGTTAGCCTGGAATTGATTCGCGACAA
>MHMF01000024.1 GCA_001821475.1 Candidatus Nealsonbacteria bacterium RIFCSPLOWO2_01_FULL_38_120
TGTTTAGCGATGATTTTTATTTTCGGACTAAAACAGGGGATTGATTTTACTGGCGGAAGTATTTTGGAAATTGAGTATAAAGACAGCAGGCCATCTAACGAAGAAATAGCTAACAAATTGACTGGCCTTGATTTAGGGCTTTCATCTATCCAGCTGTCAAGAGAAAAAGGGGTCATATTGAGGATGAAAGACATAAATGAAGGGCTTCACAACGAAGTAATCTCGCAACTTAGTGAAGAAAATAACGGAGTAACGGAAACAAGATTTGAATTAATAGGCCCTACGATTGGCAGAGAGTTGAGGACTAAAACGATTATTTTAATTTTACTTGCTCTGCTGGCAATGGTTATTTATATTTCTTTGGCTTTTAGGAGAGTCCAAAGGCCTTTGGGTTCTTGGTATTATGGTTTGGCAAGCATATTATGCCTTTTTCACGATATTATTTTTCCGCTCGGCGTTTTCGCGGTTTTGGGAAAATTTTTAGGAGTTGATATCTCCATTTCAATAATCACGGCGCTTTTGACTGTTTTAGGCTCTTCAATAAATAATACTGTCGTGGTTTTTGATAGGATACGGGAAAATCTTTATTTGGCGAAAAGTTCCTTTGAAGAAATCGTTGATATGAGCTTAAATCAGACATTAAGCAGGCAGATAAATACTTCCTTGACCGCTTTATTGGGATTGACGGCTATATTTATTTTTGGAGGAGAGACATTGAAATATTTTTCTTTAGTTTTAATTTTGGGAATTATAGCCGGGACTTATTCTTCATTTTTTATTGCAGGTCCTGTTTTAGTGGCTTTGGACAAATGGCGCAGGAACAAATAAGAATAAACATTTATTGACAATGATTTCTATTAGTGGTTAAATGGACTATAATAAATAAGCGGTAATAATGTGGAATTAAATTATAAGAAAATTTGTTCAGGCTTTTTAAGGGGATTGCCTCAAAGAACAATTAATGTTATTGAGAGGCGTTTTGGTTTGAAAACAGGGAAGAGGGAGACATTGGACGCGATTGGTCAGAATTATGAAATTACAAGAGAAAGGGTTCGCCAGATTGCGGAAGCCGGGCTTGCTGAAATAAAACCAAAAGCAAAAGCCCATGAAAATATTTTTGCTGATTTTAGCAATGTCTTGGAGTCTTTCGGGGGTATTAAAAAAGAGGATATTTTTTTAGATATTCTGGCTGGAAAAAAATTCAGAAATGAAGTTTTCTTTTTGCTGAATTTGAGCGGAGATTTTTCCAGAATTGGGGAAGACGATTCTTTTTATTCTTTTTGGACTAAAAGTCAGTCCGTTGTTGATAGCGCGAAGAAAGCCGTAGAACTTGTTTCCGCTAAACTCAGAGTGGAAAATAAATTGTTTTCCATAAACGAACTTTTCGCATTAGAGGATCAAGAGTTAGGAGAGACGCTGGGGAAAAAAATAAGCGACAATGTTTTTGCTTCCTATGTTGAAATTTCAAAGGAAATACAAAAAAATCCAGAGGGCCGCTTGGGGCTGAAAAATTGGCTTGAAATAAATCCTCGCGGAATAAAAGACAAAGCGTATTTGGTTTTTAAAAAACAAGAAAAGCCGTTGCATTTTGCTCAGGTGGCATCCTTAATAGGCCAGTTGCCTTTTCCTTCTGAAAGAAAGGCGCATATTGCCACAGTTCACAACGAACTTATAAAAGACGATAGGTTTGTTTTGGTTGGCAGAGGTCTTTACGCCTTAAAAGAATGGGGCTATGCGCCGGGGTTGGTTAAGGATGTTATAATTAAAACAATAAAAGAGGCGAATGCGCCTCTCTCAAAAGAAGAAATATTAAATAAGGTCTTAAAACAACGCTTCGTGAAGCAGAACACTGTACTCTTAAATTTGAACAACAGGGATTACTTCTTGAAAGATTCTCGGGGAAAATATACAATAAAGGAGGCGTAATTTAATTACCTTGTTAAAAAATTACGGCTTTCAAAAATAGCGGAGCGGTATTTTTCGATAAAGCTTAATTTTCGATGCTTCCTCAAATTGCTGATTTTCTCAATAAAATTATTCCTGCGGTCCATTTTGTTTGGGAGTTTTTTTTGGCTTGGTGGTGGGTTCCGTTGCCTTTTATTTTATGGAAGCCGTTTTCTTTTCTTTGGCTTTGGTGGAGGACTGACAATTTTTTAAAAAAAATAAAAATGGTTTTAATTGAAGTGAGAATACCGAAAGAGGTTTTGAAGCCGATAAGAGCGATGGAAGTTGTTATGGACCATTTATGGCAGGTTCTTTATGATGGTCCGGATTGGTGGGAAAAATGGGTTGATGGGAAAATAATTCTCGGCTATTATTTTGAGTTTGCCTCAATCGGGGGAGAGCCGCATTTTTTTATCAGGATTCCGGAAACAGTCAGGGATTCTGTTGAGGCGGCTATATATTCCCAATATTCGGAAGCGGAAATATCAATCGTGGATGATTATACGAAAGATGTTCCCCAAAATATACCCAATAAGGACTGGGATTTATGGGGATGCGATTACCGGCTTTTATCTCCTAACCCATATCCAATTAAGACTTATGTTGATTTTGAGACAGAACATGAGGCAAAAGAAGAAAAAAGGATTGACCCTTTGGCGCAGTTATTGGAAATTAGCGCGAAAATAAATCTCGGGGAACAGCTTTGGATACAGATAGGCGCTAGCCCGGTTACAAATAAAGAATATCCGTGGGTTGACGAAGGGAAAAAAATAAGAGACGAGGTATCCAGAAGGACGAAAAAACAAAAACCCGGCCGGGCTATGATCTTGGACGCCATTGATGTTTTGGCGACAGGCAATGTGCCCAAAGAGCCTGCTGAAGAAAAAGAACTAATCCCTCCGGAAATGAAGCTCACCCCTGGAGAAAGAGACATATTAACGGCGATTGAGAAAAAACTTTCCAAAAGGGGATATGCCTGCCATATAAGATTTATTTACCTCGGAAATAAAAATGTTTTTTATAAGCCAAAGCTGAGGCTTCCGCTCGGTTTTTTTTCCGCTTTTTCAACCCAGAATCTCAATAATTTAGTGCCGAAAGGCCAGCCGTTTATAACAAAAATTGCAAAGACCTGGTTTTTGCCTATGAACGCGAGCTTTATCATTGACCGGCGGTTGTATCTAAGGAAAAGAATCCTGCTCAGGAAATATGTAAAGAGAGATAACCCTTACTCCCCGCTTCCTGTCAAGTGGCCGTCTTGTTTTATTTTGAATAGCGAAGAGCTGGCGAGCATATTCCATTTCCCGGGTAAATTAAGCGCTCCGGCTCCTTTTATTGAAAGAATAGAATCCAAAAAAGGCGAAGCGCCGTCCGGCTTGCCCACGGAATAGCGTTCGGCGGTAGCTCTCTCAAGCACCGACCATAAAAATCTCCAGCGGGATTTCTCGGGGTCTAAATTCTCGGCGGCTGATCGAGCGCTCAATGCCTTTGGCGCTCGGGAGCGAGCCGAGAATTTGAGCGAGCGAGGATATTGGCCGAGCGAGCGTACCATCCAAAACCGCATCCCCGAGCGGTTTGTTTATTTTTGGATTTTTGGTTATTATAAAATATAGAAATACACAGGCTTGCGCCCGCGGTATTCGCATAAGAAATATAAATTATGTCAAACGATTATTTGAAAATTTTGGAAAGATTTAAAGGAAAATCAGCAGTAATTTTTGTTGATGAAGCAAGTTTATTTTATTCTCAAAAATTTTTGGGGTGACGTATTGATTGGAAGAAAGTTTTAGAATTTTTTGGACAATTTTACGATATAAAAATAGCCGGATATTATATGGGTATGCCCCTCAATAGAGAAGCTTGCGAACAGAATATTTTAATTAAAAATAGGTTAGAGAAAAGCGGGTTTAAGGTTATTTCAAAGCCGCTTAAGAAAATTTATTTAGATAACGGAAGGAGAAATTTTATTTATAAATGCAATTTTGATGTTGAGATTGCCCGCGATGTGATTAGAAATCTTAACGGAATTGATTTAGTTATACTGGCAAGCAGCGATAGCGATTTTATGGGGTTAAAAGATGATGCGGTTTCTCGCTGGAAGAGATTTATTTTTGCCTATTTTGAATATAACGCGGCATGGGAAATCAGACGTTCTTATCATTTATTTTTTGAAGAGATCCGGGAGAAAATTTGGCACAAAATAAACCCCGAAAATTAATTCGGGGTGAAATCACTGCTTTTAGTGTAGCAAAACCAAAAATGGTGTCAAGGGCAAGTATTGTATAATACAAAATTCGCTCGCCCGCAACGATACGCGCGTAGCGTTGCGGGCAGGCATATTCGCATCATATTTTTCGCATTTCCGTAGATTAGCATATCATTTGTAGATTTGCATTATGAACAACGATATAAATTTTTTTGCGGAGACAACTTATCGGAATATCAAGAGAAAATTCGGCATAAAAATTGACGACAGGAGAAGGCATATCTATATTATTGGGAAAACCGGGATGGGGAAAACCAATTTGCTTCAGAATATGGCTGCCCAAGATATTATGAATGGCAAGGGGGTTGGCTTTGTTGATCCGCACGGAGAAGCGGCTGAAGAACTTTTGGATTTTGTCCCGGCAAGCAGAATAAACGATGTAATTTATGTAAATCCGTCTGATATTAATTATCCAATCGCTTTTAATATAATGGAAAAAGTGGCGCCTGAATATCGGCATTTGGTAGCGGGCGGTTTGATGGGCGTTTTCAAAAAAATCTGGCCCGATGTATGGTCTGCCAGAATGGAATATATTTTGAACAATACTATTATGGCTTTGCTGGAATATCCAGGTTCCACTTTGCTTGGGATAAATAGAATGCTGTCTGACGCTGATTTCCGTAAAAAAGTGGTTGATAAAGTGACAGACCCAATGATTAAAGCGTTTTGGGTTAATGAATTTGCTAAATACGCCCAGAAATATGAAACAGAAGCAACGGCAGCTATCCAAAACAAAGTAGGTCAATTTATTTCAGCTCCTTTGATAAGAAATATTATCGGCCAAGTTCAGTCAAACATTGATATGAGGCAGATTATGGATCAAGGGAAAATTTTAATTTTGAATCTTTCAAAAGGGAGAATCGGTGAGGATAATTCAAAACTTTTAGGCGCTCTCTTGATAACCAAATTGCAATTAGCGGCAATGACAAGGGTGGATATCCCGGAAGAAAAAAGAAAGGATTTCTTTTTATATGTTGATGAATTTCAGAATTTTGCCACAGAGTCGTTTGTCACAATTCTTTCCGAGGCGAGAAAATACCGATTGGATTTAATTTTGGCAAACCAATACATTACCCAAATGGTGGAAGAAGTGAGGGATGCGGTTTTTGGCAATGTGGGAACTCTGATTTCTTTTCGAGTTGGGGCTGAAGACGCTGATTATTTGGAAAAAGAATTCAGTCCGGAATTTTTGGCGCAGAATTTTGTCAATTTGGCGAAATATGATATTTATTTGAAACTTATGATAGACGGCTTGGCCGGTCGGCCGTTTTCCGCGAGAACATTGCCTCCATTTCCAAAAAGCAAAGAGACAAATAAAGAAAAGATTATTAATGTTTCCAGGGAAAAATGCGGAACTCCTCGCCAAAAAGTTGAAGAAAAAATTTCTAAATGGGCGGGATTTGAGGAAATGACAGAGGCATATTCAAAAGCTGTTGTTATAGAGCAAAAAAGCAATATTCTCTATGACGCTGTTTGTTCTGTTTGTAAAAAACAGGCTAAAGTTGTTTTTCCGCCGGACGGAAAGAGGCCGATCTATTGTAAATCCTGTTTGAAGAGAGTAAGGGTGCCTGCTCGCAATATTTCGCCCGCCAGCAGTGCTTCGCGTAGCAATGCGGGCTGGCAAGAGAACCAAATTGAGAAAGCGAGGCAGGAGAGCAGAAGCGCGGTTCAAGAAAAAAAACTGATAGAGCTTGTTCCATTAGACCGAGCCATCAGCGAGTCAACGGTTTATTTCGGCAAGCAGAAAGATAAAAATGAAGCGCATAGAAAACACAAGGAGGTTGATTTGAAGGGATTAAAGAAAATTTTAGACGAATCTCTGGAAGGAGAAAAATAAAATTACGAGAACATTTATCTTTGAAATGGTAATATATATTTATGGAGGAAAAGAAAAATTAGAGTATAAAAAAACACAGCTTAAAGACGAAACATTAAGCCGTGTCTTTTCATAATGATTCTAGTTTAACCTTATCAAATCTAAGGTCGTTGTTAATGGCTATATAATACTTATGAAAACAGTCAAAGATTTTAATGTAAAAAATAAAAGGGTTTTAGTTAGATGCGATTTTAATGTGCCATTGGATAAAAAAGGGAATATTACTGATGATTTCAGAATAAGGCAGACTTTGCCCACCTTAAGGTATTTGCAGGAAAATGGGGCAAAGCTTGTTTTGGCAAGCCATTTTGCCGATGGGAAATGTCTGGACCATGTTTGGAAAATAGTAAAAGAATTTATCGGCGAAAAAGATATTGTATTTTTAGAAAATTTACGCCTTAACAAGGGAGAGGAAGAAAACAGCAATAATTTTGCTAAAGAGCTGGCTGATTTGGCTGATATTTATATCAATGACGCTTTCGGGGTTTGCCATAGGACTCACGCTTCGGTTGTCGGCGTTCCAAAATATCTGCCCTCTGGCGCCGGATTTTTGCTTAAAAAAGAAACCAGTATTTTAAGCAGGATTATGCAAAATCCGGATAGGCCTTTTGTCGCGATAATTGGCGGAGTAAAATTTGAAAGCAAGGCAAAGGTTATTGATGGTTTTTTGCGGGTAGCGGATTTTGTTTTAACTGGAGGAAAAATCGGGTTTAGTCACGAAGTTAAAAAATTAAATTTTTCAAAACTTGTTTTGCCAGTTGACAATATTGACACTTTTGATATTGGTCCGGAAACAATAAAATTATTTTCTGAAAAAATAAGCAAGGGAAAAACAATTATTTGGGCGGGACCGATGGGATTGTTTGAAGAACCGGCTTTTGAGAAAGGCACAAAAGA
>MHMF01000025.1:0-25962 GCA_001821475.1 Candidatus Nealsonbacteria bacterium RIFCSPLOWO2_01_FULL_38_120
ATAAACGCGAAAAAAGGATTTACCCTCAATCTAAAAGAGTTTTGGCTGTATAGGGAGCTTTTGTATTTTTTGGCATGGAGAGACCTTAAAGTAAGATATAAGCAAACTGTTTTGGGGGCTCTTTGGGCTGTTATTCAGCCATTCGTGACAATGTTTATTTTCAGTATTTTTTTCGGCAGAGTGGCTGGAATCGGTTCAGGAGATATCCCTTATCCGATTTTTGTTTATACTGGTTTGCTTTTTTGGACTTATTTTTCCAGCTCTTTAGGTGGAATCAGCAGCTGCCTGCTTGGCAGTCAAAACCTTATTCAAAAAGTATATTTTCCCCGCCTGATTCTGCCTTTTTCAACTACAATTGTTTATTTGGTTGATTTATTTTTCGCTTCGCTGGTTTTTGTCGCTTTAATGGTTTATTATCATTTTATTCCCACCCTGATCGGTATTTTATTGATTATTCCCTGCCTATTTATCACTTTTTTATCTTTTACCGGCTTGGGATTAATTCTTGCGGCAATAAATGTAAAATATCGCGATGTTCGCTACGCCTTGCCATTTTTTCTCCAAACATTGATTTTTGTTACGCCTGTTATTTACGCCACCAGTATTTTAGGAAAATACCAATGGCTGTTTTATTTTAATCCGATGTCGGGAGTAATTGAAACAATGAGAGCCGGCTTATTGGGAACAGGGGCAATTAATTGGTGGCTCTTAGGCGCATCAGCTGTTTTTGGCATTATTATTTTTTTTCTTGGCATTATTTATTTCCGCAAGACGGAAAAATATTTTGCAGATTTAATATAGTAATTATATGAAAGTTATTGAAGTTAATAATTTATCAAAAAGTTATCGCATAGGCGCAAGAAGAGAAGCCTATTTTTCGATTAGAGAGGATATTTCTGATTTTCTAAAAAATCCGTTCCAATGGTTAAGGGATTATAGAGCAAGCAGAGAAAATTTTTGGGCGTTGAAAGATGTAAGTTTTTCAGTGGAAGAAGGCGAGGTATTGGGGATTATCGGTTTGAATGGCGCGGGCAAAAGCACTCTTTTGAAAATTTTATCCCGAATTACTCCTCCGACTGAAGGAGAAGCGATAATTAAAGGCAGAGTGCGCAGTTTGCTGGAAGTCGGCACTGGTTTTCATCCGGAATTAACCGGCAGAGAGAATATTTATCTTAATGGCGCGATTTTAGGTATGACTAAAAAAGAAATTGAATCAAAATTTAATGAAATTATTGAATTTTCTGAGATCGGAAAATTTTTAGACACTCCGGTCAAAAAATATTCTAGCGGAATGTATGTTCGTTTGGCTTTTTCCGTGGCGGCTCACCTTGAGCCAGAGATTTTAATTATAGACGAGGTCTTGGCAGTGGGGGATACGGCTTTCCAAAAAAAATGTTTGAAAAGAATGGAGGGGGTGGCAAAAGGAGGCAGAACAGTGCTGTTTGTGAGTCATAATATGTCTGCTATTTCTTCCCTTTGCAGCAGGGCGATATTATTGCGGCAAGGCAAGGTAGCGGCTCAAGGCCCGGCATCGCAAGTGGTCAACGAATACCTTTCCACAGAAGGCGGTTCGTCAAGCCAAATTTCTTGGTCTTTTGAGGACGCGCCTGGCTCTGAGTTAATGAAATTCAAATCAATAAAAGCGCTTAATAAACAGGGCGAGGTTTCTCTTAATATAGAAATAAACGAGCCGTGCGATATTGAAATAGAATTTTGGTGTCTTAAAAAAACAAAAATAACTCCGAGTCTGCATTTATACAATCAGTTTGGGGTTTTGCTTTTTTATACAATGAATCTCCATGATAAAAATTGGGGGCGGAAAGAATACGAGCCGGGCCTATACAAATGTTCCTGCAGAATGCCGGCTAATTTATTCAATGAAGGCACATATTATGTTAACGCTTATTTGAGTAGAGATGTCGGCCAGCCGGCCGACGCAGTTAAAGAACCGGCTGTATTTTTTCGGATATATGAGGAATACAGCGCAGACAGAACAATGTATATGCCGGGTCAATACCTTGGGGCAATCAGGCCGCTTTTAAGTTGGAATATAGATTATCAAGGTCCGCTTGGATAGAAAATTTTATCCGTCTTCGTCTTATTGGCGGGACCATGGCGCGGCAAAGAAAAATTATGATTCAAATAAATAAAATTTTAATTACGGGAATAACAGGTTTTGTGGGCAGTCACTTGGCGGACTATGTTTTAGCTAATTTTCCCAATGTCCAAATTTTCGGTTTGAGCCGATGGAGATCGCCAAAGGATAATATAAAACATATTCTTAATAAAGTTGTTTTAGAATATGGCGACTTAACTGACTTGCCCTCTATCCAAGCAATTTTGGCGGAACATAAGCCGGATGTCATATTCCATTTAGCGGCCCAATCTTATGTGGATTTTAGTTTTATTTCTCCCATATCAACTTTGGAAGCGAATGTTATAGGAACCTGCAATTTGTTGGAAGCGGTAAAAGGACTGAAAATTAGTTCTAATTATGATCCGATATTTCATATCTGCTCGTCATCAGAGGTTTATGGACAAGTGAAAGAAGAAGAGGCGCCGATTAAAGAAACAAATCCATTCAGGCCCGCTTCGCCTTACGCTGTAAGCAAAGTGGCGGAAGATATGCTCGGCTTGCAATATTGGCTGTCTTGGAAAATTAAAACAATCAGGACCCGGCTTTTCACTCATACGGGAGCGAGGCGAGGCGAGGTTTTTTCCGAATCAAATTTTGCCAAACAAATTGCCGCGATTGAAGCGGGGCAGCAACCGCCGGCGATTAAAGTCGGAAATTTAAATAGCGTCCGAACATACTTGGATATTAAAGACGCGGTAAGGGCTTATTGGCTATTGGCGGATAAATCCCTCGCCGGAGAAGTTTATAATGTAGGCGGGGTTGAAACAATGACTGTCGGTGAAATGCTTGATCGGCTCTTGAATCTTTCGCAAGTAAAAGATATAAAAATTGAAGTTGACCCCAGCCGTTTGAGGCCGTCTGATGTTACTTTTCAGATTCCTTGCGTTGACAAATTTATTTCTGCTACCGGCTGGAAGCCAGAAATAAAATTTGATAAAACATTGGATGATTTGCTAAATTATTGGAGGGATTATTATAAAAATGGAGGAAAATAAATGTAATTGCAATATGTTTGATTTAAATACAGAGCTTTACAAAAAATTATATTTAATCAGGACCGCGGAAAAAAAGATTCAGGAATATTATCCGCAGGATAAAATGAAAACGCCTATGCATATGTCTATGGGCGAAGAAGCCATTGTTGTCGGTATTTGTCAGGCGTTGAAAAAAGAAGACCATGTTTTTGGCAGTTGCCGCAGTCATGGATTGTATCTGGCTAAAACAGGGGAAACAGACCAATTTTTCGCGGAAATGTATGGGAAAGTAACCGGCGGAGCAAAAGGAAAGGCCGGCTCTATGCATTTGTCAGCGCCTGAAATGGGTTTAATGGGAGTAATGGCCATTGTCGCAGGAGGCATTCCGGTTGCCGTCGGAGTCGCTTTTGCCAACAAGCGGCAAAAAAATAATAAAATCGCGGCTATATTTTTCGGAGACGGGGCTATTGAGGAAGGCTGTTTTTGGGAAAGCTTAAATGTTGCCTGCTTAATGAAACTGCCGATTTTATTTATTTGCGAGGACAATAGATTTGCTAAAAATACGCCTGACATTAAAAGGCATGGCTATAAAAATATTTCTGAAATTGTTTCTAAGTTTGATTGCAATGTTTTTGAAGAAGAAAGCACTGACGCGGAAGTTATTTATAATTTAACCAGGCGAGCGATAGATTTAATGAGCGCGAATGGAATGCCTTGTTTTCTGCATTTAAGATATTACAGGTATTTAGAACATGTTGGAGTTAATGAATATTTTAATGAAGAATATCGGCTAAGAGAAGAGTTTGAAAAATGGAAAGAAAAAGACCCGATTGACTTGCAGAGAAAAAAACTTTTGGTCCTTGGTATGGCGGAGGATAATATAAAAAAAATTGAAAAAGAAATAGACGATAAAATTGGAATAAGCGTTGATTTGGCCGATAAAGCGCCCTTCGCAGAAATATCAGAGGTGTATAAAGATGTTTTTTTATGAGCCCCATTAGATTAGAATTTTTTATTTTTAATAAGATAAGGGGCAATTTCTGAACAAAATTATGGAAATTTCTAACGGGGAAAGGAGAATTAGTTATTGCCAAGCGATAAACGAAGCCATTTCTCAAGAGATGGAAAGGGATTCTAATGTTTTTGTTTATGGCATAGGAGTTCCGGACAATAAAAGGATATTCGGAACAACTAACGGTTTAGTGGAGAAATTTGGCGAAGAGAGATGTTTTGACACCCCGATTTCTGAAGACGCAATGACCGGTTTCGGATTAGGAGCGGCATTAAACGGGATGCGTCCGATACATATTCATGAGAGGGTTGATTTTTTGCTTTTAGCGATGAACCAGCTTGCTAATATCGTTTCAAGTTGGAATTATGGGTCAGGCGGAAAGATGAATGTTCCGCTTACAATTAGGGCGATTATCGGCAGGGGATGGGGACAGGGCTTCCAGCACAGCAAAAGCATGTATTCTGTTTTTGCTCATATTCCGGGGTTAAAAATTGTTATTCCAACTACCGCCAGAGATGCTAAAGGATTATTAGTGTCAGCGATTAGGGAAAATAATCCGGTGATAGTTATTGAGCATAGGTGGCTTTATTATCAGGAAGAAGATGTTCCAGAAGAGCCATACGCCATACCATTAGGTTTGGCGAATATCTTAAGGGAGGGTAAGGATTTAACGATCGTGGCGACTTCATGGATGAATGTTGAGGCTATGGAAGCAGCTGAAATTTTGAAGAAAAGAGGCGTAAGCGTTGAAATAGTTGACCCAAGGACAATCTCTCCGTTTAATGATGAGCTGGTTATTAAGTCAGTGCAAAAGACAGGCCGGTGCATTGTGGCGGACAATGATTGGCTTGATTGCGGATTTAGCGCTGAGGTGGCGGCTCGGGTTTCTGAAAAATGTTTTGGCAGATTAAGATGTTCTGTTCAGAGAATAGGATACGCTCATACACCCTGCCCGACAGCAAGGCATTTGGAAAACGAATTTTATCCCAATGCCGAAAAAATTATCAGGACAGCTGAAAAAATGCTTGGCATAAGCCATGCTGATTTATCAAAAGAAATTTTTTATAGCTATGAAAAAAAATTCAAAGGACCTTTTTAATTCAAAGTAAAAGATTTAAAAATGAAAAAGACAAAACAACTGAATAATACTTCCGTAATATTGCCGGCTATTGGACAGGGAATGGGGGATTATCCGTGGGACGAAAATCAAATAAGTGTTTTGCGCGAAGGCATTGATTTGGGAATGAATCTTATTGATACAGCGGAAAATTATGATAATGGAAATTCAGAAACGATTATCGGAAAAGCCATCAAGGGGATAAGAGAAAAAGTTATTATTTGCACAAAGTTTGCTCCCGAGCATAATTCATATAACGATGTTTTAACGGCGGTTGAAGGAAGCTTGAAAAGATTGAAAACTGATTATATTGATATCTATCAAATGCACTGGCCTAATCCAAAAATTCCGTTTAAAAAAACAATGGAAGCGATGGAAAAACTTGTCTGTCAGGGGAAAATAAAATATATCGGCCTAAGCAATCTTTATTTAGAGCAAATAAAAGAAGTTCAGAAAGCGCTGGATAAAAATAAAATTTACTCTTTCCAGATTGAATATAATTTTTTTGACCGGTTTATTGAAAATAACATTCTCCCATACTGCGAGAAAGAAAAAATAATAACAATAGCGTATAGTCCGTTAGACCAGGGAAGAATTATTCCTGAAGATAACGACAAGTTAAAAATTTTTGAAAAAATTGCTGAAAAATATAATAAAACTATTGCCCAGATAGCGCTGAATTGGCTGATTGCGCATCCTGTTGTTATTGCCATTCCCACAGCGAATCGGAAATACATAAAAGAAAATGCCGGGGCGGCTGATTTTGAGATAAGTAAAGAAGATTTTAATAAAATAAGCGATCTTTACAATGCAAAGCCATCATATATTCAAGTGGATAAAATAGAAGTAAGCGCCGAAGGCCAGAGTAATAGAATGGTTTATAAAACAATAGAACAGGCGATAGAGAATAAATTAAATTTTGTCCCGAGCCCCAATGACTTGGCTCAATATTTTAAAAATAATCTTAACGAGGAAATAAAACCAGTCCGGCTGATTAAGGGAGAAGGCGATAAATACCAATTAGTGGAAGGAAGAGTCCGCTATTGGGCATGGGTTATCGCCCATAACGGCGAAAAACCAATCACGGCATATATTAGAAAAAAGCTTTAAAGCCGAATTAAAATATAATAGTATTATTTATTTTTAAGTTTATGGAAAAAAATATACCTAAGTTTTATAACAGCCCAGAAGAAAAATCAGCCCGAGACCAATTTGTTGAACATTTCAGAAATTGTCCCATCCCAAACGACCAAATTCTTTCCAACCTCGGATTATTTTTAAATTCTAAGAATCTGGCAAGAATTCTTTTTGTGGACTATCTTTATAAGAAAATTATTGATACCCAGGGAATTGTTATTGAATTCGGAACATGGTGGGGTCAGAATCTTGCCCTATTTTCCAGTTTAAGAGGAATATACGAGCCGTTTAATCGGCACAGAAAAATAGTTGGTTTTGACACTTTCACCGGTTTTCCTGGTATTTCGGAAAAAGACGGCGGTTCTGACCTTATGGTTAAAGACAATCTTTCTTTACCGGAAAATTATGTTGATTATTTAAGGAAAATAATGGAATTGCAGGAAAAAGACAATCCTATGTCTCATATTAAAAAATTTGATATTGTGGCAGGAGACGCTACTCTGACAATAGATAAATTCCTTAAAGAATATCCTGAAACAATTATCAGTTTGGCTTATTTTGATTTTGACATATATGAGCCGACAAAAAAATGTTTGGAAGCGATTAAGCCGCGCCTGATTAAAGGCAGTATATTAGGATTTGATGAATTAAATGACCATGATTCTCCGGGAGAAACAGCGGCGCTTAATGAAGTTTTCGGATTAAATAATATAAAATTAAAAAGATTTCCCTACGTTTCCAGAACATCTTATTTTGTCGTGGAGTAGCATATCTTATAAGTAGTCGCTAAGCGACACATTAGTTTTAAGCTTTTCGTTTTGCGTTTTACGATTATATACGAAATAATTATCAAAAACAGCAAATTATTTATGCCCCAAGAAATATATAAATTAGCCATAAGAGATTTCGCTAACTTATTGGGCACAACCATTGATGATATTTCCGAAAATTGCAAAAGCTTGATTAACAAGTTTGATTTCAGATATAGGAAATTAAACAGTTCTGAACGAGATGCGGTTATTTTAAAAGTTATTAAAAAAATTGATTCAGGAGAGTTGTCTTTCTCCGGCAAAGAAAGAGAGAGTTCTTGGGAAACAGGTTGGTCGGAAAATTTTAACAATTTTATTAAAAGCGATTGCGATATCGCGGAATTAGTTCCAAAGTATATTAAGAAAGACCAGTCAATCAGGTTTTCCGGAGATTATATTATGCCTTTGGACGCGAATTTTGAAGTTAATTGGTACACAATCTTTAGAACATGGCTTTTTGAAAAATATTTTAAGGGTGCCTCGGCTATCTATGAATTTGCCTGCGGTTCCGGTTATAATTTGCCTATTTTGGCAAAGCTTTATCCAGAAAAAGAGCTGCATGGCTTGGATTGGTCTCCGGCCTCCAAAGATATTGTCAATAAATTAGCTGAACAGTATCGCCTGAATATGACAGGCCATTTATTTAATATGTTTTCTCCTGACGAAAAATTAATATTAAGAGACAATAGCGCTGTTTTGACTATGGGCGGATTTGAGCAATTGGGAGAAAATTACAAAACATTTTTAAGTTATCTTGTAGGGAAATCCCCTTTAATTTGCGCGCATATGGAGCCATTGGTTGAATTATACAATCATGATATTTTGATTGATTACTTAGGTATGAAATTCCATAAAAAAAGAGGATATTTAGGCAATTTTTTAACAAGTTTAAAAAAAATGGAATCGGAAAATAAAATTAAAATAATAAAAATTAAAAAAACAACAATGGGCAATTTGTTTCACGATGGTTATTGTTTCGTTGTTTGGGAATCCAATAAAACAAAATGAGTAAAGATCCAATTATAAGTCTTTTTTGCCCGGCAATTCATCCGGAATTGTGGATGAGGGTATATAATTCGCTATCCTCCAACACAGTTCCTTTTGAATTAATTTTTGTCGGCAATAAAATTCCGAATTTCAAATTGCCGGAAAATTGCCATTTTATATATAGCGAAACAAAACCGGCTCAATGCGCTGAAATCGGAAGCCGCTATGCTGTAGGCGATTTAATTATGAATTTTGCGGACGACGAGGTTTTTTCAGAGCATGCCTTGGATAATCTTTACGAGGAGTTTGAAAAAATAAATGACGATAAAATTATATTATCTTGCAGATATATCTTAAATGGCAAAGATATAGCCGCTGAAGCTGGTTATTTTTGGGCAGATGACCATAATTCGCCGATAGTGCCTCTTACTAATTTAATGAGAAAGAAAACTTGGAGAAAAATCGGCGGCGTTGATAGAAATTTTATCGCCTTAAATTGGAGTTTAGACATAGCTATGAGGATTTATGAAATTGGCGGCAGAGTTGTTGTTTCTAAAAATGCATGGGCTGAAGAGTTGCAACCAGAGTCGGGCCCATGGAAAAGAAAGCCAGAAATAATTAAAGGTATTTTGCGGACATTTCCTCTGCTTCGCCGGATGTTGATTAAAATATATTTGTTTTTTAAGAAAGAAAAAACAAACCCGCGGCTTTTTATGGAGTTTGGGATAGGTTCTGACGGCCCATTTCTAGAAAAACTTTGGGTAATAAAAGATAATTCAGAAAATATTCCGATGGATTTAATACATTGCGCAAACACAAAAAAAGGCATTCTTTCCAAAAAAAGGTTAGCGCCGGTTATGCCGTTTGAAGATAAGCATATTTTAACGGTTTCGCAAGGGCCGAAAGGAAGATGGAAATAAATCTCAAAAATCAAATTTTAAATATCAAAAATATAATTCAAAGTAAACTACGAAAAAATTATTAAAAACAGCGGATAATTTATGCCTCAAAAAATATACAAATTAACCATAAGAGATTTCGCTAAATTATTTGGAGCAGACCAAAAATTAATACCTAAAGAATGCGGAGATTTGATTGACAAGTTTGATTTTCGTTACAGAAAAATTAATCAATCGGAGAGAGATCAAATTATATTATCTGTTTTAAGGCGGTTGGATTCCGGAGAATTGTCAAAATCCGGCAAAAAAAATAAGATTCGCTGGGAAAGGGGCTGGTCGGAAAATTTAGAAGATTTCACAAAAAATAATTACGATATAAGCAGGCTTGTGCCATTATATTTAAAGCCCAACCAGCCGATGAGGTTTTGCGGGGATTATATTATGCCGTTAGATTCACGCTTTGAAGTCAATTGGTACACTATTTTTAGAATTTGGTTTTTTTCCGAGTATCTTAAAGATTCGTCTTTTATATATGAGTTTGGGTGCGGCACTGGATATAATCTGCCTATTTTAGCAAAACTTTATCCAGAGAAAAAACTGCATGGCTTGGATTGGGTAGAGGCCTCCCGGGATATCGTCAATAAACTGGCAAAGCGTTATAACTGGAATATGGAGGGGCGCTTATTTGATATGTTTTCTCCTGACGAAAAATTAATAATAAAAGATAACGGCGCAATTTTAACTATGGACGCGTTAGAGCAATTAGGAGAAAATTATAAGATATTTTTAGATTATCTTCTGAAAAAATTCCCTTTAATTTGCGCGCATATGGAACCGTTGGTTGAGTTATACGATCAGGATAATTTATTTGATTATTTAGCTATAAAGTTTCATAAAAAGAGAGGATATTTAGGAAATTTTTTAACAAGTTTAAAAAAAATGGAATCGGAAAATAAAATTAGAATAATAAAAATTAAAAAAGTGGCCCTGGGAAATTTATATCATGACGCGTACTGTTTCGTTGTCTGGAGGCCTAATCCGCGGATCTAATAAAATGAGAAAAGATCCAATTATAAGCCTTTTTGGTTCTATGATTCATCCAGAATTTTGGATGAGATTATATAATTCCTTATCTTCCAACAAGGTTCCTTTTGAATTAATTTTTGTTGGCAATAAAATTCCGAATTTCAAACTGCCGGAAAATTGCCATTTTATATATAGCGAAACAAAACCAGCCCAATGTTATGAAATAGGCAGCCGTTATGCTGTAGGCGACTTAATTATGCATACCGGGGACGATTGCGTATTTAGCGAGCGCGCGTTAGATAATATTTACGAGATATTTAGAAATTTAAACGATGATAAAGCGATGGTGTCTTGCGGGTATATTTTGGGAGGCAATGATTTGTCTGTTGAGCAAGGTTATTATTGGACAGACGACAATAATTCGCCGAGAATGCCGTTTGGCGCGTTAATGAAGAGAGAAATGTGGAAAAAACTTGGTGGCATAGATAACCGCTTTATCGCCCAGTATTGGGATCTCGATATAGCGATGAGAATGTATGAAATCGGCGGCAGATTGGTTTTCGCTGAAAATGCCTGGGTAGAAGAGGTTCAATCTAGCGCCGCGATTTTTTGGAAAAAAAAGTTTTCTATTCTCAATAATCCTCTGGTTTATAAAATATCCTCTTATTTTTATCATAATCTGTCGCGAGGGATCCAATTTTTTAAAAAACACAAAAAGAGACCCCGGCTTTGGTTGGAATTTGGAGCGACAAAAGATAGGCCGATTTTAGACCAATTTTGGGTGATAAAAAAAGATTCAGCCAAAGGTATTGCGCTTGAATCTATTTACTGCCATAAAGAGGGGAGGGGGGCAATTTCCAAGAGAAGATTAGCGCCAATTGAGCCGTTTGAAGATAGACATATTTTAACCGTTTCCCAGGGACCGAAAGGGAGATGGAAGTAAATTTCAAAAATCAAATCTCAAATCTCAAAAATATAATTCAAAAAAATATGAAACAATTATCAAAAATCGCGGATAATTTATTGGGTCAGCCGATGTTTGGGCTTTTGTCTCGGGCAAAAGAAATGGAAAGGGCTGGCAGAAAGATTATCCATTTTGAAATAGGGGACCCGATCTTCAATTCTCCGAGCCATGTTATAAACGCGGCAAAAACAGCTCTTGATAATAATCTGACTCATTATACGGGTTCTATGGGAATAATAGAACTTCGCGAGGCAGTGGCTGACTATATAGAATTAAATTACGGGTTTAAACCCTCCCTTGGGCAGGTTTTAATTTGCCCGGCAAACGCTGTTATAGATTTCGTAAGCCGTTGCGTAGTTAATCCCGGAGAAGAAATAATTTATCCCGACCCTGGCTTTCCCACTTATTATTCGGTAATAAATTATAACGGGATGATTCCTGTTCCTATCCAAGTAAAAGAAGAAAATAGTTTCAGGATGAATCCTGGAGATGTCGCAAAAAAAATAACCGACAAAACAAGATTGATCATTATTAATACTCCTCAGAATCCTACAGGCGCAGTTATGACCAAAGAAGAGGTGGCGGGAATGGCGAATATTTCCAAAGAGCGCGATATTTATCTTTTGAGCGACGAGGTTTATTCAAAAATTATTTTTGGGAAAAGCCATTATTCGGCCAGCGCGGAAGATCAATGCAAAGAAAGGACTATTATTTTGGGCAGTTTGTCCAAGATTTATTCTATGTCTGGCTGGCGGTTAGGATATGCCGTTGGTCCGGAAAAAGTTATCCAAAAAATGGGGTTGCTTTTGGAAACAATTATTTCCTGCTTGCCTCCGTTCGTCCAGCTCGGCGGCAGAGCGGCTTTATTGGGCGACCAAAATTTTTTAACGGAGAGAATTAAAATCTTAAAAGAACGGCGGGATTTATTAATTCAAGGTCTGAATAATATTCCCGGGATATCTTGCGTTCTGCCGGAAGGAGCGTTTTACGCTTTTCCAAACATTAAAAACACCGGGTTAAACGCGGATGAATATTCGGAAAAGCTTTTGCGGGAAACGGGCGTATGCCTTTTGCCCGGGACTTGTTTTGGCGAATTTGGGAAAGACCATATCCGGCTTTGCTATGCCAGCGCCGACCTAAAAATGATTGAAGAAACATTAAATAAAATAAAGGAGTTCCATAAGAAATTATGACAAGAGTAGCGGATTACATAGCGGATTTTATTTATAAACAGGGAGTTAAAGATGTTTTTATGCTGTCCGGCGGAGGTTCAATTTATCTTGACGACGGAGTGGCGCGCAATAAGAATCTTAACTATATCTGCGCTAGAAACGAAGCAACAGCTCCAATGATGGCAGAGGCATACGCCAGATTAACAGGCAATTTAGGCGTTGTTTATGTTACGACAGGTCCTGGCGGGGCAAATGCGGTTTCCGGGTTGGCTGAAGCATGGGTTGATTCGGCGCCGATTTTGATTATTTCCGGCCAGGTTGAAAAAAACAGGACTACTTTTAACGCAAGAATCAGAGGGCTTAGAACTTTAGGAATCCAGGAGCTTAATATTATTGATATCGTGAGCTCAATAACCAAATACGCGGCAATAGTGAACGACCCGGACACAATCCGTTATCATTTGGAAAAATCTATTTATTTTGCCAAGTCCGGAAGAAAAGGCCCTGTTTGGCTGGATATTCCGTTGGATGTCCAGTCAGCAATAGTTGACGAAGAAAAGCTTGAAATGTTTCACCATTGGGAAGATAAAATTGATTCAAAAGTTTTGGAATTAAGCATTGAAAAAATTTTTGAGCTTTTGAAAAACTCCAGCAGGCCGCTTATTATCGCAGGGCAGGGGATAAGAATGGCTGGGGCGATTGATGATTTCAAGAAGTTGGTTGAACGATTGAATATTCCGGTAATTTTTTCTCGTTTAGGCCAGGATATTCTGCCATTTTCCAATAAAAATAATTTCGGCCATGGCGGAATGCACGGTTCCAGATTTACAGGCTTAATAATGAAGCAGAGCGATTTGATTATTGGTTTAGGCAGTAGGTTGGCAATTCCTTTTGTCGGTAATAATTTAGACGGTTTTTCCGACAACGCGAAATTGGCGATGGTTGACATAGACGAAGCGGAATTAAAAAAACCCGGGGTTAAAATTGATTTAGCGATTCAAGCGGATTTAAAAAAAGCGCTTCCTGTATTTTTAAGCAAGCTTAGCGCGATAAATTTGCCTGATTATTCTCAATGGCTGGAAATGTGCAAAAATTATAAGGAAAAATATCCATTGATTATTCCGGAATTTAAGAGAAATCTAATTGATTTGTATTATTTTGTCAGTCGGCTTGACGCTCTTTCCGGCCAAAATAATATTTTCGTAAACGACGCCGGATCTTCTAATTTTGTGTCTGGACAGGCGCTCAAATTTGAAAAAGGCCAGCGGGAAATAACTTCCGGCGCCTTTGCTTCTATGGGCTTGGCAATTCCTTTGGCTATTGGTTGCGCGACAGCGGATAAAGACAAACAGATATTGGCAGTGACAGGCGATGGTTCTTTGGAACTAAATATCCAAGAATTAAAAACAATGTCTTTCTATAAAAAAAATATCAAACTTTTCGTCATAAATAACGGCGGGTATGTTTCCATAAGAAATACCCAAGACGCTTTGTGCGAAGGCAGATACATTAATTCCGATCAAGCGAGTTGTAACGAAGTTTTGGATTTCCAGAAAGTGGCGGCCGCTTTTAATCTGCCATATTTTAATATCCAGAATTACGAAGAAATAGACAGTAAAATTTCAGAAATTATTAGCCAGCCGGGGCCGGCTTTTATAGAAGTTGTCTGCGACAATAAGCAAAAAATAATCAAACCCTTAAAAATAGAGACAATATGACAGTAGATACGGAAATACTTAAAAAAAAGGCAAATTTGACGAGAAGAGAAGTTTTGGAAACCGTTGCCAGGACAGGCAAAGGCCATCTTGGAGGAACTTTTTCTTGCGTTGATATTTTAACGGCTTTGTATTATGGAGGAATTTTGAAATTTGATCCAAAAAATCATAAATGGCAGGACAGAGACAGATTAGTGATAGGAAAAGGGCATGCTTGTTTGGCTTTATATAATATTTTGGTTGATTTGGGATTTTTTGACAGATCGCGATTGGAAGAATACGGGAGCAACGGCAGCAGTTTGGGCGGTCAGCTTAATATTGATACTCCTGGCGTGGAATATAACACGGGTTCTTTGGGTCATGCTTTAGGAATTGGAGCTGGAATGGCTTTGGCGGCTAAAATGGATAATAAAAATTATCGGGTTTTTGCTTTAATCGGCGATGGCGAATGCGGAGAAGGTTCTATTTGGGAATCAATAATGTTTAGCAGCCAGCAAAAATTAAACAATTTAATTGGCATCATAGACCGCAATAGGCTTTCTGTTACTGATGTTATAGAAGATGACGGTTCCGGCAAACTGGAAGACAAATTAAGGGCTTGCGGATGGAAGTGCATAACAATTGATGGACATTCTTTTGAGGAGATTATAAATGTAATGGATAATTTTGATAATTTGGAACAGCCATTGATGATTATCGCCAACACAGTAAAAGGCAAGGGAGTTTCTTTTATGGAAAACGGGATAAAATGGCATCATTCTGTTCCGACTGCGGAAGAATTAGATATTGCCAGGAAGGAATTAAATTTCTAGATAAAAAGTTTAACCGAAACTTCAGCAAAAATTTTTTCCGAAATCGATGGAGATGCGACGGAGATAAGGCGGAGATAATTGAAATTATGGATAACAAGCGAGAAAAAAACAACATAGATATCAGAGACGGTTTTTTTGACGAAGTATATGATATCGCGTCAAAAGACAAGAATGTCATATTTATTACCGCTGACGCGGATGCTTTCAGTTTGGAAAAGTATAAAAAAGATTTGCCTGAACAATTTATAAATATCGGCGTGGCTGAACAGAATATGATTGCTGTTGCCGCCGGTTTGGCGTTGAGCGGAAAGAAGGTTTTTGTTTATTCTATGATTCCTTTTATAGCGATGCGCTGTTATGAACATATTAAAACCAATATCTGCGGGATGAATTTAGCGATAACTATTATAGGCGTTGGGGCAGGTCTTTCTTTTGAAAATGACGGGCCCACTCATCACGCGGTTGCGGATATCGCTGTTATGCGGACTTTGCCTGAAATCACAATCTTAAATCCGGCTGACAGTTGTTCTGCCGCTGTTTGCGCCAATTTCGCTTATCAAAGCAGGAGCCCTGTGTATGTTAGGCTTGATAAGGGAATATTTCCGGTCTTGACTGATGGAAATAATAATTTTTCAGATGGTTTAAGGGTATTAAGAAATTTGAAAGATATAAACATAATTAGCACTGGATTTATGAGTCATCAGGCTGTGAAAGTCGCAAAAGAGCTTGAAAAAAATAACATTGGCGCAGGGGTTGCTGATTTGTATATGATAAAACCGGTGAATAAAGAAGCGCTATTGAGAATTATTGAAAAATCTAAGCAACTCATAACTCTTGAAGAGAATTCCGCAATAGGAGGAATAGGGGATATTGTAAGTAATTTTTTGATTGAAAATAAAAAATATATACCATTAAAGATGATAAGCCTCAAAGATGAACAATGCTTTAATTACGGCAGCAGAGGATGGCTGCATAAAAATTATTGTTTGGATGTTGAGAGCGTTGTTAAATCAATTATGGAAGAAAATTTACCGCAGAAAAATACTTCAAACCCAGGGCAGTTTTTATTTAATAGAAAAATCACAGTAGATGATTTTGCCCGTTCTTTTGGCGCAACCCCGGACGACATTCTTTTTGATTGCAGAGAATTGATTGAAAAAAATGATTTTAGATATAGAATTATTGAAGGCGAAGAGAGAGATAATATTATACTTAATGTTTTAAAAAAAATAGAAATCGACAATCAAATTATCGGCGCGGAAACAAGGACAGCTCAATGGGAAACCGGCTGGTCGGAGAACCTTAAGGAATTTATTGAAAGCAATTACGATTTGAACAAAATAACGCCTAAGTTTATCAGATCCAATCAGGTGATAAGATTTAATCAGCAATATATTATGCCTGTTGATCCTAATTTTGAGCATGATTATTTTAATGTTTTTAGGACTTGGTTTTTTAGGAAATATTTGAAAGATTATAACGATATTTATGATTTTGGGTGCGGAAGCGGATATAATCTCGTGCCTATGGCAAAAATGTATCCTGATAAAAATTTTTACGGCTTGGATTTCGTTCCGTCTTCCCCGGAGTTAATTAACCGAATAGCCAACGCGCATAATTTGAAAATAAAAGGTTATGTTTTTAATTTAAGGCAGCCGAACGAGAGTTTTGAAGTCAAACCGGGAGCGGCTGTTTTCACTTCCGGAACAATAGAGCAAATAGCCAGCGACTTTGAGCCGTTTTTGCAATTTCTTTTGAAACAATCTCCCGGAATATGCATTCATATTGAGCCGATTATTGAAACGTATGATGAGAATAATCTTGTTGATTATTTAGCCATAAAATTTCACAAAAAAAGAGGATATACGCAAGGTTATCTGACGCGATTGAGAGAATTGGAAGCGGAAGGGAAAATCAAGATATTAAAAGTAAAAAGATTATTTTTCGGAAGTTTGTATATGGAGGGATTTACTTATATTATATGGAAACCAGTCAAGTGAAAAAAAGAAAAGTTTATGTCCATCAGATACAATCAGGATCTTGGAAAAATTTTTTGCCGCTTTCGGCTGGATTGCTTGTTTCCTATGCTGAAAGCATTCCTGAAATTTATAAAGAATATGATTTTGATATTAAAATATTAAGAGAGAAGCCATCGCAGACAGTAGCGTCCTATGAAAATCCCGATGTCCTCGCTTTTTCCACTTACAGCTGGAATTTCAAACAAAGCCTTGAAATCGCCCGGCTTGGGAAGGCCGCGTTTCCTGATTGCCTGATAGTTTTTGGCGGACCGATGATGCCGGGCAATTTTGATAATATCCGCGCTTTTCTGGAAAGTCATCGGTTTATTGACATTATTGTCCGTGGAATGGGAGAATGGCCGTTCGCTGAAATTCTTTTAGCGAGAATTAATAAAAAAGAATTCAGTTATATCGCCGGGGCCTCATATGCGCGCAAAAATGGCTTTGTTGTCGCAAATAATCCTTTTTATGATCGGGACTTGAATGAGATTCCTTCGCCGTTTCTCAATGGGATATTTGACGAAATTTTGTTAAAATATAAAGATAAAATATCAGGCGCTTTATGGGAGACGAACCGGGGATGTCCGTATAATTGCGCTTATTGCGTGCAAGGCAATATCAGGTTTCCGAAAATTATTAATTTTGATGAGGGCAGATTGGCTGAAGAAATGGAATGGATTAGCAAAAATAAAATGTATTATGTGTTCGGAGCTGACGCAAATTTCGGCCTCTTCCATAGAGACATTAAAATAGCGGAAATGATAGCGGAATTTGGCAAACAAAATGGTTTCCCAAAATTTTTCATTATAAATTGGCTGAAATTTTCCAGTAAGAAAATGATGGATATTATAGAAACGGTTCGCAAAGGAGGCGTCCATACCCAGCTTACTTTGAGCATGCAAAGTTTTAATAATGATACGCTTTTGGCTATAAAACGTAGGAATATGGATTTATCTTCATTTGAAGAGTTGAAGAAAGAAGCGAATAAAAAAGGAATTATCACTTATACGGAACTTATACTCGGACTGCCCAATGAAACATGCGGCTCCCTTCTGTCTGCCATGGATAAATGTATGGACAGATACCAGAATCATTTCTTTATCGTATATCTTTGCAGATTGCTTGACGGAGCTGAAATGTCAGAACCGGATTATAAAAATAAATATAAAATAGAGACCAGAACTTGCCGCATTGGGCTGACGAGGCATGAATGGATGGATGCCGGAGTTGACGAGAACGAAGAAATAGTCGTTGCGACATCCACTTTGCCGGTTAAGGATTGGGAAAAGATGTTTGTTTTTATTAATGTTGTTCTTGCTTTGCATAATTTTCGTTTGTCTTTTTTTATTTTTAATTATCTTAAAGCGGAGTATTCTATTAATTTAATTGATTTAATCAGTTACATAATAGATAAAAGGGAATTATATCCTGTTATTGGAAAAGCGCTTGGAATTATAAATAACGGCAGTCAATCTATTTTAAGCGGACAAACATATCTTGCCTCTCTTGATTTTATGGGGAATATGCTTTTTGAAACGCACGAAGCCGCCCTGCTTTCTATCTTAAGCGAGAAAGATATTTTTTACAGCGAACTGCGGATTTTAGTGGATAATTATTTGAAATCAAATGAAATTATAGTCCAACAGCCTGTTTTAGGTGAAGTTTTTAAATATCAGGCATTCCGCATTCCGACTTGGCAGAAATCAGATTATAGCCCCATATCATTTGATTTTAATATACCGCAATATTTTCAGGCGCTTTGCATTGACGACGAGCCGATTGCCATTAGGCCGGAAAAAATATCTGTAAAGATAGACGAAGAGGAAATTATGCGCGATAACCCCATTGATTTCGCCAAATCAAGGTTGACTATTTCAAAATTGGAAATATTAAAAATTATTCAATTATGAATCTAAATCTTAAAGGAAAATACGGTTTAGTCACTGGCGCCGGACACGGAATCGGTCGAGCTATTGCTTTGGTATTGGCTCAAGAAGGATGCAACGTGGCGATTTGTTCTATTGATAAGCAACAGGTGGACGATGTTGTAAATGAGGTAAAGGCAAAAGGAGTTGATTCTATTGGGATACAGGCGGACGCAACTGTTTTGGAAGACATAGAAAGAGCGATAAAAACAATAATTGGCGCTTGGGGTGCGATTCATATTCTAATAAATAATGTTGGCGGAGGCGGGAGATGGGGGAGTCCTGTTATTGAAGAAACAGCTGAAACCGTTTGGACAGATGTTTATAATAAAAACGCTTTGGCGGCAGTCCGTTTTACAATGCGGGCAATTCCTTTTATGAGAAAACAGAAATGGGGCAGAGTGGTTACTGTTGCTTCCCGGCTTGGCAGAGAAGGCGGAGGCAGGCCTTGGTTTAATATGGCGAAAAGCGCTGAAATAAGTTTAATGAAAACATTGGCAATGAATTTTGATTTAGCCAGAGACGGAATTACTTTTAATAGCGTTGCGCCGGGCTCTATTATGATACCCGATACTGGCTGGGAAAAAGAACAAAAAGAAAATCCCGGGGAATTTCAGAGAAAGATGGACATTGAATTTCCTCTCGGACGGCTTGGCAAGCCGGAAGAAATAGCGGATGTTGTTGCGTTTCTCTGTTCCGGAAACGCCAGTTTGGTGAATGGCTCCTGCGTTGCCATAGACGGAGGAGAGAGCAGATATTTCTAACAGCTATTTTAATTTTGCAATAATAGATAATAAATAGCAGTTAATATATAGATAAATATATGACAGAAGAAAATGTTTTAAGAAGTTTTCAAGGGAAAAAAGTTTTAATCACCGGCGGCACTGGCTTAATCGGCAGGCAGGTGGTTGATATTCTTGATAAAGCGGGAGTTGATGTCAAGATTGTTTCTTTGGATAAAATAAAAATGGACAACAGGGCGGAATATATTTTTGGCGATTTGACTGATTTTAATTTTTGTAAAGAAATAACCAAAGATATTGATTTTGTTTTCCATTTGGCTGGCATTAAAGGTTCAATTGAAGTCACTAAATTAAAGCCAGCCAGTTTTTTCGTGCCTCTTTTACAGTTTAACGCAAATGTCTTGGAGGCATGCCGGATTAATAAGGTCGGGAAAGTTGTTTATACCAGTTCTATCGGCGCTTATTCTTCGGCTGAAATTTTTAAGGAATCGGAAAACCTTGAAGGTCCTCCAATGGATATGTTTCCCGGCTGGGCGAAAAGAATGGCTGAATTACAGGTACAGGCGTACAAAATACAATACGGCTTAGATAATTTTTCTATCGTAAGGCCCTGTAATGTGTATGGGCCCGGAGATAATTTTGACCCGGAAAACGCTATGGTTATTCCATCTTTGATGTATAAAATCTATCACAAAGAAAATCCGGTTAAAATTTGGGGAGACGGAACGGCAATCAGGGATTTCGCTTACAGCAGAGATGTGGCGGAAGGAATTATTTTAGCCCTTTATTACGGCACAAATTCCAAGTTTGTGAATTTAGGCAGCGGAAAAGGAGTTTCAATTAAAGAATTGGTAGAAACTCTTCATGGCTTTCTTGATTTTAATTATGAATTTGACGCAACCAAATCATCTGGTTTCCCGAGAAGAGTTATGGATATTTCTTTGGCAAAAGAATTAATTCATTACAATCCAACCACTTTTTTAGAGAGCGGGCTTAAGGAGACATGGGATTGGTTTATAAAAAATCAAGATGAATACTTAAAAAGGAAAAATTATTTTAAGGAATAAAAAAATAGTAATATGATTAAAGTTTCAAAAACAAATTTAGAAGGCGTCTTGCTTATTCAGCCGGATGTGTTTGAGGATTTTCGAGGCCAGTATATTGAAACATATAACGAACAGATTTATCGAGAAAATGGGATGGATGTTAAATTTGCGCAGGATGATATTTCTGTTTCCACAAAAAATGTTTTAAGAGGCATTCATGGGGACAGCGAGACATGGAAATTAATTTCTTGTCTATTCGGGAAGTTTTATTTGGCAGTGGTTAATTGCGACAAAGAGTCGGAAAATTTTGGCAAATGGCAGACATTTGTTTTGTCAGACAGCAATAGATTGCAAGTATTAGCGCCTCCAAAGCATGGGAATGCCCATTTAATTCTCAGCGATACGGCGATTTTCCATTATAAGCAGTCCACATATTACAATAGAGCGGGGCAATTTACATATAAATGGGATTCTCCTTTGTTTAATATCTGGTGGCCAATAAAAAATCCGATATTATCGCAAAGAGATGAATTACTTTGAATTGCGAAATACCTGAAATTATTTTTTTATTTGGCATTTCGTAATTAAAAGAAATTAGAAAAAATATGATAAACGAAAATCCTATCATAAGTTTGTTTGGTCCGGCGGTTCATCCAGAGTTTTGGATGCGGTTTTATAATTCTTTGTCCTCCAACGAGATTCCATTTGAAGTAATTTTTGTGGGCAATAAGCCGCCAAGCTTTCAATTGCCGGGGAATTGCCATTTTATTTATACCGAAGTAAAGCCGGTCCAGTGCGTTGAAATCGGGGCTCGCTACGCTGTTGGAGATTTAATTATGCCATTTGCCGATGACATTGTATTGAGCGAACATGCATTGGATAATCTCTACAGAGAATTTAAGGAGTTAAACGATGATAGAATTATATTATCTTGCAGGTATGTTTGGGAAGGAAAAGATATGACAGGAACCGGCCGCTATTGGTCGGATAATCAAAATTCGCCAATTATGCCTGTAGGCGGTTTGATGAATAGAAAATTATGGCAACAGCTTGGAGGCATAGATAAACATTTTGTCGGTTTATTTTGGGACCTTGATATTGCAATGAGAGTATATGAAATTGGCGGCAGGGTAGTCCTTTCCAAAAATGTCTATCTTGAAGAATTTCGGACTCCTAATATTTTTTCAAAAAATCCGCTTATCGTCAAAAAATTTTTAAGGATGTTTCCAGGGATTCGTAAAAAAATAATAGAATGGATTGTTTTTCCATTAGAAAAAAAGAAAACGCTTTTTCTTGAGTTCGGCGTTTTTACCGATAGGCCGACCTTAGAGCGGTTTTGGGTGATGAAAAATGAGCCGCCAGGGGGTGTTTCTCCTAACTCTATATATTGCATAGATAAAAGAGAAGATAGGGGCATACTTTCTAAAAAAAGATTAGCGCTAGTGGAGCCGTTTGAAGACAAGCATATTTTAACCGTCTCTCAGGGGCCGAAAGGGAGATGGAAATAACAACTAACTCAAAATTCAAAATGTAAAGCGTAAAACCACAACTCAAAACCTAAAACCAAATCGAAATGCAAGCATTGCGCGCAATAGAAAGTTTTTAATTTTAAGGTTATGGTTTTGCCTGCTCGCAACGTCTTCGGCATAGCGAGGGCGGGCGGGAGTTTTGAACTTTAAATTTGAATTTAAACTTATTATGGAAGAATTTTTTAAGGGGAAAAAAATTTTAGTTGCCGGCGGAGCCGGGTTTATCGGAACTAATTTGATAAAAAAACTTTTATCGCTTGGCGCCAAAGTAAGAGCGGGAGATATAAGGAAACTTCAAATCCAGGACAGCCGCGCTGAGTATCTGAGTTGCGATTTTTTCAAAAAGCGGGATTGCCAGAAAGCGGTCAAAGATATGGATTATGTTTTTATGGCCGCCGCTAATACTTCAGGAGCCGCTGTTATGTCAAAAACCCCGCTTGCGCATGTCACGCCGAATATTATTATGAATAGTTTGATGTTGGAGTCAGCTTATAAGGCGGGAGTGAAAAAGTTTTTGTTCATAAGCAGTAATACTGTTTATCCCGCGTCAGACCAGCCGGTCAGAGAAAGCGATATGAAATACGGGGATTTATTTCCCAAGTATTATTTTGTCGCTTGGATGAAGCAATTTTCAGAAGTGCTTTGCGAAATGTACACTAAAATAAAAAATCCAATGAAAACAGTTGTTGTCAGACCGGCAAATAGTTTTGGTCCGCACAGCGATTTTAATCCCGAGACTTCCCATGTTATTCCCGCCCTAATTAAAAAAGTTGTTGAGAGACAAAACCCGATTGAGGTTTGGGGGGATGGCAATGATATAAAGGATTTTATTTTTGTGGAAGATCTTGTTGAAGGAATGCTTCTGGCAATGGCAAAACTTGAAAATTACGACCCGATAAATTTAGCTACCGGCAGGCCTTGCGTTATCAAAGAAGTTCTTAAAGCGATTTTAGAGGCTGATAATTATCAGAACGCGCAAATTGTTTTCAATGCTGATCAGCCAACTATGATTCCAAAGCGGCTTATTGACCCGTCAAAAGCCAAAGAGATTTTAGGGTTTGAGGCAAAGACACCTTTGGCCGATGGCATTAAAAAAACCGTTGATTGGTACAGAAGTGTGAATTAAGAATTATAAATTTCGAAATTAAAATTTGATTCAAAATTAAAAATTAATTATTTATGATTATCAGTAGAACACCATTTCGCGTTTCATTCTTTGGCGGGGGGACAGACTACCCTGTTTGGTATGAAAAAAATGGCGGAGCGGTGCTGAGCGCCACTATAGATAAATATTGCTACATAACAACAAGATTTCTTCCTCAATTTTTTAATTTTAAATACAGGATAAGGTATACAACCCGCGAAGAAGTAAGGGATATTTCCGAAATTGCGCATCCGTCTGTCCGGGAGTGTCTAAAGTTTCTTAATATCAACAACGGAGTTGAAATGATCCATACTGGCGATCTGCCGGCCCAATCCGGGACAGGGTCAAGCTCCGCGTTTACGGTTGGTTTTTTGAATAGTTTGTACGCTCTGAGCGGGCGAATGGCGACCAAAAGGCAATTAGCTCTTGACGCTATCCATGTGGAGCAAGATTTAATTAGAGAAAATGTCGGGTCTCAAGATCAGACCAGCGCTGCTTTTGGCGGGTTTAATAAAATAGAATTTGGCGGTGAAAGAAAAATATTCGTTCAGCCGATAACTATTGGTCCGGAAAAAATAAATATGCTTCAAAGCCATCTAATGTTATTTTTTACAGGTTTTTCTCGGACTGCGTCTGATATTGCCAGGGAACAAATAAAGCAGACGCCCTCAAAAGAAAAAGAATTAACAATAATGAAGCAAATGGTTGACGAAGCGGTTAATATCCTTAATGGAAATAGAATCAGCGATTTCGGCAGATTGCTTGATGAAAGCTGGAAAATAAAGCGCGGCTTGACTGATAGAATATCCAACAGCCAGATTGATAATATATATGATGCAGGCATAAGGGCAGGGGCTTTGGGCGGGAAATTGTGCGGAGCGGGCGGAGGCGGATTTATCCTTTTTTTCGCTCCTCCGGAAAACCAGTCAAGAATAAAAGAGGCGCTGAATGGTTTTTTATCCGTTCCGTTTCATTTTGAATCATTGGGGAGTCAGATAATTTTTCACAATGTTCAAGATATGTCTATTGCCTAATCTCAAAAATCAAATCTCAAATTTCCTGCCCGCAATGCTACGCCAGCCCGCATCGCTACGCGGAATGTTGCTGGCGGACAAAACTAATGTGTCGCTTCACGACAATTAATATTATGAACAATATATTTCTCATTGAAAAAGCCATAAAAGAAAGCGCGGAAATTAAATTAAAGATTTTAGAAAATCAGGCGGCTTTATCTTTAATTGATATAATAGCCGAAGAAATAGCAAGCGCTCTTAAAAATGGGAAAAAAGTTTTATTTTGCGGAAACGGCGGGTCAGCCGCAGACGCTCAGCATTTAGCGGCCGAGCTTTCGGGCAGGTTTTATTTTGACAGAGAGCCGTTGTCAGCAGAGGCATTGCATGTTAATACTTCTTTTTTAACGGCTGTGGCAAATGATTATTCTTACAGCGAAGTATTTTCCCGGCTGGTAAAAGCGAACGGCAGGGAGGGCGATGTTTTGGTCGCTATTTCCTGTTCCGGCAACTCTTTAAATATCTTAAAAGCGATAGAGACAGCCAATAACTTAAAAATAATTACAGTTGGGCTTGCCGGCCAAACCGGCGGAAAAATGAGAGATGCCTGCAAATATATTATTCAAGTACCATCAACTGATACTCCGAGGATTCAGGAATCCCATATTTTAATAGGCCATATTATTTGCGAAATTATTGAAAAGAGCATGTCTAAAAAACCATGAAAGCGGCAATTATAGCCGGCGGAAAAGGCACCCGCTTGGCTTCATTAGCCAAAGACACGGCTAAGGCATTGATAAAAATAGGCGGCAAGCCCGTTATAGAGCATCAAATTTTGCTCTTAAAGGAATACGGGATTAGAGATATTTGGGTTCTTTTGGGCTACTTAGGAGAGCAAGTCAGAGATTATCTTCAGACTGGTGAAAAATGGGATGTCAATATCCATTATTATCAGGAAGCAGAGCCGTTAGGCACAGCAGGCGCCCTTAAACAATTAGAGGGTGAATTTAAAGAGGATTTTTTAGCTTTGTCAGGAGATATTATGATGGATTTTGATGTGAAGAGATTTATTGATTCGCATAATCAAAGGAAATTCGCCCTCGCTAAAACTGCGGCGGGCGGGGTAAGTTTAATTATAACGCATCCCAACGACCATCCTTTTGACAGCGATTTGGTTGAGGTTGATAGCGCGGGACAAATCGCATCTTTATTGAGAAGACCGCATTCTTCGGGAATTATTTTCCGTAATTTAAGCATTGCGTCGGTATTTATTTTCCCGCCGGAAATTTTTAAACATATTCCCGCTGGAAAAAAATGCGATATTGAAAAAGATATATTGCCAGTAGTTCTGGAATTTACAGCTATAGCACTCCGGAATATCTTAAAGACATGGGCACTCCGGAGCGGCTGGCAAAAGTTGAGCAGGATTTTTTTTCGGGAAAAATAAAGCGGCTTAATTTGAAAAACAAAAGAGGAGCTATTTTTCTTGACAGGGACGGCGTTATTAACCAAGAAATTGGCCAGCTTTCAAAAATAGAAGATTTAAAAATATATGATTTTGCTTCCGAGGCGATTAAAAAAATTAATGATTCCGATTATTTGGCGATTATCATCACAAATCAGCCGATGATTGCCAAGGGATTTATGACCGAAGCGGACTTGAATAAAATACACAAAAAAATGGAAACAGAATTAGGAAGAAACGGGGCTAAAATTGACGCGATATATTATTGCCCCCATCATCCTGAAAAAGGATTTAGCGGAGAAATTCCGGAACTTAAAATTA
>MHMF01000025.1:25971-36131 GCA_001821475.1 Candidatus Nealsonbacteria bacterium RIFCSPLOWO2_01_FULL_38_120
ATTTAGCGGAGAAATTCCGGAACTTAAAATTAAATGCGATTGCCGGAAGCCGAATACCGGTTTAATTCAAAAAGCTGTTTTAGATTTTAATTTGGATTTAAACAAATGTTTTTTTATAGGCGATTCGTCCGGAGACGCCAAGACAGCTGAAAATGCCAAGATAAATTTTATAGGCGTTAAAACCGGCTACAGTTGCCATGACGGCAAATATCAGATAAATCAGGAAATTCCGTTATATGAAAATTTACTAGAAGCGATAAAAACGATTTTAATTCCCGTTTAATTGTTATAAATCAATCGTAGTAGATTTCCTACGATCGTAGGAAATCTACTACGATGAAAATTCATTTATCGTTAAAATAAGATAATGGAAAATAACAAAATATCGGATTCTAATGATCCGTTGGTGAGTATTTTAATGCCTGTTTATAACTCTTTTGCCAGCCATCGCGCTTATGGAGAGCCGCTTTTGAATCAGGCGATTGATTCGCTTTTAAGGCAAAGCTATAAAAATTTTGAGTTGATTATTGTGGACAGCCAGTCCTCTGACACAACGCCCGATATCTGCAAATCATACGCGGAAAAAGACAAGCGGATAAAGTATATTCTTGACCAGAAAAAATTAAGAGCAGAGGAGGCAATGGAATTTGCCGCTTCAATTATGCGGGGGAAATATTGCATGGTAGCAAATGACGATGATTTTTGGCATAAAGATTTTATCTTAAAATTAGTGTTGTTTCTGGAAAATCATCCTGAAGTTGATATGGCGTATTCAAATCTGGATTTAGTGGATGTTCATAATAAAACAACTTATTATTCTATTGTTTCAGAAAAAGACGGCTATAATAGCCAAAATTCAAGCATTAATAATTTCTGCGTTTATAACCATAAACGGAATGTTTTGCCAATTCCCTTCGGTGTTTTCAAGGTCGATGTTTATAAAAAAACTTCTTCTTTTGAACCATTTGACAACCTTAGGGCGAATCTTGACAATCTCTTTGTAATGAAATTTTTCCTTTTGGGATTTAAGTGTCATTTTATCAATGAGCGGTTATTTTTTTATAGGAGTCGCGGTCGTAAATTATCAGACACACCTTTGATACCAGGGATGCCGGGGCTGGATACTCCTATTTTACTTTGGCTTTATTATGCAAGGCATCAGTTTTATTTTTTTAAAAAAATAAACAACCTTATAGAAGAAAGCGGCGGTTTTTCTGAATTAGTTAATATCTTTTTGAGATGCGTAACCAGAGACGCGTTTATCAGTCATAGCATAAAATTGCTTCATTGGATCAGAACAGACCACATACAAGACAAAAAAAACGAAGATATTTATAAAAATATTATAAAATTTGTTAATCAAAAATCTATCATCAGCGGCATGCAAACTGATTTTTCTTCCAGAGAAAACGATATGCGGCGCCATCCCCTTGTTCTTAAAAAACGGGTTCAAGAAAATTTGCGAATAATGAATTCTTTTTCAGCTCTTTTGGACTATTCCGTTTCATCGATGTTCTTAAAAGAGAAACTGGAGCTTATTTCTGACTTGGAAAAAATGATGGCTGAAGAAATAAGTTTATGCAAAGAAGAATATAAAAAATTAAGTGAACTTCAAGAAAAAAGGCCTAAAGTTCTTTTAAGAGCAAATATAAAGCAAAGATTTTTTCCGAATAAGAATCCTAAGGTCTCTGTGATCACTACTTCAAAAAATTTAGGGATATTTTTGCGCGACACAATGGATTCAATAACAAACCAATCATACGATGATTTTGAACATATTGTAATAGATGGCGCTTCAACTGACGACACCCTTCAAATACTTAAAGAATATCCCCACATTCGGTTAATTTCGGAAAAAGATAATGGCTGGTTTGACGCGCTCATAAAAGGTTTGAATGTTTCAAGGGGTGAATATATCTGCCCATGCGCTGTTTCAGACGGATATATTGACGAGCATTGGATTGAAAAATGCGTAGAAGCTCTGGACCGCGACAAAGAGGTTTCTTTGGTGTGGGGGCTTCCTCAGTATATGGTAAAGAATAACGAGTTGGGAGAAATATCGCATCCTCAATTTCATAATGTTTTGCCTCCCCAAAAAAACGAATTTATTTATTACTGGCTGGCGACGAATTTTTTTCTTCCCGAAGGAAATATTTGCGTCCGCAGAAAAGTATTTGAAGAATGTTTTTTTTGCAAATCTGCGGAAAATATAGAACCGTATCTTAGGTTTAATTATTGTTTTAATACATTGGGCTACCTTCCTTATTTTTTACCGACAGTGGCAAATTTTGGAAGACTTCACGATGGCCAGCTTGGTCAGAAAAGGACGGAAGACGGAATGGCCCAATTATGGTTGAGAAATTATATAAAAAAAATAAAAAAATACAGAAGCAAACTAATGCTGAAAATAACAACTCATCAATACAGGGGCGGAGCGGGAGAGTTTTTGCCTTATGAATTTTCAGTCAAGAGATTTATATCAAAATATATGTTTAAGCGCGTTAATGTGTCCGCGAATATGGCGATGTCATTGATGATATATTTTAGTTTCATAAATAGAAAATGGCCGAGAGTTTATAATATCGGAAGAAAAATATATCATAAGCTAAAAAAGTAAAAATTATGGAACAAAGCAATCAAAAAATAAACCCCCGCGTTATTTCAAAAAGAAATGCAAAGCAAGGAATTTTTCCGAACAGGAATCCGAAGGTTTCCGTAATTACTATGTCTTACAATATGGCAGAATTTTTGCGCGACACAATGGATTCAATAACAAACCAATCATACGATGATTTTGAACATATTGTAATAGATGGCGCTTCAACTGACGACACCCTTCAAATACTTAAAGAATATCCCCACATTCGGTTAATTTCGGAAAAAGACAGCGGTTCTTTTGAGGCGCTTAAGAAGGGTTTGGCTTTGGCAAAAGGCGAATATATCTTGCAATGCGCTGTTTCAGACGGATATATTGACGAGCATTGGATTGAAAAATGCGTAGAAGCTCTGGACCGCGACAAAGAGGTTTCTTTGGTGTGGGGGCTCCCCCGGTATATGATGAAGAATAACGAGTTGGGAGAAATATCGTATCCTCAATTTCATAATGTTTTGCCTCCCCAAAAAAACGAATTTATTTATTACTGGCTGGCGACGAATTTTTGGCTTCCCGAAGGAAATTTTTGCGGCCGCAGAAAAGTATTTGAACAATGTTTTCCTTGCCACGCGACAGAGGCGATAGAACCATGTTTTGAGTTTAATTATTATTTTAACACATTAGGCTACCTTCCTTATTTTTTACCGACAGTGGCAAATTTTGGAAGACTTCACGATGGCCAGCTTGGTCAAAAAAGGACGGAAAACGGAATAGCGTCAGCGCGGCTTAAAAATTATTTAAAAAAAATAAAAATATACAAAAGGAATATAATATCAAAAAAAATAATCCATAAGTATAGAAACGGAGCAGGAGAGATACTGCCATACGAATTTTCTGTCAAGAAATTTGTATCAGAATATATGTTTAAACGTGTTAATATAACCACAAATATGGCGATGTCATTGATGGTTCATTTTAGTTTTGTAAACAGAAAATGGCCGAGAGTTTATAATGTAGGACGAAAAATATTTCATAAATTTCTTTGAAATACAAAATGCCAAATAAAAAAAGAAAGCATTTCGTAATTCAGGGTAAATTAAATAGCAGTAACTAAACAAAAATTATGGCGGAATTAAAACTTCATTTAGGGTGCGGGGGAAAATATTTGGAGGGGTATGTTAATATTGACTTTCCTCCATCCGAGCATACGATTATTATTCCTAAGGCGGATATTTTCAAAGATATTCGCAAGTTGGAATATCAAGAGAATAGCGTTGACGAAATCAGAAACCATCATTTATTTGAGCATTTTTCCCGTCAAGAGGCCTTGAAATTATTGCTTCAATGGCGGCGTTGGCTTAAATTAGGCGGGCTTTTGGTTATAGAGACGCCTGATTTTGAAGAATGCGCTAAATTATTCATTACCACTAATGATATAGAAAAACAATTTAAATTAGCCCGCCATATTTTTGGGTCTCATGAGGCGGAATGGGCCTTGCATAAGGATTTTTGGAGCAAGTCAAAGTTCAAATTTGTGCTTAATAAGTTAGGATTTAGTGTTTCTGAAATTCAGCAAAACAGGTCTTATTACAGAAAGGATAATAGTTTTATCGCTAAAGTTGTCGGGAAGATAGCCCCTGAATCAATTAAGAATTTAACAGGAGATATTTTGCCCAACATAATAGTAAGAGCCGAAAAAGATAATCGCGTTATTGACGAACAAAAAGAAATAGTGTCGATTCTTTTAATGTCTTTAGTGGGAGGACAAAAAGGATTGCTTGATGTCTGGTTAAAAGATATTGGATATTAGATGAGATAAAATAGAATAGAATGAAATAAAATAAAATAAAATGTTAAAGATTCTTTATGCGGCAATTAAATATGATTATGGCGATCCAGAGAGGGGATTTGGTTTTGAGCATTATAATTTTTACGATTCTTTGAAAAAAATGAATAACGGCGCGAATGTAATAGTTTATTTTCCATTTGACGAGATAGCATTGAAGCTCGGACGGGACAGAATGAATCAATTGTTGCTGGAAACCGCTTTAAGAGAAAAACCGGATTTGTGTTTTTTTTGCCTTTTCGGAGAGGAACTGAAAAAAGAAATAATTAAAGAAATAACCAAAAAAAGCGGCGCGATAACCTTAAATTGGTTCACTGACGACCACTGGCGGTTTGATAATTTTTCTAAATATTGGGCTTTTTGTTTTAACTGGATAGCAACTACTGATTCTAATGCGCCGGAAAAATATTTGAAAACAGGATATAAAAATGCCATTAAGACCCAATGGGCTTGCAACCATTTTTTGTATAAGCCTTTTAGTTCAGAAAAAAAATATGACGCGAGTTTTGTCGGACAGCCGCATGGCAACAGAAAGAAAATTATAAACAGAATAAGAAAAAGCGGTATAAATATAAATTGCCGGGGCAGGGGATGGGAGAATGGACGAATTTCTCAAGAAGAAATGATTAAGATATTTTCTCAAAGCAAAATCAATCTTAATCTTACAAAGGGCTCTGGCGTTTCGTTTATAAAATCAATTGCCAGGATATTCTTAAAGAAAAATAACAAATCAATAAAAATAGAGAATCCTTTTCTTTGGGTTGATAACTTGAAATCGCTTTTGGGCAAAAACCGGGAGCAAATCAAAGGCAGGAATTTTGAGATTCCGGGATGCGGTGGATTCTTAATAACCGGAAAAGCGGATAATCTGCAGGATTATTATATAAGCGGGAAAGAGATTGTTATTTACAAGGATGAGCAAGATCTTATTAAAAAAATAAAATATTATTTGGAATATAGCAAGGAAAGGGAGATCATTGCCGGCGCTGGCCTTGAGAGAACGTTGAGAGACCATACTTACGAAAAAAGATTTAATAATATATTTAAGATAATCGGCTTAATATAATTATGTATATCAAGTTAGATCAAGAGATTATAAATATTCTTTGCTGTCCTATATGCAAGGGGTCTCTTAGGGCGATAGGTCAAGGGTTTGCCTGTAAAGATTGCGCGACTGAATATCTATCTTGTAATATTAAGCAAGGAAAATTAATAGAAAAAGTTCTTGACTTCCGTATTTATAGGCCCGATTATTGCGTGTCAAAAGAATCGGCGAAGTGTTTTGATATGCAGGAGGGGTACCAGAAATATTATTCTGAACGCGGCAAACGCGATAATCTTGACGAGTATTTAAATGAGATAGATTCTGTTAAAGAAATATATACTGACGAATTTCATATAAATGGAAGGGTGCTTGATATTGGCGGCGGACAGGGAACAACGCGTCATTTCCTTGAAGCAGAAAGAGTTTCTTTATATGTGTCTGTTGACCCATTTATCAATATATTTCAAGACATTGAGCGTCAGCCAAATTTGCTAAAAGCCTATCCTTGTCTCGCTAAACCTTGTAATTTTTTAGCATGCCAAGCGGAAAATCTCCCTTTCGTGGCAAATACTTTTGACTGGGTTCATATGAGATCTGTCTTAGATCATTTTCAAGATCCGTATCTTGCGTTGAAAGAGGCCTATAGAGTTCTTAAGTTAGGAGGAGTTTTATTAATCGGCTCAACGGTATATAATGGAAAATCTTCCCTTAGAACAAAAAATAGCGATATTGCTTTGCAAAATTTGGCTTCAAAAATTTTTCATAAAATTAAGGAAGAAGGGCTAAAATGGATCGTGGGCGCATTGATAAAAAAAATATTTTTGAGAAAAAAATGGGCAGACCCTCATATTTTTCGTTGGAGATATGAAGACTTAACTGATTTATTGCGCGCAACGAAGTTTATGATTGTAAAAGAACATTGGCAAAAACCGCCTTTTACGATGTGTGTTTATGTGGGGGCTAAGAAATCGATTTAATATTTTTACATTAAAAAATTAAAAATATCTTATGGACAATAATAATTTTTGGCAAAAAAGAAATGTGTTAGTGACCGGAGGCAATGGATTTATCGGTGGCGCTTTAAGCAGGGAGCTTGTCGGCCAAAGAGCCAATGTTACTCTTATCGTTCGCGATTGGCCGAAGTTAGGGGCTTTAGAGTTTTTAGGGCTTGAAGGAAAAGTAAACATTGTGAAAGGGTCGGTTGCTGATTTAGAATTTATCCTTCGCATACTTGCAGAATACGACATAGACGCGGTTTTTCATTTAGCCGCTCAGGCTATTGTGAAAATAGCCAACGCTTCTCCCTTATCAACTTTTGAATCTAATATTAAAGGGACTTGGACTATATTAGAAGCTTGCAGGCAGTTTCCGCAAGTTAAAAGAATAGTCGTGGCATCAAGCGACAAGGCCTACGGCGACCAGAAACAATTGCCATATACGGAAGACACTCCTCTTCTCGGCTTATCTCCATATGATGCATCCAAAGCGTGCGCCGATATTTTGGCAAGGTCTTTTTACCATACATATAAGCTTCCGCTGGCGGTGACTCGTTGCGCCAATACTTATGGGGAAGGGGACTTGAATATTTCCCGGGTTATCCCTGCTGTAATAATTTCAGGACTGAAAGGAGAAAGCCCTGTTATTAATAATAATGGAATATCTATCAGAGATTTCCTTTATATTAAAGATGCTGTAAGCGCGTATTTGCTATTAGCTCAAGCGCTTGATAGAAAAGAAATTCAAGGCCAGCCGTATAATTTCGGCTTGAATAAGCCAGTAACTATGCTTGATTTGGCGAATTTAATTCTTCTATTGGTTGGCAGAAGCGACATCAAGCCGAAAGTAATATCAGAATGTAAGACATCCGCAGAAATAGACCAGCAATCGGTTTCTTTTGAAAAAGCAAAAACAGAGCTTGGCTGGGAACCGAAGTGGAGCTTGGAACAAGGGCTCAAAGAAACAATAAATTGGTATAAAGAACATTTAAGAGAAATTTAATGAAACCATTAGTATCAATAATTATTTCCACTTGCAATAGAGTTGATTATTTGAAAAAAGCGATTAACAGCGCCTTATGGCAAACATATAAAGATATTGAGCTGATTATAGTTGACAACGGTTCCACAGACGGGACATTTGAATTTATTTCCGAACTAATCAAGAAAGACAGCAGGATAAAATTCATAGATAATAAATCACATCCATTTTCCCGCGGAGGAGCTTCAAATAAGGGAATTGATTTTGCGGCCGGAAAATATATTGCCCGGCTTGACGATGATGATTATTGGGCTGACCAAAAAAAAATAGAAAAACAGATCAGTTTTTTGGAAAATCATCTTGATTATGTATTGGTCGGAGGGGGGATGATAGGAATTGATAAATCAGGAAAAGAGTTATTCAGGCGCTTTGATCCGGAAAAAGACGAAGACATAAGGAGGATAATTATTTTTGATAATTTTTTTCCTCACGGGACAGTTGTTTTTAGGAAAGAGGCCTGCGAAAAAGTCGGCAGATATAAGGAGCATAGCAATGAACCGCTTTTCCCGGAGGATTGGGATTTGTGGCTGAAGCTCGGAAGAGTTGGAAAATTTTATAATTTTCAGGAGTATTTTCTTTATTATTTAAGGGCGGGCCAGAATACTTTTAGGCAGAATTCTATACAAAACTTAATAATCAATAATCGTATAAGGAAAAAATATCGCAAGGATTATCCTGGATATCGGAAGGCGTTTTTGCTCGGCTGGTTAAGTTATTTTTATTCCTTTTTGCCCTTTAGAGAAAAATTCCGTTCGATATTTTCTGAATTGCGAATGAAAATTTTCGGTCTTCCAAATAGCAGGATTTCATCGTAGTAAATTTCCTACGATCGTAGGAAATTTACTACGATGAAATAGTTTGTCGCGGTAAATAAAAAAAATAAAAATATATGAATAATGATTTAATAAAATATAAAATTGGAATTGCGGGGCTTGGAATGGTCGGAGGATCGTTGAGGAGATATTTTGAAAAAAAACCGCATTATAAATTATTTCTTTACGACCTTAAAGGAATCGGGTCTCTTGACGAGCTTAATCGAGCGGATTTTGTTTATCTTTGCCTGCCTACGCCCTATAATATAGAAATAGGTTGCGATATAAGCGTCATAGAGAAAGTTGTGTCGCAGATAAAAGGAAACAAGATTTTAATTATAAAATCAACAGTTATGCCGGGCGCAACGGATAAATTGCAGGAAAAGTATTGTAGGCATAAGTTTTTATTCAATCCTGAATTTTTAACAGAAGCAACGGCTGACGAGGATATGTGTTTTCCAGACAGGCAGATAGTTGGATATACGGATAAAAGTTATGATGTCGCGAAAGATATTCTTCAACAGCTTCCTCTCGCGCCTTTTGAGAGAATCGCGCCGGCGGTTGTGGCGGAGTTTATTAAATATGGAGGAAATACTTGGTTTTCAGTCAAGGTCGCGAAAAATAACGAGATGTATGATTTGTGCAAAAAATTCGGATTAGACGAAAAGAAATGGGAAATGGTGGTTGATGGAATGGCGGCTGATAAGAGAATAGGCAGAACGCATCTGACGATTATGCATAAGAATAAAAGAGGGTATTTTGGAAAATGTCTGCCCAAAGACGCAAAGGCGCTCTTGGACTTCGCTAAAAAATTAGAAGTTGATATGCCTGTTCTGGAAGCGGCCGACAAATACAATGATAAACTTCTTGAGTCGCAGGGATATAAGAAATACATCTAAACTAAAAATTCAAAGCGTAAAACTAAAAGCGCAAAACCACAACTTAAAGCCCTAAAATCCAATGATCAATAACCAAATAAATCCCAAATTTTAAACACGGATACGGCTTGGAAGGTTGGGGTTTGGGTATTGGATTTCAAGTCGTAGTTTTGAGTTTTAAGGTTGTGGTTTTGAGTTTTGAGTTAAATTTATGTGCGGAATAGTTGGAATTTGGGATTTCAGGCAAGGGAGCGATAAAATAAGCAAGGGACTGATAGAATCAATGAGAGACGCCCTTGCTCACAGGGGCCCGGATGACGCCGGGATTTTTATTGATGAAAAATATAATTTAGCTTTTGGCCACAGGCGGCTGTCTATTATTGATTTGTCTGCTCGAGGCCATCAGCCGATGGCCAATGACAGCCGAGAATTATGGATAACTTATAACGGAGAGATATATAATTATAAAGAAATCAGAAGCGAGCTCGTATTTCTTGGTTGTAAATTTAAGAGCGATTCAGACACGGAAGTGGCGCTCAAAGCGTATGAGAAGTGGGGGATTAAATCGGTTCGCAAGCTGAACGGGATGTTTGCTTTTGCGATTTGGGATAAGAGAAGAGAAAAGATATTTCTTTTCAGAGATAGGGCGGGCGTAAAGCCACTATATTATTATTTTAAGGACGGACTTTTTCTTTTTGCTTCCGAGCTTAAAGCGTTTCACAAGCATCCTGATTTCAAGAAAGAAATCAATCCAGACGGTTTGGCTTTATTTTTACAGTTAGGATATATTCCGGCTCCTTATGTTATTTTTAGGAATACATATAAACTGCTCCCGGGCCATTATTTGGAAATAGATAGAAATAAAGATTTCAAAGAAACAAGATATTGGGATATAATGGATTATTATTCGGGAAAGCAAATGGACAAATCCGAAGAAGAAGTGGAGAAA
>MHMF01000026.1 GCA_001821475.1 Candidatus Nealsonbacteria bacterium RIFCSPLOWO2_01_FULL_38_120
ACAGGGGGAAAAACACTTGGGTAGAACAAGGTCAAATTGGAAATAAAATTGGCGTATCAAGAGACCAAACATATCTTGGTGAGGAGTTTATTAAGATACTACGCTCTAACAAAATAAGATCAAACGACTTGTCCTCATTTTTCATTCTTAAAGCTCTTACATTCTACCTTTTCGATAAATATTATGGCTATATTGCTACATTCTCGCCAACAAATTGGTTAAATCCAGGACGAGGTGAACACGATGAATTTAGGAAATTCATATCAAATCATACTAAATTCGTTGGCGGCTTTATTATCAATGGAAAGAAATTTTTTGATAACTTAAATTCTAATTTAACGATCGCGTTTTCTGTTTTTCAACTAGATAAAGATATTATAAAAGCAGAAAATCAAAAAGATTATATTTATTATGATTTGTATAAAGACCATAATAAGATTAAAGAGCTTTTTGAATTAAAACAATATAAGAATTGGGAACCAAGCTATTTAGATAGCAGTGATAGTAAACTAAAAGCAAAAGAGCGTTATAAAAAATTGGCTAATCAGGTTTTCAACGAAGCAAAAATAATAAACTTTTCCAAAAATCGAGATGAAAAAGTCTATTTCAAAGATATTTTTAGGGCAATCAATTCACAAACCGGAGACGACCAAAAGGTTTTGCTTCATGTAGATAGTAATTTTAAAAACCTGGATTTGAACAAGGTTATCCACAATGCGTCTATTAGTAATGATGAGGTTTACATTGTTGCTACTGATAAACCCAACGGCTACGATATTGCGGTTAAACCGAAGGAAAAGAAAAAAAGAGGTTGCGTTTTTAGTATTCCCAGATCGATTAATGGGCCAATTATGGCTTGGCATTATCTTTGGGATTATTTGGCGACATATCCTACAAGATTTTACAACGCTGTGCCTATAACCAGAAAATATGCTTTCACTTATATAGATCCAAATCCATTACTTACGATTGACGACATAAAAAATTCGCGAACTTGTAAATTATTCAGTTTTATACAAAAGAATGAATTAGCGTTAGATTATATTAAGGAATGGCAACAAAAGATTGGTGATTTAAGAGGTTTATTCTTTTTCTTTTTTGCTTTAACTCATTCTGATGTTGCAACAAAAATGGCAAAAAATGTTTTGTATAAAAATAGTCCAATTTGGTGTCCTGAATTAAAAAAAGAAAATATAGATCACATAAAAACGGTGATTCAATTCGGAACCGCATACGCGATTTGTAAGTTTAGTGATAAATTTCAAGAATTTACTTTATCAAGAAATGAGGAGGATATTATTGATACCGAAAATTATTTCAGTATTAAATCCGCATGGTTTAAAAAATCAAAAATACCAGAATTATTACTTGATATCAGAAAAGAAAATACGGCAGTGGTAAAAAATATAATTTCCGGAAATTTATCAGAAAAGAAGATACAAGAATTATTAGATAAATCTATAAGCGAAATTAATTCTTATTGATTTTTGAATTTGGCGGCGCGCCAGCTTCGCTGGCACGAAATTCGGCGGCGGAAAAGCGAGGGCGGGCAAAAATTCCTTCCCCCCAACCCCCTTCCTTTTTGCCCGCCCGAGCGAAAATTATCAAAATTCAGCGTCCGGATTTTCGTCAAAAAAAGTTCGAATATCAATCAAAAAACACCGCCAATTTTCAAATTGCGACTTTTGGGCGATTATTGATAGAGTATTGTGTATTTCAATTGAGGATTCAATTTGATAAAATAAATTTATGAAACTTGGCATTATCTTGCAATCTAATAAACCGGAACAAGCGTGGAATACACTCCGCCTTGGAATTACCGCGCTCAAAGTCGGTCATACTGTGGAGATTTTTTTAATGAATGAGGGTTCGGAATTAGACACTATTTATGATAGCGAGCATTTTGATATTTCTGCGAAAGTGGCAGAGTTCAAAACATTGAAAGGCGAAATTTACGCGTGCGGCACTTGTCTTAAAGCGCGCGGTAAAGAAGAAAGTAAGGTTTGTCCAGTTTCCACGATGTCCGATTTGCTTAAAATGGTTGAGGATTCGGACAAAGTATTAGTTTTTGGATAACAAGATATATGAAAAAATTAAAAATTGCATTTTTTGAAATTGAACCACGGGAGATAAATTATTTAAAACCAAAACTAAATAGTTTTGATTTGACGTTTTTTGAAGAAAAAATAACGCGGGAGAGATTAAAAGAAATACCAGATATTGATATCCTATCTTCATTTATTTATTCAGTGATTGACAAGAAAATTCTTAATTTTCTAAAATTTCTGAAGTTTATCGCTACTCGCTCAACTGGTTTTGACCATCTTGATTTAAAAACCTGCAAAGATAAAAATATTTTTGTTTCCAATGTGCCAAGCTACGGAGAAAACACAGTTGCTGAGCATACTTTCGCTTTAATCTTGGCGTTATCAAGGAATATTTATCCTTCTTTGGAGAAAACAAAAAAAAGCGATTTTTCATTAGAAAATTTAAGAGGTTTTGATTTAAGGGGGAAAACATTAGCAGTGGTTGGAGTCGGTAATATTGGTCGTCATATGATTAGAATTGCCAAAGGATTTGAAATGAATATTTTAGCTTTTGATGTCAGGAAAGATCAAAAGTTCGCCCAAGAGTTCGGTTTTAAGTATGTCCCCCTATCTTATTTATTCAGAAATTCTGACATCATTACTTTACATGTGCCGTATAATAAATCAACTCACCACATGATTAACTTAAAAACTTTAAAATTATTCAAAAAAGGATGTTATTTAATAAACACGGCAAGAGGCGGGGTTTGCGATACTACGGCTTTATTAGAGGGGTTAAAGCAGGGAATTTTCGCCGGATTAGGATTGGATGTTTTGGAGAAGGAGTGTTTTATTAAAGAAGAAAGAGAGCTCTTGACATCTGTCTTCAAAAAGACCTGTGATTTGAAGGCCGTACTAGAAAATCACATTTTAATTAACCATCCGGATGTTATTATTACTCCCCATAACGCATTCAACAGCAAAGAGGCTCTCCAGAGAATTTTAGACACAACTATAGAAAATATCAAAGCATTTTCAGGCGGCAGGCCTATTAATTTAGTGGGATAATCGGAAGAAATATATCTACCGCCAAAGAGAAACTTGTTTATCCGTATGGCCTGGGCGGCAGGCTTTACCGGGTTACGGCGCGACGTAGTTCGTTGCTGATACTTCGTCAATAAAATATTATGGGGGAGAAAAATTTGGAACTTTATAGGATTGTTTCAACTGCTATTATCCATAAGGACGGAAGGTTTTTAATAACGAAAAGGTCTTTAAATAAAAAGGCCTTTCCCGGGAAATGGACAGTTCCGGGCGGCGGCTTGGAGCCGAACGATTATATTAATACTCCGCCGACAACTGAAAGCGATAATGTTTGGTATCGCGTTCTGGAAAATAATTTAAGGAGGGAGATATTGGAAGAAGTTGGCGTAGAAATGGGAAAGATTGACTATCTTCTTGATTTGGTTTTTATTAGGCCAGACAATATCCATGTTTTGACTTTGAGTTTTTATACTCCCTGGAAATCGGGCGAGGTGAAACTCAATGACGAAAATATTGATTTCGCGTGGATATCCGTCAATCAAATAAGGGATTACGATCTAATCGGCGGCATTGAGGAGGAAATTATAATGGTTGATAAAATTCTAAAAGGCGAAGATCCATCAGTTGTTAAGATTTAATTTGCAGAGACTGGGTCTCTGATAGCTATGGGGAATTTTTTTATTGTAGCTACGCCGATTGGTAATTTGGGAGATATTTCGTTGAGGGCGCTTGAAATTTTGAAAAGCGTTGATTTTATTTTATGCGAGGATACGAGGGTGACGGAAAAATTATTGAGCCATTATGATATAAAAAAGCCTGTTTTGAGCTACCACCAGCATAGCGAATTAAAAAGGGTTAAAGATATTTTGGACTTGCTGAAAAGTGGAAAAAATTTGGCTTTGGTTTCTGATGCCGGAACGCCTGGGATTGCTGATCCGGGGAATAAACTTGTAAGCCAAATTATTGCCGTTGGACAGCAAGCGGAAGGGGTGAAAAGGGGGAAAGGGGCAACCCCCTCCTCAATCCTCCCCTCCGATGGTCATTGGAGGAGAGGAGGGGTGAGGGAAGTTCCTCTCTCTATGCCGGGAGATGTTAATATTATTCCCATCCCTGGGGCTTGCGCCTTGACCGCGGCTGCCAGTGTTGCTGGGTTTAATATGGATAAATTTGTTTTTATGGGTTTTCCCCCCGCGAAAAATAAAAGAAAAAAGTTTTTTGAAAAAGTTATTAGTTCGGAGTATCCTGTTATTTTCTACGAATCAACTTACAAAATTCTGAAGGCGCTGGAGGAGCTGAAAAATTTATCTTCGGGTTTGGAGATCGCTGTTTTTCGGGAATTAACCAAAAAATTTGAAACAATTTACCGAGGCAAGATAGGTGATGTTTTAGAAACATTGAAAACCGGCGAAACAAGAGGAGAGTTCGCGGTGGTTGTCAAAAATAGGTAATAATTACTTTGAATTGCGAAATGCTTTTTTGGTCCTTTCTCCAAATTTCAGAATGAAAATTTGCTATAATTATGAGCCGTATGCAAAGCATACGGCGAATAATTATATTTAATCTATCCATCTTAATTCCCCGCGCGTAAGCGCGAGGGATACGGATAATCCCGCCGAAGGCGGGACAATCCGCAATGATTTAGCGGGTAAATACTATGGACGTAAACCCATAGTGATACATTGGAAGCGGCGTATATCAGCCACGATCGTGGCTGATATACGCCGCTTTTTAATTTAGGCGGCTTCGCGCGACTGCTATGCCCCAAACCTCTCTGGCGCCGGATTTTTTCAGAGTTATTGCCACTTCTTCCATTGTTGATCCAGTGGTGAAAACATCGTCAACGAGAATAATTCGTCTATTCTTTATTGTTTCCGGCTGTTTGCAAAGGAAGACATTTTTAATATTTTCTCTTCTTTTTTTATTGTTTAACTCTGTTTGAGCCGGGGTCTTTTTTATTTTAATCAAGGCCTTGTCATTGATTGGAATTTTCAGGGCTGAAGATAATTTTTTGGCGATTTCTTCGGCTTGGTTAAAGCCCCTGAATTTATGTTTTTTTATATGCAACGGTATTGGAATCAATAGGCAATTTTCAAAAAACGATTGCTTTTTAAGGAATGCCAAATGGGTTATAATCAAAGAAGATAACGGTCTTGCCAGCTCTCTCACAAACGGTTCGTATTTTAATTGGCAGATGATTTTTTTGACAATAAAATTGTCATAAGAAGTTGCGCAAAATAAGCCGTTCAGTTTTTTTGTCCGGTGGCAATGTCTACATGTTTTTCCGTCTGCCACAGCTCTGGACGAAAAGCAGAATGGGCAGTATTGCCTTTCAAATATTTCAATTAAAGAGAGGCAGTCTGGACAAAGATAAGTTCCTTCCGCTCCGCAGTTAGCGCAAAATTTAGGGAAAAGGATATTCCAAGCAAAATTTTTTATTTTTTCCATTTCTATATATTAACCGAAAACAGCGAATATGGAAACAACGAATCATGAATTAAGAATTATGAATTTTACGGTCGGTTCGTTTTCATAATTCATAATTCATAATTCGTGATTCATAATTCAGTTCGTATTGTTTTCCACACCCTTGATTTTTTTAGATGTGGTATAATTGTATAATTTATGTCTGGCAATTTTTATGTTTGACAATTTTAAAAAATTAATTGGAATACGGCAAAAAATAATTTTAGGGATTGACGTTGGATCGGCTTCTATAAAAGCGGTTGAGATAAGCAGGAAGAATCAAAATTTTATTCTTGAAAATTACGGGGAATTGGATTGTTCTTTGGTAAAAAAGCCGTCAATCGGAGAAGCGGATAAAAATATTATTTCTTTTACGAATAAGCAGCTTGCGGAAATTATTAAAGCGATTTTAAGGGAGTCGGAAATGCGTTCCAAAGAAGTTGTTTTTTCCATTCCCGATTTTTCCAGTTTTTTCACTACCATAAAATTGCCCATTATGAGTCAAGAAGAAATCCCTGAAGTTATAAAATACGAAGTAAAGCCGTATATTCCCCTGCCTGTATCTGAAATTACTCTTGACTGGCTTATCACCGAGGGCGAGATTTCTAAGACATCTCTTAAAATTTTAGTTGTGGCGATCCCGAATGAGATTATAGATCAATATAAGGAAATTGCTTTTTTGGCTGGATTAGATTTGAAAATACTTGAGCCGGAAGTTTTTTCTTTATCCAGAGCTGTGGTTATCGGCGAGGACAGGGAAAAAACAGTAGGCTTGGTTGATATTGGCGCCCGTAGCGCCACGATAAATGTGCTGGAAAAAGGGATGCTGAAAATGAGTCATAGTTTCAATGTGGCGGGCAATGAGATTGCGGACGCCATAGCAAGGTCATTAAATATAGAATATAATGAAGCAAGGGGATTAAAAGAAAAGCAGGGGCTGACGATAGGAACCGGTAAAAATGCGGAAGCGGAAAAAGCGATGATTCCTTTAGTTAATTTTATTTTAGAAGAAGTGAAAAATACTTTCCGCGATTTTTATGAAGACGAGGGTAAAAAACCGCAGAAAATTATTTTAGCCGGAGGGACAGTGTTGATGCCCGGCTTAAAAGATTATTTTTCCAGCGAATTTGAACAAGAAATAGCTATTGCAAATCCCTTTTTAGGGCTTTCTTACCCGACAGCCCTCGGAAGCGCCTTGAAACAAACAGCGCCTTCTTACGGCGTTGCGATCGGATTAGCCATAAAAGGGCTTGAGTAATATATTTTTATACCAAGTCCCCGCTGGAACATGGCGCAAAAAAATAAAAATGGCAATTAAAATCACAACAAGAAGAAATGTAAAGGCTCCTGTTTGGTCAATAGTTTTGCTTGTATTGTCAATAATTTTGATTACTGGCGGTGTTTTGCATTATCTCTATATTGATAATCAATTAAAGAAACTTGCTGAAAAATTGGTCGTTTCTCCGCCCGAAACAGCGTTGAAAGAAGATGTTTTAGCCAAAGAAAGAGAAATTAATCTTATAAACTCCAAAACAGGGATTTTTGAGAAAATAATTTTAGACCATAAAAATGCGGTTAGCATTTTTGATTTTTTAGAAAAAATCTGCCTTAAAAATGTCTGGTTCAGCAATTTCAACTTAAATAATAAAGAAATTTCTGTTTTCGGGAACGCGGATAATTTCGTAACATTGGAACAGCAGATTATTCTTCTTAAAAAACAGCCGGCGGTAAATAATATAACCCTTTCAGGGGCTAAGATAAGCAAGGAAGGCGGGGTTGATTTTTCTTTTCTTATTAATTTTAATCGCCAAGTTTTTAAACAGTAAACAGTAAAATGAATAACAGATTAATCCCCATTATCAGTGTTTTACTCTTAATCGTTCTTGCCGTGAGCGCGTATATTTTTTGGTGGCCGCTTTATCAGAAATTTAATTTAATGAAAAATCAATTTGAAACAAAAGAGTCGGATTTGGCGCAAAAAGAGCAATATCTTGCTGATATGAAACTTGTTTTAAAAAAAATTTCCATTGATTATAAAGACGAGATAGAAAGAGTCAATTCTGTTTTACCATCAAATATATCAATACCTTCTTTGTTTAATTATATGCTTAAAACAAGTAGCGAGAGCGGTCTTATTTTAGAGGATATCGGGTGGCCGCAGTCGTCTCCGCTTAACGATATTCAGAAAGTATCTTTTTCCGTTACATTGTCAGGAACTTATGGGGCATTTAAAAATTTTTTATCGGCGCTTTATAAAAGCGGGCGCTTGATTGAAACAGAATCAATCAGTCTCTATTCTGATGAAAAAGGAGGCGCGTTTAGGTTTTTATTATCGCTATCGGCCTATGGTTATTACATGGAGCCAACGGCGGAAAGGATGCCTTGAATTTCGCAGTTCAAGGTATAAAAAGTATGGCAATATCTTTTGTTAAAGAGCAAAAAAAACAAAAATATTTGATAGCGGTTTTTGCGGTTGTAATTTTAATAATCGGTGTTTTTGTTTATCAGAATTTTTTCAGGGGCAAGGCGAATATTATCATTCCGGATGTTGCGGAAGAATTGACTGCCAAAAAAGCGGAAATAAACTTTATGGCGCTGGAAAATCCTATTTTAGGCATTCTTCAGCAGTTTGAGGAAATAAAACTTACTTCTGATGTGGAGAATTCAGCCGGCAGGCCAAACCCATTTTTACCTTATTGATTGTAGCCGATAGCCGAATTGTGAATAAATAATAATACCTTGAATCGCGAAATTCCTTCCGAACTTTTTTGTTTTTGTTTTCGGACGAAAAGTTGATAGAACGAGGAGGTTTATACAAAGTATATAAATGATATTTATATAATTGTTTCACT
>MHMF01000027.1 GCA_001821475.1 Candidatus Nealsonbacteria bacterium RIFCSPLOWO2_01_FULL_38_120
TGTTTTTAGCGGCAAATTTAGTTTATAATAAAAATATGGAGAATCAAACAATAAATCAAGCGATAAAATTAACTGGCTGTTGCGAGCCGTTTAATCCGGCCGATGGATATGCTTACGAGTTATAGCGAATTTGCAGCTGAAATTTGGAGAAAAGACCAGAAATTCTCTTTTTATTTGGCATTTTGTAATTCAAAGTAAAATAAGAAATCTATCGGACTAAGAATGTATGCCAATAAGATGGATTGAAATCAGTAAAAAGAAATATGGCGGCGTTGCGTATAACGATGAGGCAAGAAATTTTTTATCAAAATATTTTGAGGTGAATTTGGTTGACTGCGAAGCGAAATTTTTCAAAAAAGCAAAGCCGTTTAAGTTGTTAGAGTCGTTGTTCCGCCTTTCTAATATGAAAGGAGAAAAAGATTTGTGGATAAGAGATTTTTATTCAACTCTTACTCTGCCATTTGACAAAACAAAAGGAAAAAATTTAGTTGTTATTCATCATCTTGATTTTTCTGGTTTTTCTTTGTTTGCCCAGCCGTTTTTAAATTTTCTTAAAATTATGTTTTTCTTTCCGGCTCTTCGGAAAGTTAATGGGATAGTGACGGTTTCCAGATATTGGCAAAATTATTTTTTTAAAAAAGGATATAAAAATGTTTATAGAATATATAACGGGTTTAATTTGTCCGATTTTAATATTCAGGATAAAGACATTTTGGATTTCAAAGAAAAATATAATTTTCAGGATAAGCCGATTATTTATTTAGGGAATTGCCAGAGGGCTAAAGGGGTGGTAGAAAGTTATAATGCGCTTAAGGGGTTAGATGCATATTTGGTTACTTCCGGGAGAGAACAAATTAAAATTCCAGCCAGAAATTTGAATTTAGAATATAAAAATTATCTGAAGCTGTTAAAAGCGTCGTCAATTGTTTTGGCTATGTCAAAATTTGAAGAGGGTTGGTGCAGGACCGCCCATGAAGCAATGCTATGCAGGACCATGGTTATTGGGTCTGGGCTTGGGGGGATGGGGGAGTTGCTGGAAGGCGGAAAGCAAATAGTTTGTCGGAACTTCAGTCAGTTGAGGGAGAAAGCGGAATATTTATTGGCGAGGCCGCAGATGAGAAAGAAAATGGGCGAAGACGGATATGATTACGCGAAAAATTTTACGATTGAGAGATTCAATAAAGAATGGCGGGATATGATTAAAAAAATAATTATATAATAATTTAAGGTATAGTATGAATTTTTCAGGACTTGAGAAAAAATTAATTTGGCTAATTTTATTTATAACTGGTTTTGGCGTTATTTATTTTTTTGACAAGGCGCTTGGTATCGGGATTCTTTTTATTGTTTTTCTTAATTTAATTACTTTTTTTATATTTATTAAAGCCGGGCTCAATGACAAAGAATTATTCTATCTCTTTCTGATTGCTTTTTTGTTCCACTTAGGGGTTGCATTGTTTGTTTATTACGCTAATTTTCAGCCATTTAGCAACGGATATGGCGACCATATTCTTTACCACGACTTGGCAAAGCAAATAGCCCAAAGAGTTTTGAACGGAAATTTTTCTTTGCAAGGGATTGATATAAGCCATTATTATCCGGTAATCATTGGGTATATTTACGCTTTTACATTGCCGAATATGCTCATAGGCCAACTATTTAATGTCTGGATTTTTGCCGTTTCCATTATTTTTTTGTATCTGATAGTTCGAGAAATAAGCGGTTCAAAAAAATGGGCTTTTTTAATCGGGCTGGCGGCGACTGTTTATCCAAGTTATATTTTTTATGGAAGTTTGCTGATTAGAGAGGTTTTTGTTATCCTTTTGTCTTTGGCAGGATTGTTGTACGCGATAAAATTAATAAAAAGTTTTTCCTGGCGCGATTTTTTGTTCTTTTTTGTTGTTTTGACCGGTTTAATCCATTTTCGTTTTTATATCGGTTATGTGTTGCTTTTTACTTTCATCCTTTGCTGGCTGGCGTTTTCAAAATTGAATTTAAAAGACAGGCTTGCTTACGCCTTGATTGTAATTCCAATTTTAGGATTATCGCCTTGGCTTTTGGGGCAAGGTTATTATGGAATAGCTACTATTAAGGGTTTTATTACTCCTCAGCAAGTTGTTCTCTATAGGGAAAGAGTTTATCCGCCATCTGTGGCGTATACGCCGCCCGCCCAACCAGAAATTTTAACTTTATCGGAACCGCCCATTGAGCAGAAAAATTTAATTTTGCCGGAACCATCTAAACCCCCGCTTATTCAATCCGAACTTCCGATTTCTCAGCCAGAAATTCAGGAAACTGCTCCGCCCGTTCAAGCCGACACTAGCAGCGGTTTTTCAATTATAGTTAAAACGGAATTCGGTCATCCCTTAAAATTTTTAGAAAATTACTTGAAAGCGTTTATTTTTGTTGTGTTGGGCCCTTTTCCTTTTCAGATGAGATATGCCCGGCACTTTATCGCCTTGATTGAAACATTGCCTTGGTATTTTTTATTTTTCTTTATAATACAAGGAATAATCGCGTCTGTAAGGCGTTATAGGCACGCTCTTCCATTAGCAGTTTTCGGGTTTGGCGTTTTTATTGTTTTAGCGCTTTTCATAAATAATTTCGGCGTAGTTACTAGAATTCGGATGCCAGCTTTTTTATCTCTTCTTTGTCTGATTCCGCTTGGCTTCGCCAGATATGGTCGTAAATTTAAAGACGGAAAAATTAGAGTTTGCCATGCGACCACAGTGGATTCTTCAATTAGATTCCTTTTATTGAATCAGATAAAAAATTTACAAAAGAATGGCTACGAAATGTCGGCTGTTTGTTCCGACGGAAAATGGATTAAAGAGATTGAATCACAGGGTATTAAAGTCAAGACCATTAAAATGACAAGAAAAATCAGCCCGTTTTCTGATTTAGTCGCTTTATTCCGGCTGATTATTTTTTTCAAAAAAGAAAAATTTGATATTGTCCATGTTCATACTCCGAAAGCGGGTTTTTTAGCTCAATTAGGGGCGAAGATGGCAGGCGCGCCGATAATTGTCAACACAATACATGGACTGTATTTTCAAGAAAGCGATCATTGGCCAAAGAAAGTATTTTTCATTTTAACGGAAAAAATACAGGCATTTTGTTCCGATTTGATTTTTTCAGTTAACAAGGAAGATGTGGGAACAATGATTAAAGAGAAAATTTGCGGCCCGGATTTAATCAAGTATTCAGGCGACGGGATTAATCTTGAACGATTTAATCCGGAAATATTTTCTCAAGAATTTATTAAAAATAAAAAAGAAAAATTGGGCATAGGAAGCTCAAAAAAAGTTATCGGGATTGTCGCCAGATTAGTTGAAGAGAAAGGATATTTGGACCTTTTTGCGGCGTTTAAGATAATTATTGGAAGATTTCCCGAGTCGCTGCTTTTGATAGCCGGACCGCTTGAACAGCAAAAAAAAGACGCGATAAACATAGATGCCGCCAAAGAATATGGCATAGAAAAAAGCATTTTATTTTTAGGGGAAAGAACGGACATAGTTGATATTTATTCTTTAATGGATATTTTTGTTTTGCCTTCCCATCGGGAAGGAATAGGGCTTTCAATACTGGAAGCGTCGGCAATGAAAATGCCCGTGGTCGCGACCGACATAAGGGGATGCAGAGAAGCGGTGGACGATAACAGAACCGGGATTTTGGTTCCGGTTAAAAATCCTCAAAAACTCGCTGATGCGATAATTTATCTCCTGGAAAATCCGGAAATCGGAAAGAAAATGGGATCGGTCGGGAGAGAAAAAGTTGAAAAACAATTTGATGAAAAATTGGTTTTTAGTAGAATGGAAGAGGGGTATAAAAAATTGATCAATGAGAAACTATGATTATCCGTTTAGCCGAAAAAGACGACATCGAACAGATTGCCGATATTCACCAAAAAGAAATAAATAAAGGTTTTTTGAGCGGGCTTGGAAGCGGTTTTTTGGAGAAAGTTTATTTAGCCATAATTAAGTCAAAAATTAGTTTTTGTGTTGTTGATGAAGAGAATGGAAAAATTACCGGATTTATTGCGGGAGCCGTGAATTTGGACAAATTTTTTCGTTATTTTTTGAAAAACCATTTTTTTACAGCGTTTTTTTCTCTTTCTCCTCAAATTTTTAATTTAGAAAAAATTAAAAAAATAATAGAAGTCTTGTTTTATCCTAAAAAAGGAAACAGCTTGCCTGAAGCTGAACTTTTAACTATAGCCGTAATAAACGAATTTCAAGGGCAAGGGATAGCTGTCCAGATGCTCGCGAGATTTATATATGAGATGAAAAATAGGAAAATTGGCAGTTTCAAGGTCATTGTCGGCGAAAGTTTAACGCCTGCCATTAAGTTTTATGAAAAAAGCGGTTTTAGGTTTGTTAAAAACATAAATATCCACGGAAACTATATTTCGCGCGTTTACGCGTATTATATAAAATAATATGTTCGGATTTATTTTTTTACTATTTTTTATTTCCTTTTTGATTTCGCTGTTTTTAATAATATTTTTATTAAAAATATCAGAGAAGGGAAAATTTTTTGATATTCCATGGGGAGACGCGCTGAAAATTCATAAACTTCCGATATCGTATTTGGGCGGATTGGCGATGATTTTATCTGCGATAGCCGGGTTGGTTTTAGCAAGTTTTTTTTATAAAAATTTTTATTTGCAAATTGTTGGAATTATACTGAGCGCCGCGGTTATTTTTTTATTGGGATTTTGGGACGATTTGAGGTGGAAGCATATTTCAAAAATTAAACCTTGCCGGAAGTTTTTATTTTTAATTATTCTCTCTCTTCTGGCGTCTATTTTTTTGATGTTTGGCGGATTAAGAATTAGTTTTTTTAGCAATATCTACCTGGGGATTTTCTTGACTGCCGGTTATATTTTTATTTTTATTAACGCCGTCAATTATCAAGATGGAATGGACGGATTGGCGGCTGGGCTTGCGGCAATTTCCTTGGTCGGATTTATCGCATTATCTGCTATCTCGGGAAACATTTTTTCTTTATTTTTTTCCGCGGTTATATTAGGCGCTGTTTTAGGATTTTTGGCTTTTAATTTTCCAGCTGCTAAAATTTTTATGGGGGATTCCGGCGCTTATTTTATTGGCTTTATTTTGGTTGTTCTGGCGTCTTTTTATTCAAAACATTATAATATATTAAGTTTGGTTGGTTCTATTTTTATTGTTGGGGTTCCTATTTTTGAGGGAGTTTTCACAAATATTAGGCGAATTTTAAGAAAAAAGTCTATATTTTTAGGAGACAGAAGTCATTTTTATGACAGATTGCTTCAGAAAGGATTCTCTGCTCAAAAAACGCTTTTTGTTTTTTATTCCATTCAATTTTTATTTGTGGCGGCAGGAGTTATTATTACTGCTATAACATTATGAAGATATCGCTTTCTAAGCCGGATATTGCGGACGACGACAGAAAAGAGGTCTTGAATATTTTGGAAACCCCTTATTTGTCCTTGGGGCCAAAGCTAAAAGAATTTGAAGAAAAAATTGCTGAATATGCGGGCGTGAAATACGCTGTTGGAGTAAGTAGCGGAACAGCTGGTCTGCATTTGATTGTAAGAGCTTTAAGTATAAAAAATGACAACGAAATAATCACGACTCCTTTTTCTTTTATTTCTTCCTCAAACTGTATTATATATGAAGGCGCGAAGCCGGTTTTCGTTGATATCGGGAACGAGACTCTTAATATTAATCCCGAACTTATTGAAAAAGCGATAACTCCCAAAACAAAAGCGATTTTGGCGGTGGATGTTTTTGGCCATTCGGCTGATTGGAATGTTTTGGCAGAAATCGCAAAGAAACATAATCTTTTTCTTATTGAGGATTCGGCGGAAGCGTTAGGGTCGGAGTATAAATATAAATCTCAAATCCGAAATTTTTCGAAAAAGAAGCCGCGAATTCTCTCAAGCCGGGCAAAATTCGTTTGGCGCAAGTGCGGGTCTTTCGGCGATGCGGCGATTTTTTCTTTTTATCCGAATAAACAGATTGCTACAGGCGAGGGAGGGATTATTTTGACAGATAATGAGAGAATCGCCGATTTATGCCGGAGTATGGCGAATCAAGGGAGGAGAAATAATGGCGGCAAATGGCTGGAGCATATCCGGCTGGGCTATAATTATCGCTTAGATGAAATGAGTTGCGCGTTAGGAATTAACCAATTAAAAAGAATCAGCCAAATCATTGAGAAAAGAGAAAAAATAGCAGAACTTTATAATGAGAAATTAAAGGATTTTCCAGAAATTGAAATTCCTTATATCAGCCCTAATGTCAAGGTAAGCAGATTTGTCTATGTCGCGAAGCTATCCGAAAAATTTTCCAGAAAAGAACGGGACAGAATTATCAGTGAAATGTCAGATAGGGGAGTCCAATGTTCAAATTATTTTTATCCAATCCATCTTCAGCCGTTTTATCGGAAGATGTTTAATTATAAAAAAAAGGATTTCCCTGTTTGCGAAAGCGTAAGCCAGCGGACAATCGCTTTACCGTTTTTTAACAATATAACCGAAGAAGAAATTGATTTTGTAGTAAGAAACTTAAAAAAAATAATAAGGGGCTTAAAGTATTTACTTTGAATTACAAAATGCCAAATAAAAAAAGAATTTCTTGGTCTTTTCTCCAAATTTCAGCCGCAAATTTGCTATAATTACGAAGGGAGGGAGGA
>MHMF01000028.1 GCA_001821475.1 Candidatus Nealsonbacteria bacterium RIFCSPLOWO2_01_FULL_38_120
GGCTGAGCTTGTAACATCGCCATTGGCAGCCACTGTGATTGTATAAGTTTTCCGAGAATAACTTGAACCCCAATTAGGCATTACTTCCATTTCATAAGTCCCGGCGCTTACAGAACCAAAAGCAAATTGGCCGTTGCTGTCTGAATTAGCCCACTGAGAAGCGCCTGTCATGCTATTCGGCTGGCGCAAACCCAAACTTGCCTGTTGTCCTACGCTGCCGGTTGGACCATAAACAACTCCTGTCAAACCTGTTTCAGCAGGGTTTGCCATTCTGATATCATTTAAGTTGGTTGCTCCTCCGGAAACACCGGTAACAGCTCCTCCTGAAATTGTAACTATGATAGTAGACGGCGCTCCGTAAAGATTGCCCGGCGATAAATTAAGAGTTAATTGCCATGTCCCATTTGGCACTGTGCCTATTCCAAATTGGCCTTGAGAATTAGTATTCCCCCAATAACAGGTTCCTGATATTTGGTACGGACAAACCTGAACTCCGATATTTTGCTGGCCTGCCACCCCTGTTGGGTCATAGACTTTACCAGTGACATTAGGGGCGGACAAAGTAATATCCCCTAAATTTTTTCCGTTGGCAATGTCGCTGGTGGAAATTTCAACCGACCCATCATAAGAAGAATAGCTTGCCGAAGGAGAATCAACATGTAAATTATATGTCCCTGTTTCTGATACTGCAAATCTGAATTTTCCTTCTGTGTTCGTATTAGCTCCTATCCAAACTCCGCTTTTGTTAAAATTCACCCAAAGCCCTGTTTGAGCGCTGCCGCCCGCCATCACTCTGCCGAAAATATTAGGCACAGCTAACCGCACTCCGCCCGTAATAGTTGAATCAAGGTTGGTAAGGGACTCCGCAACATTAACACTGGCATATGTTCTCTTGCTATAGCCGCCAAAAATATTATCTCCCCAAGGCGCTTCAACTTCTAATATATAATCGCTTCTTGCCGATACTCCAAAGCTAAAGACGCCATTAGAATCAGCGTTTGTCCATTGGGAAACACTCCAATCAGAAGTATGAATGCCGACATGAGCATTAGGAACGACCGTGTCAGGAGAAGGATTGGCATTAATATCGGAATAAGCAACGCTGGTTGGCGTCTTAACTGTTCCAGTCACATTTTTGCCTGTAAATCTAATTGTTTGGTTTAAGGCAGAACCGCTTTGGCTAATAGTGAGGTTTGAAGTACCTTTCATATAAAGATAAGGGGAAACATTGTAGAAATTATTCGGATCTGCTTCTATTGTGTAATAATTAGAAGAACTTGCGACTGGGACATATGCCCTGAAAAATCCTGATTTATTGGTAATTGCTCTTTGCTGGACCGACCAGGAATCGTTGTGAGTAGTGACAGTTACTTTATTCATTCCTGTATCGCCTGTGGGCGGCTTAATATAGCCAGTAATATTTGCTATTGCAAATGCCTTGGCGCTAGCATTTGTTATTGTATTGGCCGCAACAGTCTGCAAACCAATTGCAGTCGGAGCTCCTTCACTAGCGCCGGCCGGAGTAGTGAATCTTACATCGTAAGAACCTGTCTGACAGCTACTGTTTGAATAACCAGTTACAGCGTAGTATCCGTTGCCATGGCTTTCTGTCTGGCCATAGATAGCGCCCCAGATTTCCAAGCGGATAGGGACATTGTTTTGGTCGCTTCCGACCCCTGCGCTTGAATTTGTTAATATACCTTTTATCGCTCCGCAACTTGCGGAATAAACCGCAAAATATTTTCCATTGGAATATTCATTATCTCCCTTATTCTTTATTAAAAGATTATTATTGCCTACTGACACATCGCTGGGAATTGTAAAAACAATTGTTTCAGAGTCAGTGGGCGTAACTGTTTCTAGCAAACTGCCCATATTATAAATCTGGACATAATTACTTGTGTCAAATCTCAAGCCATGAATCGTGATTTGCTCTCCAGCCTTGCCGCAAGGATAACCGTAACAATTATTTGTTCCAGCCGTGCCAGTTGTATTCGCCATATAATTTATAAGAGGGTCTGTTGACGCGGCCACTGTCCCGGTCTCGGTATCTTCTGTCATTATCTCTAAACCGGTATTAGCGACATTGCTTACTGTCAAGCTGTAATTATCTCCTTCTGTCAAATTAAGACCGGAAATATAAGCTGTTCCGTCTGTAGGGCCGCTGGCGTAAAAAATAACTTGATAATCCGACAACCCGGCTAAAGGATAAACCGTGGTAGGGCTAACGCCCGTGCCCCACTTCAATAGATAATTTGAAAGATTTCTGGCGCTATTCGCGTAATTATCTTGGCCGGAAATAGCGCTTACAATGTCCGACTGGTTAAAAATTATGGTCGCTGATGTGGTGGTAATTGAAACCGAACTTACGGTCGGAGCGGCCGCCAAGACAAAATCAGCTGAAAATAAAACAGCGGCAAAAACCGCTGCGAACGCAAAAATATTTTTTGAAAATAACCGCGCTTGTTTTTTGTCAGTCATATTATTATTAAAAAAAATCCGGGCGTTAAAAATTACCCGGTTTTTTTATGGTTAAAATTATTAAAAATTAATAAAATAAGAAGTTTAACTTCCCGCATTTATTTATTATACCACAATTCCAAAAACCTGTGTCAACACCCCCCCCTGTGGAAAACTTATTTTGCCAATAAGAAGTTAATCTTATTTTTAGTGGCAGGGCCGACAAAGCCGGTTCCTTTTGATAGACCGAGGGGCGTTAAAATTTCAGAAATATATTTCTCTTGAAATCTTGCGACTGCCGCTTGAGTTAAACGCCCGAAATAACCAGTAATCAGCCCCTCCGGATAAATTTCCGCTTTCTGGGATTTCAGAACCTCTTGCAAACAAGAAACCTCTATTCCCCTCGCGCCGAAAGAAAGATTATTTAAAATTTTAGCGCAGGAAAAATTCTTCTTGCCCAAAGCGACATCTATTTGAATTTGAATTTTGGCGATTTCATTTTTTAAAAACTCAATTCTCGCCAAAAGTTCTTTTATTATAGCGTCCTCCTGATCAGAACTGCTTTCTTTTATAGAAACTGTGTATGTAAAAGGATAAGTGGAGTCAGGCCCGTCGAACCCGGAAATCTTTGTCTGCAAAGAAGGGATTATAATTAAAGATATATTTTTAGAGCCGAAATCAGAAATATAAAACTCGCCTTTCTGGTCTTGGTCTAATAGAAGATATCTTAAAGAAAAAAATCCTTTGTCGTCCTGCGTTAAATAAGGAATTTTAAAATTCAAACCGGCTAAGCTCTCAAATCGCAATTTCAAAATTCCATTTCCCCCGATAAACTTCTGCCAGCTCCCTGCCCAATTTTTCGCGACATCAGTCACAGACAAAGAACTGCTGGCAGACAGCGGCAAAAAATTAATGTCCGGACTTAATCGAAAATTCCGCAAATTATTATTCAGATAGCAAAACTCCTTGCCAAAAGAGCAGTTATTTAGAAATAGAGCCACTGTCCAATTAGTGAATATCTGTTGGAAATCCTCTTTAAATCCGTTTTTTTCCAACGCCCAATTTATACTCGAAATGCCAACCATATCTGTTTTCAGGGAATCAGATAAAGTGTTTATTCCATAGTTGCCAGCCAAATACTGAGTAAAAATATCTACTACCCCGTAATCATACTTCCTGCCCAGCCATTCAGTAAGAGAATCGTTCGGTTTTTCTAAAAATGCTTTAACTCGTCTCTCCAGATTGCTGCCTTGATAGATATCGTCATACCCTAAAATCGTTGCCGCATATTCTGCCCTTGCTTCATTAAGCCATGTTTCTTCTGAAACATTGCGCGCCCTGTCTTTTTGATTAAAAGTTATTAAGTGGACAAATTCGTGGCCAAGCAATTCTTTCAAAATCGGCTTATCAACTTGGTCAATCGTCAAATAAACCATTTCCTTTTCATTTGACTCCGGAATCTGGATTCTAAGATATTCGTCCGCTGTCCTAAAATATCCGCCAGCCCCATCCTTCATTTGATGGAATAAAATAGAAATCCTTTCGTCCCCGTCAATGCCAGGCCTCCATTCATCTCCAAAAACAGAAGTAAGCTCGGGGTAAATTTTAACATCAAACTCTAAAGATAAATTATCAAGATTTTGCAGAATTTCGCCTTGTTTTGGATATCCACGGGAATCCCACCAGCTTTTTTCAATATAAAAATAAATTCCCGGCGAAGTTTTTACTAATGTTGCCATTACATCAGTCCTGCCCGACAGGTCATAATCCGGGTCAACATTGAATTTTAAATCATTGGCAAAAACCGCAGCCGGCAAAACCGCTAAAGAAATAGAAATAACGGAAATAAAAATAAAATAGAAATCCTTACAAAATTTTACGAGATTGTATATTTTTGCTTCGCAAAAACCTCGCAAAATTTTAGGATTTATATATTTCCATCCGTCCCTCGCTTTGCTCTGGACTACGGGCTTGCGTTCATACGCGATCCTACGCTCGCAGTATTCACGCAAGAAAATATAAAAATTGTTTCTACGCATATTACATTTTGTAATTTTAACATATAAACGAAAAATAATAAAAATCTCGCGCTGGTCGGTTAGAAAAATCCGCGATCGCGGGTTTTTCTAACCGACAAGATAAATCATTAATTTTCATCAACCTCGTATGGTTTATAAGAGGGTATCTCTTCTTTCAGAATATCCTGCATCTCTTCTTTACTGTTTCTCGCCGCGGCCGCTTTCAGTTTTTCAATCGCCTGCTTTAATTTTTCTTTATCAACAGCAGAAAGATTGGCTTTGAAAATTTTCTGGTTTTGAGTGGAGACCGCGCCCTCTTCGGCGGTAAGCATTTCTTCAAAAAGTTTCTCGCCAGCCCGCGGCTTTGTAAAGACAATAGGAATATCCTTGTCAGGTTTAAACCCGGAAAGGAAAATCATCTCGCGGGCCAAGTCCAAAATTTTTATCGGTCTTCCCATATCCAAAACAAATACTTCTCCGCCTCTGCCCATAGCTCCTGCTTGCATAACTAAAAGACACGCTTCCGGTATCAGCATAAAATATCTTTTCATTTCAGGATGGGTAATTTCCACAGGCCCTCCTCTTTTTATTTGTTCTTTGAAAATAGGAATCACGCTCCCTCGGCTACCTAAAACATTGCCGAAACGAACTGAAACAAACTTGGTATTATTTTTTTGATTAAGCGTCTGACAAAGCATCTCCCCTATTCTTTTTGTCGCGCCCATAATTGATGAAGGATTTACAGCTTTATCCGTTGAAATAAAAATAAATTTTTCCGTTCCGAAATTCAGCGCCGTTTCAGCAATAATTTTCGCGCCAAAAATATTATTTCTTATGGCTTCATCGGGTTGTTTTTCCATTAACGGCACATGCTTATAAGCGGCTGCGTGAAAAACAATATTGGGCCTACATTTGTTAAAAATTCGCCTTATTTTCTCCTCCTCGCATATATCCGCAACCAATGATGTTATTTTCAAGTGTGGAAACTTATTTTTAATCTCTTCAGAGATATTAAATATCCCTGTTTCATCCTGGTCTAAAAGCAAAAGCAAAGAAGGTTGGAATTTCGCTATCTGCCTTGTTAATTCAGAACCGATTGATCCTGCGGCGCCGGTAATCAAAACTTTTTTATCCCTGATAAAATCCTCTATTGATTTTTTATCTAAAAATAAAGAAACAGGGTCTCTACCAAGTAAATCCTCAACCTGAATTTGACGAAGATCTTTGATAGAAATCTGTCCGCCAATAATTTCATTTAAGGTTGGAACAATCTTGATATTTTGAAGCCCCGCTTTTCTGCCCAGCCCGACTGCTATTTTTATTGTATCTGAACCGGCTGACGGCAAAGCGATAATCAACTGCTTTATTTCGTTCTTGCTTGCGATTTCAGGTATATCCTTGATTTTGCCCAAAACCTTAACTCCATGTATGGTTATTCCTGATTTTACGGGATTATCGTCAACAAAACCAATTGGAAAAAACAGGCTATTTTTCAAATTAATCATATTCCTTAGAATCTGCTCTCCCGCGTCGCCCGCTCCGACAATCAAAACCTTTTGCGCTTTGTTTTTCTCTTCCTTTCTAAATAAAGAGATCCAAACCCTTTTTGAAAAACGAATTCCTCCGCAAAAAACAAAAATCAAAAAACAGCTGATTATAATAATAGAGCGCGGAAAGCCCTGAAAAAATTGCTGGCCGCTAAATATTAAAAAAACAGCGGTCAAAAAAAAGAAAATAGTTATTATTGCCTTGAACAGCGCGATAAGCTCGTGAGCGCTTACATACGACCATGAAAAAAAATAAAGCCGGAAAAAATAAAAAATAGGGATAGAAAAAAGCAAAGACAAAATAATTATCGCAAGAATATTTCCGTTTTCAAAATACTGAGAAGGAATTTGGCCGTCAAATCTTAAAATAAACGCAAAAACAACCGACAATGTTATTAAAATTATGTCAGCTGACAAAAAAAATAAAAACCGGATTTTTGTGTTCCGCCTTAAAGAAAACATAATTACTTTGAATTACGAAATGCTTTCTTGGTCCTTTCTCCAAATTTCAGAGCGAAAATTTGATACAATTATGAGCCGTATGCAAAGCATACGGCGAATAATTATATTTAATATAATTCCTCGCTCGGTCGGAGTAAGCGAAAATGTGTTTTCGTTTACTCCTCCCTCCCTTCGTAATTATATTTGATATAATTCCTCGC
>MHMF01000029.1 GCA_001821475.1 Candidatus Nealsonbacteria bacterium RIFCSPLOWO2_01_FULL_38_120
AAATTCGCAGTCCGTATTTTCGTCAAAAAATGTTAGAACTTCGTTCAAAAAACACCGCCAAGACAATTTTTTATCGGCATGACCCGAGTAATAGCGATGAAGCTGTGACCCGATGCCCTAAAAAGTTGAAACAAAAACAGCGATTTTCTGTTTGATCTTGTTTCAATTGCGTCTGGGCTTTTTCAAATAACTCTTGCGTGATGAGCGGTTGGTGTTTGCTTTGATACCAATTGCCGCTCTCCCGAGTAAATTCAAAAGGTCAGTAATAAAATAGATTGTCTAATATCCGATATATTCCCGGCAGCGTGAGCGGCTTGTTTCCTCGCGTATGAAAATTCAGCTCAAATTTCAGCCAGTTGTATGGCTTCCGTCCGGAGTAATGTTCGTATGCCACTTTTTCAAACATTTTATTTACGATCGGCGCGCGCTGGATCAACGATAATTTGGCGCTTTTTATCCATCGGTTTCTGGTTGAGATACCCGACGGCGCCACTCCTGACCATAGTCCCATTTCTATTTTCGTTCGCAGTCCGCGCTTCACATTAATACCTCGGTTGTCGTTCTCAAGCTTTGCCTGCGATCCAAGAATCATCAGAAGAAATTTTTCATTCGGTGAATTTGAGAATATTTGGCCGTACGTGCGTATCTCTACAAGAAGCTTGGCATCCATCAAGTCCACGATTTTTCCGCTGCCGAATTTCGTATTTCGCTTTGCGAAACGCGCCGCAGAAAAATTTGACAGGGAATTTTTAATTTCATATACTTACAATATATTATATATGCGAAACTCTGCAAATAGATACTTATGGCTAAAAAAAACCATCTGGACAAAAGAATTTTTGAGCTTCACGCCAAGGTGTGCAAAATCCTGTCCCATCCCAAGAGGCTGGAGATCATTGATTTACTCCGCGATGAAGAAGAAATGGGCGTTTCCGAAATAGCTGAAAAGCTTGGTATTACAAAAGCCAATGTTTCTCAACACTTGAGTTTAATGCGTCAGCAAAATATCGTTAAAACTCGGCGGAATGGCGTCGCGATTTTATATTTTCTCGCCAATCCTAAAATTCTTGTGGCTTATGATGCTTTAAGAAAAGCATTGAAAGAACAACTGGAAGCCGATGGTAAACTATTAGAAAAATTTTAATAATATACGAACAATCACAATTATTATCAATGAGCTTCCTTATAAAAACGATAAAGCGTGGAACGCATTGCGACTTGCCGGCGAATTATTAAATCAAGATGTAAAAGTTAAAATTTTTCTCTTAGAAGACGGCGTGGATGTTGGTAAAGAAAACCAAGCGGCGAAAGGAAAGGAATATAATTTGGAAGAGCTGGCGAAAAAATTGCTCGCAAAAGATGTTCCTTTTGTTGCCCGTTCCACTTGCCTCAATGTTTGCGGCATTAGCAAAGAAAAACTGATTGATGGAGTTGTTGAGGGGCGCATGAGCGATTTAGCAAATTTGGTCAAGGAAAGCGATAAAGTTTTAACATTTTAACAAAAAATTATGGAATTTGATTACACAACAACTACAATAAAAACTTTTGATGAGACGGTTCAAAGCGTACAAGACGAAATTACCAAAGCCGGCATGCGGGTTTTGTATGTTCATGATGTCCAGAAAACTTTAACCGAGAAAGGGTTTGAACGAGAGCCGTTTAAGATTGTTGAGTTTTGCAACGCCAAGTTTGCCAACGAGTTTTTGAATAAAGATATTAAAATCGGTCTTTGCCTTCCCTGCAAGATAAATGTTTATATCAAAGACAAGCAAACTTTTATTTCCGGCATGCGGCCGATTGTTCTGCCGCAGTTTTTCGCGCAAGCCGATTTGGGCGAGCGGCCAAAAGAAATTGATCAAATCATTCAAAATATTATCAATAACGCGAAATAACTTATAAAAAAAATCTTTTTCATCACAATTTTTATTTTCGTTTTCGGTTTTGCCTTGCTTCCCAGCTTTTCTTTTGCGCAAGGCATGATGGGAAATACCGCAACAGTTTCAGATGACCATACCGCCCGTGAAGAAGCCGAAGGGAAAGCGGCTTGGGAAAAACTCCAAACTAAAGAGCTGGCTTGCAAGGATTTATCCGATGACAATTTCGGGACTCTCGGTGAATACTTTATGGGTCAGATGATGGGAGCTTCCCATGAGGCAATGAATAACATGATGATTCAGATGATGGGCGAACAAGGCGAGGAGCAAATGCATGTAGTCATGGGCAAGCGTTTGAGTGGTTGCGATACTTCCGCCGCATTTCCGTCGCAAGGAACTGGCTTTATGTCCATGATGCAAATGATGATGGGAGGGTGGTCGTCTCCCTCGGAACTTAATCAAGGAAATAATTCTATGATGAACTTCGGATTTACGCCTTTTGGCGGTTTCGGCTGGATATTTATGATCCTTTGGTGGGTTTTAATAATCGCGGGCATTGTCGCGCTTATCAAATGGCTTACAAGTCAATCTCGCGGAACCCATAATCACGAAAAGTCTCCGCTTGAAATCCTGAAAGAACGCTACGCTAAAGGCGAGATTGATAAAAAAGAATTTGAAGAAAGAAAAAAAGATTTAAGCTAAACTTTTTTAGAACGGATTTGCGTGATGAAATTTAAGTAGCGCGGAGCGCCAGTTTCACTAGCACGAAATTCGGTGACGGCGGAAAAAATTGGAATCGGAAAGCGAGGGCGGGTCCCGAAGGAGAAACTTCGTTCCCCCACTGGGTAAACAAAAATTCTTGCTTTTTGTTTGCCCTGTAGCAAGCAGAAAGATTTGCTATGGGGCCCGCCCGAGCGATTGGATTTTAAAATTCGGAATTCTGATTTTCGTCAAAAAATGTTAGAACTTCGTTCAAAAAACACCGCCTTTCGGTCCGCCGAAGCGGATCTGCGGCGCGACGAAGTCCGCAGATAGGTTTCGCGAAGGCGACCTTCGCCTCGCCGTAGATTTCCCTTGCAATGGAAGGATTTTTATTGTAAAATTAAAAAATATGGATAACTGCCTTGAGTTGCGAAATTTCTTCAACTCTTTGTGTTTTGGTTTTAGCCGCAAATTTGCTATAATTCGTCGGCTTATCGCTTCGTTAATAAGCCTTCTCGTTCTATCAAATTTTCGCCCGAAAACAAAACAGTTTGGAAGGAATTTAGTAGTTCAAGGTGGAAAAGTTTTTTTATTTGCGCTGTTATTTTTTTCTGCAACACAGCTCAAGCTGTCAGTTTTTATTATTACGATAATATCAATGTTGATATACGGATAAATCAGGACAGCGCTTTTGATGTAATTAAGCGGCAGACATATAATCTGCAAGGAAGTTTTGGATATTTTTATCGGGATATTGAATTGAAGCGAATAGACCATATTTCAGATATTGAAGTTTTTGACGGCGAAGGGAATAAAGCAGGGCTGGTACGCCCCGGCAATTGTTTATAGCTGGAAAGGGGGCGGAAGTCACATCGCTTTTAATGATTTTTCCGCCTGTCTTTCGTCATTTTTTTCTTCTGTTTCGCAAACAATTTCTTCGGCATAGTTGATTATATATATTATCGCGAGGCGACATAATAATTTTGAGTTTTAATTCGTTTTATGTTTGGTATTTTTAATAAAAATAAAAAAGAGCCGGAAAACTTAAAAGAAGTTTTGGCAAAATTTGACGATTTGAAAAAGAAGTTTCAAAAAATTTCCGATGAGTTGGAAGCGCTCAAAAAACAAAGCAAATTTTTCACGCAAAAAGTAGGCGTTTTAAGGTATAATCCTTTTTCAGGGCAGGGCGGAGACCAGAGTTTCACTGTTGCCTTGCTTGACGCGAATAGCGACGGAGTGGTAATAACAAGTATCTATAGTAGAGATGGAAACAGAGTCTACGCGAAGCCGATAAAAAATAGCGGCTCTGAATACGCCTTGTCAAGCGAAGAAAAAAAAGCGATTGATATGGCAGTTACTTCTTAAAAATATGACAAAAAATAAAGATAAGAATATCCAAATAAGACCGCCTGTGGTGGTCGTTTTGGGTCATGTTGATCATGGCAAGAGTTCCCTTTTGGAAGCGATTAAGGATTTTAAAATTACTTCTATGGAATCAGGCGGCATTACCCAGCATATAGGCGCTTATGAAATAGAAGAAAAAGGCAGAAAGATTACTTTTATTGATACTCCGGGGCATGAGGCGTTTTCAGCGATGAGGGCAAGGGGAGCTGATGTGGCAGATATAGCGATATTAGTGGTGGCTGGCGACGAAGCGGTGATGCCCCAAACAAAGGAAGCTGTGGGGCATATTAAAAAAGCAGGGATTCCGATGATTGTGGCAATAAATAAAATAGACAAGCCGACAGCTAACCCGGAAAAAATAAAAAGAGAACTGGCGGGACTGGATGTTTTAGTGGAATCAATGGCTGGAAAGATTCCTTCCATTGAGGTCTCGGCGAAAACAAAAAAAGGCATTCCAGAACTTTTGGAAATGATTTTATTACTCGCTGAAATGGAGAATTTAACAGGAGATATTTCAAAGCCGGGCAAGGGACTGGTAATAGAGTCATATTTAGACCACCAAAGAGGCCCTGTGGCAACTATTATTCTGCGGGAAGGAATATTAAAGGTGGGTGATGTTGTTGGATCGTCTTCTGCCATGGGACGGGTAAAAGGTTTGGAGAATTTTCAAGGCATTGCTATTAAAAAAGCGCTTCCTGCTATGCCCGCGATTATTATTGGGTTTGAGTCGGTTCCGAGCGTGGGCGAGGAAGTAAAAGTTTTTGATAACATAGACGAAGCGGAAAAAGAAATCAAAGAAAAGAAGAGGATTGTTTTTCAACAAGATGGCTCCAGTCAAGACAAAAAGGTCTTGAATTTAATTTTGAAAGTAGATGTACTTGGTTCTCTTGAAGCGATAGAGCAGGTTTTGAAAATTTTGCCGCAGGGAAAGGTGACGATAAATGTTCTGAAAGCAGACGCGGGAGATATAGGCGAATCAGATGTAAAATTAGCGATGAGCGCCAAAGCCGCTATTATCGGATTCAGGGTGAAAGCAAATCCAGTCGCTCAAAAAATGATTGACAGGGAAAAGATCATAATAATTATTTTTGACATAATTTACGAATTAAGCCAGGCGATTAGGCATCTTTTAGAGAAAAAAGTCGCTCCAGATATAGTAAAAGTTAATTTGGGAAGCGTTAAAATTTTAGCTGTTTTCAAAACAGAAAAAAATAGGCAGGTTATTGGCGGAAAAGTGGTTTCCGGCCGTGTGAAAAAAGGGGATTTGGTTGATATCTCTCGCAATAAAGAAAAAATCGGGTCCGGCAAAATTGTTCAGCTTCAGAAAAATAAAAAAGAGGTTGATGAAGTTTTGAAAGGAGCGGAGTGCGGAATTCTTTTTGAGGGAAATATCGCCATAGAAGAAGGATGTTTTTTGGAGGCGTATGTTGAAGAGAGAAGAAAAGGAGAGTTATAAATAATTATCAAATACCAACTTTCAATTATCAATCAATTGTTAATTTTTAAATTATCAAACTATCCCTTCTTCAATCCTCCCCTCCGATGGTCATCGGAGGGGAGGAAGAAGGCAGGGGAGAATTGAAAATTAAGTCATTGATAATTGATAATTGAAAATCGAAAATTTGTGAACAAACGTTTGCTTCGGATAAATTCTTTAATACGGGACGAATTAAGCAATATTTTGTTGCGCGAAGTTGAGTTTCCCGAGTCCGTTTTGGCGACCATTACACGGGTTGAGGTGTCGGACGATCTATTTAACGTCAATGTTTACATCTCTGTCATTCCCGATAATAAAAGAGAGCGGGTTTTTGAAATCTTGAACAAGCTGGTTTATTTTATCCAGCAGAAATTAAACAAGCGATTAAGGGTAAGGCCTATCCCCAAAATATTTTTTAAAAAAGAGAAACTTACAGCCGGGGCGGCAAGAGTGGAGGAATTATTGGAAGAGGCGAAAAAATCTGATTGAATTTTTCACGGACGGCGGTTCTCGGAGCGAGGCCGCCTTTTTTATTTAACATCTGTCGGTCATTTTTTTATAGGCATAGATACTCAGATTCTATACGATCGTATAGATAGTGAGTAAGTTGATTTCTGTATTTTTTATCACTGTTGTAAATTTATGCGAACGCATAAATTCTTGATAGATTGTTTTATCGCTCAATATTTCCGGGAACATTTCCTATCACATTGATAACGGGAAATGTTCCTGTTATATAGGAGTAAATGGAAAAAGGAAGTTGAAAAAGAATAAAAAAATGATAAGATAAAAATAATTTAGACGGCCGGGTAGCCAAGTAGCTAAGGCATTGGTCTGCAAAACCAATATACATGGGTGCAATTCCCATCCCGGCCTCAAAAAAGATTGATTTTGCCCGGGTGACGGAATGGCATACGTACAACACTTAAAATGTTGCGGGAGCAATCCCATGTGGGTTCGAGTCCCACCCCGGGCACCAATAAGGAACTCAACGGCTTTTTCAAAGCCAGAAGGTGGGACGCGCGAAGCGCGTCCCACTGGTTTCCCCCCATTTTTCCAAACGAATTCGGATTCCCGCCTTCGGCG
>MHMF01000030.1 GCA_001821475.1 Candidatus Nealsonbacteria bacterium RIFCSPLOWO2_01_FULL_38_120
ATGAAAAAATTTTTAAGAATTTTAGGGATTTGTTTTTTGGCTTTGGGTCTGGCGATTTTCGCTTTTTTGTTTGTCGGGTTTCCTGACAGCCATAAAAATGATATTGTTTGGGGCGTTAATTTTTCCCAAAAGCAAGCCCAAAATTTGGGAGTGGATTGGAAAGAAAATTATTTAGCCTTGCTTGATGATTTAAATGTTAGAAATTTAAGAATCGCTTCTTATTGGGATTTAATAGAAAAAAAACAGGGAAAATATGATTTTAGCGATCTGGATTGGCAGATCAAGACGGCCGAAGAGAGGGGGGCCAAAGTAATCTTAGTTGTTGGCAGGAAAACGCCGAGATGGCCTGAATGCCATGAGCCCGAGTGGGCTTTGAATTATGAATCAGCAATTATGAATCAGGAATTACTGAAATATATTGAAAAAATTGTGGATAGATATAAAGATTCAAGCGCGATTTGGGCGTGGCAGGTTGAGAACGAGCCGTTTTTTCCGTTCGGGGAATGCCCGAAATTTGATAAAGAGCTATTGAAAAAAGAAATTGAATTAGTAAGATTAATAGATGTAAGGCCTGTAATGATTTCTGAGAGCGGAGAAGTTCCTTTTTGGTTCAAGGCCGGCCGTTATGGAGATATAATCGGAATTACAATGTATCAAAAGGTCTGGTTTAAGGAGTTGAATAATTATATTTCTTATCCTTTTCCGCCGATTTTTTATTCCCGCAAAGCAGACATTATAAAATGGATTTTCCGCAAAAAAGTCCTTTGCGTTGAATTTCAGGCAGAACCATGGGGACCGAAACTTTTATATGATAATTTAGCGTTAAGCGAACAAGAAAAAACAATGAGTTTGGAGCAATTTAAGAAAAATGTGGAATTCGCGGAAAAAACGGGATTGGATAGTTTCTATTTATGGGGTTCGGAATGGGCTTATTGGATGAGAGAAAAACAGGCAAAGCCAAAGATATGGGAAGAAATGAGAAAATTATTCTGAAAAATAAAAGAGACCCGATGGGGTGCGCGGTAGCGCACGCTCATCAGGTCCAAATATAAAGCCAGATTCGTTAGAGAATCTGGCTTCGGAGGAGGGTGATAGAGGTTGCGGATCCGTGCCGCAACTATAATCCAAAAGAACAATAAGCGACTATTTTCTATATAGCAAAACCAAGATGCCTTGTCAATACCCATCGTTATCTATTATAATCCCGACATTAAATGAAAAAGAGCGGATTGCTCGGCTTTTAAAGTCCATAAAGAAACAGGAGTTTAGGGATTATGAGATTATCGTTGCGGATAATAATTCTTCTGATTGCACGAGAAAGATAGCAATTGATTACGGATGCAGAATAACAAGCGGCGGTTTGCCAGCGAAAGGGAAAAATAGCGGCGCTAAGGCGGCAAAAGGCAAATCACTTTTATTCCTTGACGCGGACGCTGTTTTGCCTGAGAAATTTCTTGAAGAAAGTATAAAAGAGTTTAATAAAAGGAAATTAAATGTCGCTTCGTTTCGTATTATACCCATTGAGGGAAAAGCGCTTTATCGTTTCGCTTCAGATGCTTTTTATAATTTTCCCATTCTTGTTCTGGAAAAAATTCTACCCCACGGAGCCATAGCTATATTGATTGAAAAAAAACTTTTTGAGGAATTGGGCGGGTTTGACGAGAAAATAAAATTAGCGGAAGATCATGATTTGATAAGAAAGGCGGCGAAAGTAGCCATGTACGGGATTATAAGGAGCTCGGCTCCTTTTGTTTCAATGAGAAGGTTCAGAAAAGACGGCTGGATTCGCGTTTATTTAAAATATCTTTTTTGCGAAGCGCATATGGTTTTCTTGGGACCAGTGAAGACCGATATTTTTAAGTATAAATTCGGACCATATCCAAAAAAAACAAAAATAAATAAATAAAATTATAATTTTAATAATATTAATTCCTATGTCATTATACGAACTTCCAAAAATAAATATCCCGAAAATTAAAATTTCTATGCCTAAAATGAGCGAAAGCGGGAAAGAAGCCTTTGGCAGGGTGGTTTTGATTATTTTGATTTCCGCTGTTTTTGGATTTTCCGCCGGAGCTGGCGGCGGTATTTTAGCTTATTTCCAGATTGAAAAATATTTGGGAAGTTTGAATTCAACCGATAGCGCAAATCAGGAACCGGCGCAAGTATATATTCCAGAGACATCTCAGGAAAACGCGGTTATTGCGGCGGTTAAAAATGTTTCGCCTGCGGTTGTAAGCGTTATTGTTTCAAAAGATATGCCTATTTTTGAGCAGTATTATTATAATCCTTTCGGCGACCTTGGTCCTCAATTTCAAATTCCCCAATATCGGCAGAACGGGACTGAAAAGAAAGAAATCGGAGGTGGCACCGGTTTTATTATTTCAAAAGACGGATTAGTGCTTACAAATAAACATGTCGCGCTTGATAAGGAGGCGGAATATACGATTCTAACAAACGACGGGAAAAGATATCCAGCTAAAATTTTGGCTTTGGACCCTGTTCAGGATTTAGCTGTCTTGAAAATAGACAAGGAAAAAGTTTTGGACGGCGATGGCGGATTTACTCTGGATTATTTTCCGATTGTCCAGTTCGGCGATTCTGACAATCTTCAAAACGGCCAGACAGTAATCGCTATTGGCAATGCATTGGGAGAGTTCAGAAACACTGTTTCAGTCGGCGTTATCTCCGGGCTGGGCAGAACAATCACCGCTTCGGCCGGACAAAATTTTTCTGAAATATTGGAAGATATCATCCAAACAGATGCGGCGATAAACCAAGGCAATTCCGGAGGGCCGCTCTTGAACTTAAAGGGAGAGGTAATCGGCATAAATACCGCTATGGCTTCCGGCGCCCAAAGCATTAGCTTTGCGATTCCCATAAACAAAGCCAAAAAAGATGTTGAACAGATAAAGAATTTAGGAAAAATTGTTTATCCTTTTTTGGGAGTTCGCTATGTTTTAATTAACGATAACATTAAAAAAGAAAAAAATCTTTCGGTTGATTACGGCGTTTTAATTGCCAATGGTTCGGCAGGAGAGCCGGCTATTACCGCTGGTTCAGCGGCAGACAAAGCCGGCATAAAAGAAGGGGATATTATTTTGGAATTCAGTGGAGAGAGAATCGCGATTGATAATAGTTTGGCGAAGATTATAATAAAGTATAATCCGGGAGATAGGGTTTCTTTGAAAATTTTGCGGAGCGGAAAAGAACTATCGGTTGATGCTACGCTTGGGGAGAGAACAGAGTAGGCGTTCGGAGGTGTGGTTGTCGGCGGACGCTCGCTCGCCCAGCCTCTCGTTCGCTCGGTCCTCGGCTCGTTCTCTTTTATCATGTTTATCATGAGATTAGCTCATGATAAACATGATAAAGCTCACTCGCGCAGTATGCCAGCTTAAATTTCTTATTGATAAACTGAAGGAAGGAAGCATCTGATTTTGATTTCCACTTGAAGGGGGAAAAAGAATAAAAAAAGAAAAGAAATGCCAAAGGCGTCTATCTCAGCAAGATATTGTAATGATTTTACAAGCATTGGAGAGGACTGGGCGAAAGATTAAAAAGGCGATGAAAAGCTTGGAATGTCAGGCGGACAAGTATTTTTCGTCGATTGAAGATTTCGGAAGGCTTTTGAAAAGATAAATAAAAGCTTTTCGTAATCTATCTGATGTTCTTTGCCGGCGGGCGCTTCTTGCGAGGAGCGCTTTTTTTTGCTATAATTAATTTATATAAATCACTAACCTCCTCCTCAATATTCTCCTCCGATGGTCATCGGAGGGGAGGAAGGGTGGGGGAGAATAATTTTATGAACGGAGCAAATTTTACTAATAAAGCGCAAGAAGCGGTGATGATGGCTCAGTCCTTTGCCCAAGAAAGAGGCCAGCAACAGATTGACGCCTTGCATTTGCTTTTGGCATTGCTCTCCCAGGACGAGAGCGTTGTTTTGGCATTGCTTAGAAAATTAGGGGCTGATGTGGAAAATTTGAAAAAGAAAACAGCCGGCGCGTTAAGCAGGATTCCGGTTATTGCGGCTCCGCAAACATTCGGCCAATTTTATCTAACCCAAGATATGGCAAAGGTCTTGGAAAGAGCGAAACAAGAGGCAATGAAAATGGGCGACGAATTCATATCAGTAGAACATTTATTTTTGGGACTGCTTGATTCTCAGACAAAAGCCAATGAGATTTTGAATAACGCGGCTTTTTTAAAATCCAATGGCGGCGTGGCGTCTTTGGAATTTGGCAAACTGGACTATGAAACCGTTTTGAAAATGCTTGCCCAGATTCGTGGGGGAACTAGAATTACAGACCCTGAGCCTGAATCAAAATATCAAGTAATTGAAAAATATTCTTCTAACCTTACCGATCTTGCTAAGCAAGGAAAATTAGATCCGGTTGTGGGCAGGGAAGACGAAATCAGGCGGTTGATGCAGGTTTTATCCCGAAGGACAAAAAATAATCCGGTTTTGATAGGGGAAGCAGGAGTCGGGAAAACAGCTGTTGTTGAGGGCTTGGCGCAAAGAATTGTCAAAGGCGAAGTGCCGGAAAGTTTGAAAGATAAAGAAATAATCAGCTTGGATTTGGGAGCGATAGTCGCTGGTACAAGATTCCGGGGCGAGTTTGAGGACAGGATAAAAGCGCTTCTTAAGGAAATAAAAAGAGTAGCTGACAAGTATATTATTTTTATTGATGAGCTTCATACCTTGGTCGGGGCTGGCGCCGCAGAAGGCGCGATTGACGCTTCAAATTTATTGAAGCCGGCTTTGGCAAAAGGGGACTTGAGAGCCATCGGCGCCACCACAATTAAAGAATACCAAAGATACATAGAAAGAGATGCGGCCCTGGAAAGAAGGTTTCAGCCGATTTTTGTGCAGGAGCCGACAATAAAAGACGCTATCGCGATTTTGCGGGGCATAAAAGAAAAATACGAAGTGCATCACGGATTAAGAATAAAAGATCTGGCCTTGGTGGCAGCGGCTGAATTGTCTTCTCGCTATATATCCGACCGTTTCCTGCCCGATAAAGCGGTTGACTTGATGGATGAAGCAATGTCTGCTTTGCGTTTGGAAATTGAGTCAGAACCAGCAGAGCTTGACGGATTGCGCAGGGAAATTCAGCGCTTGGAAATTGAGAAGGAGGCGATAAAAAAAGAAAAGGATTCTAAAAAAAGATTGCTCACTATAAATCGAGCTTTGGCTGATTTGCAAGAAAAAGCAGGCGCTTTTGAAATGAAATGGAAGTCGGAAAAAGAGCTGATTCAGAAAATAAGGAATCTGAAAAAAGAAATTGATAATTTATCATTTCAATCAGAAATAGCCCAAAGAGAAGCGAATCTTCAAAAAGTGGCGGAAATAAAATACGGGAAAATTCCTGAGTCCCTGAGGGAAATAAGCGATTTGGAAAAGAAATTGGTCAGAATTCAGCAAGAGCATAAAATTTTGAAAGAAGAGGTTGACGAGGAGGATGTGGCGCGGGTTGTTTCCCGATGGACGGGAATTCCGGTAACCAGGCTGATTGAAGAAGAAGCGAAAAAGTTAGGCAAAATGGAGGATATAATCGCAAAAAGAGTTATTGGACAAAAAGAGGCGATTGTCGCGATTTCAAACGCTATCCGACGGTCAAGGGTCGGGATTTCAGAAGAGAACAGGCCGCTTGGCTCTTTTATGTTTTTGGGTCCGACCGGAGTCGGAAAAACAGAGACAGCCAGGGCTTTGGCAGGATTTTTATTTAACGACGAGAACGCCCTTGTCCGGCTGGATATGTCTGAATATATGGAAAAGCACACGGTTTCCAAAATAATCGGCTCACCGCCCGGCTATGTCGGCTATGAAGAGGGAGGCCAACTTACTGATAAAATAAGGAGAAGGCCATATAGCGTTATTTTGCTTGACGAGATTGAAAAAGCCTATTCCGATGTTTTTAATATCTTGCTTCAAATTTTAGAAGACGGCCGTTTGACAGACGCCAAGGGTAGAACAGCCTCATTTAAGAACGCGATTTTGATAATGACTTCAAATATTGGTTCGGAACTTATCGCAAAAATGGGGGCATTGGGATTTTTAGGCGATAAAAAAAGCGAGGAAAGGGAATCGCTGAAAGAAAAAGTTATGGAATCTCTGAAGGATAATTTCAGGCCAGAATTTTTAAATAGAATCGATGAAATTATTATTTTTAATTATTTAGAAAAGCCGGAAATTAGGCAGATCGTTGAGTTGGAGCTGAAAAAGGTAAGCGATCGGTTGGCAGGAAAAGATATAAAAATAATGATTACGGAAAAGGCTAAAGAATTACTTGCCGAAGAAGGTTTTGATCCTAATTTAGGGGCAAGACCGCTAAAGAGGATTATCCAGAAAAAGGTTTTGGACCCATTGGCCTTGATGATTGTTTCCGGCGAGGTCAAAAATGGCCAGGAAATTTTAGTGGACGAAGAGGATAAAAAAATTATAGTTAAGGCGCCTGGCAATCCCGGCAAGAAATCGAAATCTTGAAAATCTAACCCTGAATTCATCGTAGTAAATTTTCCATGATCGTAGGAAATTTATTACGATGAATTTATTTATGTTGAGAAATATAAAAAATATTGTTTTCGCGTTTGTTTTCGGAATAGCGGGCGGAGTTTTCGCCGATCAGATTCTCTGGCCTTATTTTATTGAACGTCCGCTTTTCTATAAATACCGGCTGGAACAGCCGCCTGTTTATATCACAGAAAAAAACGAGATTGTAGTTCAGGAAAATACCGCGCTCAAAGACGCGATTGAAAAATCGGAAAAATATCTTATCAGTATAAAAACAGCGATTAAATCCGGAAAATTTATGATAAGCTCCGGGGTTATTGTTTCTTCTGATGGATTAGTCGTTGCTTTATCAGAGACAATTCCGCAGGGAGGCGCCTTTTCTCTTTATATCAATAATGATGAGGTTGAAGGGCAGGTCTTAAAAAGAGACGCGAAGGGAAATCTATCTTTAATTAAAATCAAAGGAGAAAATTTAACTCCAGCCGGGTTTGCCGATTTCAGTAGCTTGAGACTTGGAGAGCGCGTTTTCTTACTTGGCAACTTGCTTGAAAAAGATGTTTTTTCAAAAACAGCAAGCGAAGGAATGGTAAAATCGTTTAACCAGGAATATATAAAAACAAACATTTCCGAGGATAAAAATTTAACAGGCAGTCCCTTATTTAATATAAAAGGAGAGCTTCTCGGCTTGAATATCGTTGATTCTTCTGGCAATGTCTCAGCCGTTCCAATCTCCAAAATAAAATCCTTTTTAGGCTTTTGATTAGGAATTAGCTAAATTTCATCGTAGTAAAATTCCTCCGATCGGAGGAATTTTACTACGATTAAATTATTTGATATAATAAAAATAAGTGGCGTATTGTTTGTTGCAATGGGAAAATAGAAAAAATGTTATCAGTAAAAAAGAAAATTTTATTGCTCTTATTCGGCGGAATTGCTCTTGGTTTTTATTATACTCCCACTCGTCAGTGGAGAATTTTGAAAGGCATATCTTATGAATGGAATAAAATAGATAGGGAAAAATTAAGGGAAGAAATCAATGAACTTTACAGATCAAAATTAATTTCAAAGAATAGGAATCTAGATGGTTCAGTTACAGCTGTTTTGACCGAGAAAGGAAAATTGAAAGCCCTCACTTATCGTTTTCATGAAATGAAAATAGAAAAAACGAAGTGGGACGGGAAATGGCGTCTGGTAATTTTTGATATTCCTGAAAGATTAAGAAAGGGGAGAGACGCTCTTAGGGGGAAATTATTAGAAATTGGTTTCTATGAGTTTCAAAAAAGCGCGCTTATTGTCCCATATGAATGTAAAAATGAGGTAAATTTTGTGATAGAATTTTTTGACTTAAGAAAATATGTAAGATTTTGCGTTTTAGAATCAATTGATAATGAACTTCATCTGAAAAAGATATTCAATTTGGTTTAATTTTATTTGTAAGAATTAGACGCGTTGTTTACACTTTTTTCTTAAAGGCATCTAAAAAGGAAGGGAGGGATGTAAACAACGCTCGGGATTCTTACATTTTATTTTATTACAATGTCTGATTTCATTATTTTTTTTATTTATTTTTATTTGTTGTATTTTGATTTTTGTTATAATTTTCATCGTGGTAAAATTCCTCCGATCGGAGGAATTTTACTACGATGAAGTTATGCGCGGGGGGCGGGGTTTACAAGCGGAATGTATTTTTATAAAATTTATATAATCTGATAAATTTTAAGTTGTTAAATTTTAAGTTGATAAATTTTAGGTTGTTAAATTTTAGAAGTTTTGCGAGCGCAAGTTTGCGGCAGTTAATTATTTAGTAAAAATATTTTTGTCCCATTGGCAGGCAGAAATATTTTTGTTTTGTTTATGGCGGGAAATTTGGGCGATATAAAAAATAAAGGCATAGGGCTGTTTGTTAATAAAAAATTTATTATAATTTCAGTTATTGCTTTAATCCTCGCCATCGGAGGGTTTTTTATTTGGCGAGGATGGGAAAAGTATGTTAGGGGAGGGGCGCTGTGGGAGACGGAGTATATGAAATCTGAATATTTTAAGATTGAAGAAACATTGAGCGGAAGAATTGTGGTAAATAAAAAAGCAGGTCTTACAGCTAATATTCCAGAGGGCTGGATTGTAGATTCATGGGGAGATGGCATATCTTTTGGCAGCCCTGACGTAAAACTAAAGGAAGACGGCTCTCTTATTTTTCAAAGCATTAAAGACGGAGGATGTGTTGTAAATATTCAGGTCATAAAATACGGGTTATTAGAATCTAAAGGTCCGACAGACGCTGGGTATATAAGAAATATGATTATGGGCGTAAAAAGCCAGGATAATAATTCAGAAAATTTAAAATACGATGTCTTAAGTGTGAACGGGAGAGATGGCCTTAGGACATTTTATTTTAATGGAGATAAAATAACAAAAATGTTTTTTGAAATTCCAATAGGACAGACCCTGTATTCTTTTGACTCCGGCAATATTTTTTCAGATAAATGCGTTGAAGAGTTTAATAATTTCATAAAAAAGGTTTCTATTAAATAAATTATGTTTGATTCCAGAATCTAACGCAACATATTTGGCGCGAAGCGCCAAAAATGTTGCGTTAGAAGTTAGAATCCAACTATACTTTGAATTACGAAATGCTTTCTTGGTCCTTTCTTCAAATTTCAGAGCGAAAATTTGATACAATTATAAGGCATATGCAAAGCATACGGCGAATAATTGCAGCAAATTTGCAGCTGAAATTTGGAGAAAAGATCAGGAAATTCTCTTTTTATTTGGCATTTTGTAATTCAAAGAAATTATATCGGGAATATTCCTCGTTATGACTATAGCGGGAAATGCTCCCGCTATATTATGGATATATGCGGGGGATTGCGAAAAGACATTTTTTATTTATTTTTTGCCTGCTTTTTGTGGCAGGTTTTTTGGTTTTGCCGGAGCTTGCAATGGGCGCTTCAGAATCTATGGATCCCTTGGAAGCGGTAAAATTTGAAGATAAGCTTAAACTTAAAGAGTTAGATGAAACAGTTTTAATAAAATCGCTTGTCCAAAAGTTTAATGAAAAATGGCAAAATGCCGATAATTTAGAAGAAGAAGCGACACTCGCCTTACTTCAAATGGGAGCTAGAAAAACATTTGCCGATTATTTATTTTTCAGTATGCCCCCAGCTGTCGGGAAAATAATGTTTAATGTGGTATATAAAATCGCTTGCCTGATTATCACTCAAGATCCGTCCATTATTATTGAAGAAATTGAAAAAATGACTGTTTCTCAAGCAAAAGATTATGTCGCTGATTGGCTATTCCAAAACGAAATTAGGGTAAGTAGTGGAAATATAAAGGGTTTATATCGTTCTTACACAAACAGAAAGTTATTGAGAAATTTTATTTTTCCCTATATTATTGCTTATCGTCCTGTGGACAATTTGACCGGCAAAGTGGCAATGGAAATATATTCTTCCAAAACCATTGATTCGCCCTTTCCTATGGTTGGCCTTCAATGGGAGGGGGGGATATCTGAAATATCTCCTTTTATAGTTAGGATAAATGGGGAGGCGAAAAAGGTGTGGGTAGGAGCGGGTTTTTATTATGAGTGGACAAGGGGTCCGAGAATTGATGTTTTATTTGATGAGCCGGTGCCTGATTTTACGGTTAAGGAAACAGGTTTTATTGAGGGGCAGATAAACAATTTTGAAGAATGGGTAAAAGAAACAGGGATGGCTTTGGACAAGATCATTGCTAAATTATTTGATTATTTTGGAAAAACAGGAGAGAAGGCTGGGTCGGCTGTGGGTAATGTCGGTTCAATTTTTTCCAAATTAAATCCGCTTATAGCTAATGTTTCTTCTGAGTCGCCTATTTTTAGCGATTCCGAGGCAAATTCGTTAGATATCAATTTGGCTTCGCTTTTATCGGAGTTAAGTAATGGAAATAAGGGAAGTGGGGGAAGCGGGGGGAGCGGAGATGGGACAGGAATAGAGGGGGCAGTTAATAAAACAAACAATCTGTTTGAAGAGCTTGAAGATGCGGCGCAGACAGCAGGGCAAATCTCAGCAGGCGATATGCGGGAAATGCTTGACGATATATCGGAAGAAATTGATGTTTTGACTCAAGAAGTCGCGGAATTAGCGGGAGAATTGCATGGCGGGCCCATTTTGTTGAATCAAAACGGGGTAGGACAAGTTATGGTATTTAGTGGCAATAATGGAGAGAGTGAAAAGGGAGAAAGAGGAGAGGCGGGAGAAAAAGGCGAGATAGAAAAGAATGGAGATGGCGGAGATGAATCAGTTGAACAGACGGGGCAAGGGCAAATTTTACTCGCCTCAATGCAGGCGGCAAGTTTGTCTATAGGAAGAGGGACAAGCGAAATTATCGTGAGTTATCCTAAAATTTTGATTTCTGAAGTTCAGATAGCTGGTGTAGAGAGGCCGAAAGATGAATTTGTGGAGTTATTTAATCCAAACAGCGAAGAGCAGGATTTGACTGGCTGGTATTTACAGAAAAAGACAAAATCAGCGGAGAATTTTTCATCATTCGCGTCCAATAATTTATTTAGCGGAAAAAAGATAGCGGGAAAAGGATATTTTTTAATTGCGAGAGAGGATTCCTCTTTTGTTTATATGGCTGATGTTTTAATTAATGGGGCTTTAGCTGAGAATAATTTATTGGTTTTGAAAAATCCAAACAGAGAAATAGTTGATAAGGTGGGCTGGGGCGAGGCGAATGATTTTGAAACAGCTCCGGCTGGAAATACCGGAGCCGGACAAAGTTTGGGCAGGGAATGGTCAGAAGCGGACGCAAACTATTTTGACACGGATAATAATCTAAATGATTTTAATGTCCAGAATCCGACGCCGAAAAATAGAAATTCGTCCCAATCAATTGAATCTCAAATTCCTGAACCGGAAATTTCGCCAATTGAAAAGCCGGAAAAAGATATGATTCCTCCGGAAGTGGTCTTTAGTTTGGCAGAAACGCAAAACAATTTTGTCTTCAAAGTGGGCTGGCAGATAACTGATAGGGCGTTGGAAACAACTACTCCTTCGGGTATGGACGGGTTTTCCTTGAGATGGAAAGAGGGAAAAAAAGAGGAAGATGGCGAATGGAATGAAGAGTATTATCAGAAAGTTTCTGGCGCGCCAACCAACTATTCAGGAGGAAAGGAATTTACGGGGAAAAACAATTATATTTATTATTTTCAGATAAACGCAAAAGATGCGGCTGACAATGAAAGCGGCTGGTTGCCAGAAACACCGATTTCTACAGAAATTAAATTACCGGAAAAGGTCTTAATAAATGAAATTCAGATTGACAGCGTAGAAGGAAATGGCGGAGCCGATGATGATTGGGTTGAACTTTACAATCCGGGCGATTCAGATATTGGGTTAGCTGGCTGGTCAATTCAAGAGCATAGCGCTGATGAGCCTTGCTCAACGGGAAAAAGTTTCTATAAAAAACATTTTTTTGAAGAGGCGATAATTCCCTCCAAAGGTTTTTTTCTTATTGTTGACACAGAAGCAAGAGATGGTTTGAAAAATATCGCTAATATGGAGATTGCTTGGTCGCTTACGTTGGGAAATACAATCTATCTCGTGAAAAATCAAGAAAAAATTGCTGACGGGGAGGATATTGATATTATAGACAAAGTCGGATTTGGAGTTGCTTGTTTTGCGGAAACAAATCCGGCTTTGAATCCGCCTTCAGCGAAAAGCATTGAAAGAAAAGAGCTTGGCTTAGACACAAACGATAATAGCGCTGATTTTCAAATTAACGAAAGCCCGAGTCCAATAAATTCAAAAGGCGAGACGATTTTAGCGCCAGTTGTTTTAGAACCTGCCTCGCCGAGTCAAGGCGGGCCGGTCTGGCAAACATTTCAGGGTAATAATCAGCGGACAGGCAGGGCCAGCGCTGTTGGAATAAAAAGCGGAACATTAAGAGAAATTGCTGATTTAGGATTATTTAATCAAAGCAGGATGATGACAGTAAGCCAGCCGCTAATCAGGTCTGACGGCGTTGTTCTTTATGGAGCGGGCGAGGTTGGAGAGGGCGGAGTTGGCGGATGGGGAAAAATATACGCTTTTAATCATAACGGGATTTCAAAATGGGAGTCAGCGGATTTGGGAAGCCCGATTATATCGCTTTCAATGTCCGCTGACACCAATGCGATTTATTTTTCCTCGTTTTCTGCCGGGCTTATCGCTTTGGACACGGAAAGCGGAGCGGAAAAATGGAGATATTATAGCGACGATATAGGTATGATTTCCGGAGTAGCGCAGGACGAAGCCGGCAATATTTATTTTACAAATTATTCTTCTGTGGATAAATTTTATTCGCTTAAGCCGGACGGAACTGAAAGATGGGTAAAAGAAGGAGGGCCAAGGGGCGGCTCTCCTTTTGCCGGCCCGGCAATAGGTAAAGACGGCTTTGTTTATATTATTTGGCAAGGATCAGACAGCGAAAACGGATTGTTAAGGCGTTATTCTTCTGACGGCGAACTTAAATGGGAAGAGAGATCGGATTATTCGGCAAGTGGTCCGACAATTGGAGATGATGGCAATGTTTATATTGTTTCTGGCATTTCGGGCGCTTTTGGCACAAGGAGAATTCTCTATATCTTCAATTCCGGAGATGGATCGTTAATGGGGCAAAATTATTTTGATTGGGGGCAAATGTTTAATCCTGTAAATTTTCGGGACGGGTTTTTTGCGATTGCGGATAGCTGGTCTGTTTTTGGAGTTGAGGCGGGCGGGATTTATTATTATTATCCTCGCTCTGATTTAAAGGTTTTTGATTCGCGGGGGAATATTGTCTGGCAGACAGCAATTGAAGAAAATGTGTCAATTAACAGTCAGCCAATTTCTGACAGCGAAGGCAATATTTTTCTTGTCAAGACGATTTATAAACAACAGCAAAATGGGCCGGGCATGGTTCCTGATTTTTACAGGATTGATATTTTAAGCCCTGATGACGGGCATAGCGTTGGCAGTGTTTCAGTCTCAGAAGGAGCGTTCATCGGGTCTCTTTCAATAAGCAAAGACGGCTATGTTTATTTTGCCTTGAATTTTAGCGACGAAGGACCAATGGCGAGATTAAAACTGTACTCATTGGAGCCGTAAGCTATTTACTTTGAATTACGAAATGCTTTCTTGGTCCTTTTTCCAAATTTCAGAGCGAAAATTTGATAGAACGAGAAAGCATATCCGATGGATATGCTTACGAGTTATAGCGAATTTGTAGCTGAAATTTGGAGAAAAGACCAGGAAATTCGTTTTTTTATTTGGCATTTTGCAATTCAAAGTATTTAACGATGGAAATTAGTTGATAGAAACTGGACTACCCTCACCCTTCCTCCCCTCCGATGACCATCGGAGGGGAGCTCGGATTGTTTTCCATTTTCTAATTTCTATTACTATTTTCCAATAACTATTTTCAGGAAATTTTTTGGGGATTGGCTTTACATTTAGGGCCAAATTGCATATAATAATAAAAAATATGGAAGACAGAAATATAGTTGAGCTTACTAACAAAATATACAAAATTACTCTTCTTTTTCCAAAAAAGGAACCGTTGAGGTATAAAATCAGGGAAGCGGCTGACGAGGTTTTGAAATCGTTAGCTGTTTGGGAAGTATGCGTTAAAGGCGCTCATACCAGATTTTTTTTAACAGATGTCTCTATTAAAGAGAAAGTCGTTTTTGAATTGGAAAAAAATTTTAATATTCTTAAAAAATATTTTGAGGTTGTCAAATGGCAGAATTGGCTTGGATATTTTGATATTTTGGAGATTGAAGAAAAGTATGATAAGATAAAAAGTGATTTTGAAAAAGATTTAGCTTTTTTAAATAGCCAAGCGGAAATTTTAAAAACAAGAAGCGTTTTTGAATGGCAGGAAAAAGAAACCGTTGGCGATATTAAAGAACAGGTTCGGCAAGGCGATAATGCAAATAAAAAGCAAGAGATTGTCGCATTAAAAGAATGGACGGAAAATAATGAGCTGGACTCAAGAAAAGAAAAAATTCTTGATTTCTTAAAAGAAAGAGGCAGGGTCCAGGTCTGGGAGATAAAAGAAATTCTCCCTGATATTTCAAAAAGAACTTTGCGTCGGGATTTTGATAAATTGCTGAAACTAAAAATAGTTGAAAGAGTAGGGGAGAGGAACGAGACATTTTACCGTTTGAAGGTTTAATGATAGGACAAATATAATTTTGATAGGACATAATAATATGGCGAGGACATTCCTCGTCATAATTATGACGAGGAATGTCCTCGCCATATTAGATGATGGACAATACAAAACAACAAGAGGAATTTAGCCAAATTTACGATAAGTATATTGATAAAATATACCGTTTTATTTTTTTGAAAGTTAATTCTATGGAAACAGCCGAGGATTTGTCTTCAGAGGTATTTACGCGCTGTTGGCGCAAATTTCAGGATAATCACGATAATCCAGCTGTTATTGAGAATCCTCAAGCGTTTCTTTATCAAGTTGCCCGCAATATTGTGGTTGACCATTATAGGGAAAAAAGCAAGGCGCAGTTTGTTTCAACTGATTTCGCGTCAGTAATTGACCCAAGGGCTGACATAAAAGAAAGAGTAGAGTTTTCATCTGACCTATGTATGATTAGGACAGCTTTGACTGGGTTAAAAAATGAATATCAGGAAATGATTATTTGGCATTATCTTGATGACTTATCTATTCCGGAAATATCTAATATATTAAGCAAGCCAGAGGGAACGATAAGGGTGGCATTGCATAGGGCGATTAAATCGCTCAAAAAAGAGTTTGAGCGCCACGAAGCGTAATTCTATGGGAGCATATCCCGTAGTTATTAAGAAAGGTGTAATAAAAAGGGGAGTTTTCCGTCATAATACTAATAGACGCAAATAGGCGTAAAATCATCAAAAATGACTGAAAAAGAACTCATAGCTAAAATTCAAAGACTAAAACAAATTAAGCCCGACCAAGAATGGGTGATTTTAGCTAAAAATACGATTTTGAAGGGATTTGGGAGTGGGTTGGGGGTGAAGGAAGTTGGCGGGGGCAGGGAAGTTGGACTATCTTTTGGCGATTTTGTGAAGGGATTATGGAAAGGAGAGAGCTTTATTTTCCAGCACAAATTGGCTTTTAGCGGAACATTTGTCTTATTGATTTTTGCGGGATTATTTGGATTAGCTCATATTTCTCTGCCCGGAGACATTCTTTTCCCGTTAAAAAAAGTAACGGAAAGGGGAGAATCAGTATTTGTTCCTCAAAATGGCGAAGTTAAATATAATATTGAATTGGTTAACAGGCGGTTAGACGAGTTGACAAAAATAGCGAGAAATAATACAGTAAAGAATTTAGCTTCTGCGATTAACGAACTTCAGGCAAGCGTGTCAAAAGCAGCTGAAAGTTTGACTAAACCAGGAAGCGCGAGCAAATACGCGGTAAAGGACATTGCGGATAGTGTTAAAAATATAGAAAACAAGGTTGAGGAAGTCAAATCGCTTGGAGTGGAGATAGGGGAAAATAAAGAACTTGATAGTGCATTAGCTCAAATAATTGAAAATCAAATAAAGGATTTAGAAAGCCAGTCATTAAACGAGAATGGTCAAATTGCAATAGGGGAAATAAAGGCGGATTACGAGACAGGTGATTATTCCTCTGCATTAGAAAAAATCCTACTTTTTCCACAGTTGACAGTAGAATAGATATAGTAGAATGAAATAATGTTTTGCAAATCTGCTTCGCCAACAGCAGGATTTAGTTTATCCCGCCCTCTATGCCTGTCGAATTTGGCAAGAACTAATTTAAAGATTTAATCTTTGAATTAAGTTAATGATATATTCTACGAGCTTAGAGGGCGGGATAAATTCTGCTGAAAGCGAGTTTGATTGAACCGTTATGTCGAATAACGGTAAAACACAAAGGTCGAAAAATAATAAATAACAAAAAAAATAAACCTAGATGAGTATCTTTTATAAATGATATTCAAATAGGGAAAATAAAAAATAATAGAAAATGAAAAAGATTATAGCAATCGCAACCGCGTTAACAACGGTAGTGATGATTGCCGGACCCGGCGGCGCTGGGGCTGTCACGGCTGATGAGCTACAAGCGCAAATAAACGCTTTGTTAGCTCAATTATCGGCCTTGCAGAGCCAATTAGCCACTGTGGGAGGCGCTACCACGCCGGCTGTTTCAGGTTGCGCGATTACTTCTTTTACTACAAATCTCTCGCAGGGTTCTACGGGAAACGATGTGAAATGTTTGCAGATTATATTGAATTCTTCCGCTGACACGCAAGTGGCGGCTTCAGGCGTTGGTTCTTCAGGGAGTGAAACAACCTACTTTGGCGCTTTAACCAAGGCGGCTGTTGTTAAATTTCAAGAAAAATACGCTTCTGATGTTTTAACCACAATCGGGTTAACAGCAGGCACCGGCTTTGTTGGAGCGAAAACCAGAGCTAAATTGAATACAATGATTGGCGCGACCCCAACCACCCCAACCACCCCGACTACCCCAACAACTCCAACAACTCCAACAACCCCAACAACCCCGACAGTCCCAACAGGAGCTGGTTTGAATATATATTTAGCATCAGATAATCCGGCTTCTGGCACTTTAGTTGATACCCAATCAGTGGCGCCTTTGGCGAAAATAACTCTTTCTAATGGAGATAACGCTGAAGTTAAAGTCACAGGATTGAAATTAAAGAGAACTGGAATTTCAGCTGATACAACTCTTGCAAACACATATTTGTTTGAGGGTTCAAAGCGGCTTACTGACGCGGCAAGCGTGTCCACAACTGTAATTACTTTTAACGACAGCACAGGGCTTGTTACAATCCCGGCCGGGGGCACAAAGACAATCACTGTAAAGGCTGATATTGCAGCCAGCACAAGCGGACAGACAGTGGGAGTTAGCATTGCGGCCGCAACAGATATTACAAGCAACGGTTCTTCAGTTAATGGAACTTTTCCGATTACGAGCAATTTAATGACTATTGCTGACGGCACATTGGCTACTGTTGATTTTAACACCACCAGCACTCCGAGCACAGCTGATGTAACTCCGCAAAATGATTACACTGTTTGGCAGAATATTGTTACCATAAGTACAAGATCTGTTTATTTTAATCGCTTGAGCTTAAGGGAAATCGGCACGATAACTTACAGCGACCTTCAGAATTTCCGGCTTTATGTTGACGGAATTCAAGCGGGCTCGGCTGTGGCGAATCTTGATTCAACCGGATATATCACATTTGATTTATCCGCTTCTCCCGTAAAGATTGAAACAGGAGCGAGAACAATCAAGGTTATGGCTGATATTATCGGCGGTTCTTCAAGGAACTTTAAGTTTTCTTTAAGAAACGCGGCTGACGCGAATTTCACTGACAGCCAATATAACGCTGATGTTCTGCCAGTTTCAGCAGGAGGCACCACTTATACTGTTGATGACGGCACAGCCGGAATTCAATCAGTATCTTCCGGGACAATCACTGTCGCGAAAACAGATGATTCTCCGGCCGGAAATGTGGTTAACGGCGCTCCAGCTATAACTTTGGCGAAATATAAAATAACAGCGGCTGGTGAAAAAGTTAAGATTGAGAGCTTGGCGTTTGAAATAAAATGGACAGATTCTGACAGCGGCGATGAAGCGGTCGCGAAAATGAGGAATGGCAAATTAATGGCTAACGGAGTCCAGATTGGAAGTACTACAAATATAGATGCTGATAAGACCACTCTTGATGGAACGGGAACTACCTTTAATCTTGGTTCTTCATTAATTGTTGAGCCGGGCAGTCCTGTAACTTTGGAAGTGGTAACCGATGTTTACGCGGTGAACACAAGCGATAGCGCTATCGCGATGGAGACAGACGACACTCTTACTGTAAGAATGTTAGTGGGTTCTTCTAATGCTTTGGGAATGGTTTCCTCAACAAGCGTTGATGTTCCAGCGGCAACTCAGGATGGAAACGCTGTTACTGTCGCGACCGGTTCTTTGACTTTATCAAAGTACACCGCTTACACAAATCAAACAATGGTTCCTCCTTTGACGAACGCGAAAATAGCTCAGTTTACTCTAACATCAGGAACAACAGAAGATATCCTATTGAGCACAATCACTGTTGAGTTTGACAACACAAGTTATAATAGCGGCACTTTTAGCGCGGCATCTGATTTATCAAATCTTTATGTTTCTTACGGAGGCACCAATACCACTGTTAAGTCAACCGTATCAAGCGCTAACGCTGGAAACAACTGGTCAATCAATAAGACCTTGACCGCAGGACAGACAATGGATGTTATTGTTTATGCTGATATAGCCTCTACTATTGATGCCGGCGCCGCCGCTATGTCAGAAATGACTATTAGCGGAACGACTGTAAAGTCAGGCGCGACAGCGGCTAGCGCGACTGATGTTGCAGGCCAAGTTATTGTATTCGCTTCTGGCACATTAGTGACCGCTATCGCGGGAGATACTCCTGTGGCGCAGATTGTTTCTGGAAGCAGCGCGGCTGATGTCGCGGCCAGTACCTATAAGCAGATTACAGCGGCTAAATTCAAGATGACTGCCACCAACGATGCTTACAACATTACAGAATTGAAAGCTAAAGTAGGTAGCGCCGCTATTTCTGCGGCATTAATTGGCGCTGTTCTGAAAGACGGAAGCACTGTTTTGGGATCAAGATCGTTTGACACGGCAACCAACACTACAGCCTACTTTACTGGCTTGAATATAGCAGTGCCGGCGAATACTACCAAGACACTTACTGTGGACTTGATATTATCTCAGCCGAGCGCTACTGCTTCAACTTCAGCCGTTGACGCTAAAGTTACTCTTGATTTAGTCAAGGCGTACAACAGCAAAGGGGTAGAATATACCGGGACTAATGTTACTGGCGACAGAGCGGCTAATACCCTGTATGTCTTCCAGTCAATTCCGACTTTCAGCGAAGTCAATTTGACCAATACTACAGCTCTGTCTAATGGTAGCAATAGCAAGGTTTACAGCTTCAAAGTAGCCGCTGATTCTAAGGGATCGGTTATCTTGAAACAGTTGAAATTCACTTTGGGCTGGAACGATTCGGCTGGAACAAGCACTCTTACCTTGAATAACTTCAAATTCTATCGCGGCTCAACTAACCTGACCAGCACATCAGTGACAATCCAGAATGCCAGCGGAGCATCTGTTGAAGGAAGCGCCAGCGTAGTTGAAGCAGATACAACAGCTGGATTGATTCTAACCTTTGACGATGGCTATGAGGAGACAATCCCAGCCGGGTCAGAGTACACTTACAGCCTGTATGCCACACCCAATGGATTCACTTACAGCACAAGCAAACAGGATTCATTTACTATCAATCTTCCTGCTGAAAGCGCGACTCATACAACCAATAGCTATGTGGAGATAACAAGTGGAATTGTTGCATTAGTTGATTCAGCCGATGCTAATGATGTGGCCAGAAATGTAATTTGGTCTGATAATTCCGCTGTTTCACATTCTGATACTTCGGCGTCAAGTAGCAATGACTGGACTGATGGCAATTTGGTCTTGAATCTTCCTTTGGATACAGAGACATGGCCAGTGCAATAAAGAACTGATTTGAAAAATCTTCGCTTCTTGCTTGTGACGAGAAACTGGAGATAAAAACTAAAAAGCCCCTTTCGGGGCTTTTTAGTTTGAGATAAACGAACGGAGATAGACGGAGATAAATTGAAATAGGTGGAAATAAATGGAGATAAAAGAATGGAGATAGATTGAGATAAGTTGGAGATAGACGAACAGAGATAAATAGAGATAAAATAGAGATAAAATTGAGATAGATTGAGATAAGTTGAGATAGGATTGTTATGTGGTTTTTAGGGTTTTGGTTGATGTGATATAGTTGTTTAGTTTTATTGAAAGTTTTTTTAAGTTTTGATTCAAATTATTATATACATCAACGCTAATTTTATTTCTTTCATATAAAAGATTTAGCCAGTGCAAAGATTCAATTAGGGAGCCACGAGCATTATAGTTGAATTTATTTCTGTCTAAATAGTGAAACCTCCCAAATCCTTCAGCGATATTTGCGCCGACAGAATCAACGGCGGTAATAAATTGATCGCCTATAATTTTTTTTGTTTGCCAATCAAATTCTTTGTAAACATTCCAGCTATCTGAAGAAATTTCTTTAGCTATTTTATAGATTTCTAAATCATTAAGTTCCATAAAAATAATTTATCTTCATTTATCTCAATTTATCTCAATTTTATCTCAATTTTATCTCAACGGTAGAGTTTTCAAAAATTCCTGCACCATATCTTTTGCTTCCGGTTGCAACTCCAATACTTTCATCGCCTCGCTCCTCGCTTCTTTGAATTTGCCAAGTTCCCTGTATGTAAAAGCCAATGAGGCGTGGTATTGGGGTTCTTCTGGCTTTAAAGCGATTAGTTTTTGATAGACAACAACTAATTCTTGGTAGCTTCCGGCAATACTATGGGCTTTTTCAAGCTGGCTAATTGAAATAAAAGAGCCGCTGTCGTATCTTCTCATTTCAGCGAGCGTAAGATATTTTTCTCCTTGTTCTAAATTCCTTACCGTTAGTTCAGCTAGCGCCCTATACCAATAACAGTCGCCTGTGTCTGGGTTGGTGTCAATGCATTTCTGGGCTTTTTCTTTTAATAGGTCAAACCTGTCTGAAGTAAAAGCGTATTTGAACCATTCAATAAAAACTTCCTGACGTTTTGGCGCCAATAGCTCCGCTTTTTTAAGATAGTTCTCGCCGGCTTTTACAAGTTCCACTTTTTTATCTATATCCTGTTCAATATCTATCAAGACAGTATTAAATCCGCTGAGAAAGAGCCAGCCTCTTACAAAAGCAGGCCTGATTGTGGCGCCTTCTTTAATCGCTCCAATCCCTCTTTTGGCGTAATCAGCTGTTTTATCTGGATAATATGATTCGCAAGTTGTCATAAAATCAATATATTTCGCTCGGCTGTAAAAATTCAGAATGCTTTTTTTGGGCAGAACATTTTTTTCCATTCTGGAAAAAGCGCTCTCGCATTTTTTTTCTCCAATCAAATATTTTGAGATATTTATTTTGGTGTTTATATTAAATGGCTTTATATTATATTGCCAATTAAA
>MHMF01000031.1 GCA_001821475.1 Candidatus Nealsonbacteria bacterium RIFCSPLOWO2_01_FULL_38_120
TCGTTTACTCCTCCCTCCCTTCGTAATTATAGCAAATTTGCAGCTGAAATTTGGAGAAAAGACCAAGAAATTCTTTTTTTATTTGGCATTTCGTAATTCAAAGTATATATGAGAATAAAAAAGCCCTGCAATGGCACACCATTGCAGGGAGAGTTTCTGTATTAATTAGCCCGGTTAGACCAATTGATGCAGTAAATACGCATATTCACAAATTTATGGTAAAGTAAATAATATGGGAACGATATAGCGGGGGTATTTCCCGTGCCGATAGCGCTGGAGATGCTCCCTAAATATTATGGCTAATACTATTCCGGAAGTATTTTTTAAAACAGCGGAAATGTTTCCCGAGAAAACAACATTTCTTTACAAAAAGAACGGTTTGTATTGTCCGATTAAATACAAGGAGGCGGCTGAAAATATCCGGGTTTTGGCGTTTGGAATTTCACAGTTGGGGATTAAAAGGGGAGGCAAAATCGCTATTTTATCAGAGAACAGGCCGGAATGGGCAATGTTTGATTTGGCAATAATGTCAATGGGAGTAATTTCTGTGCCCCTGCATATTGTTTTGTGCCCCAAGATAATAGAATATATTTTAAATCATTCTCAATCGGAAATTTTAATAATTTCCAGCGATGACTTGCTGGAAAAAATAATCCCGATTCAAAATAATCTTCCTTTTTTGCGGAATATTATTTTTTTAGACGAAATAAAAAAAGAAAATAAAGATAAATTGAGAAAAGAAGCGATAAATTATAACGAATTGTTTGCGCAAGCTGGCGAAAATAAATTAAGGCCTGTGGCGCTTCAGTCGGACGATATTTGTTCCATTGTTTATACTTCTGGCACTACTGGACTGCCGAAGGGCGTAGAGCTTTCCCATAATAATTTTTTAAGCAATATAGGAGCGGTAAAGTTAGCGGTGCCAGTGGAGCCGGACGATATTTTTCTTTCTTTTTTGCCGCTTTCTCATATCTTGGAACGGCTTTGCGGTTATTATATTCCCCTGCTTTCAGGCGCAACTATCGCCTACGCCGAAAGCGCAAAAACACTTCTTTTAGATCTTTCAGAAGTGAAGCCGACTGTTTTAATCGCCGTGCCGCGGATATTTGAAAAATTTTATGAAGGGATTTGGAATAACACCCGCAAATTAGAAGGGCTCAAAAAAATTATTTTCTTTTGGGCGCTTAAACAAAAAAGAAAAAGTTTGTCCCATATTTTGGCTGATGTTTTAGTCTTCAAAAAAATCAAGGGCAAGCTTGGCGGCAATTTGCGTTTGGCTGTTTCAGGCGGGGCATCTTTGGATAAAAAGATCGCCAAGTTTTTTATGAAAATCGGGATTTTAATTTTAGAGGGCTATGGACTTACAGAAACATCTCCGGTAATTTCCGTTAATAAAAAAGACAGTTTTATGTTTGGCACAGTCGGCAAGCCGATTTCAGGAGTTGATGTAAAAATTTCAGGAGATAAAGAAATTTTAGTCAGGGGACCTAATGTGATGAAGGGTTATTTTAACAACTATGAAGAGACCCAAAACGCCATTGATCCGCGCGGCTGGTTTCACACCGGCGATCTTGGTTTTATTAACGAGGAAGGTTTTTTAACAATTATTGGCAGAAAAAAAGAAATGATTGTTTTGTCTATGGGCAAAAATATCTGGCCGGAGGTTATTGAAAGAGAATTAAATAATGATTGTTTTATTTCTCAGTCAATGATTATCGGCAATAACAGGAAATTTGTGTCCGCTCTGGTTGTTCCTGATTGGGAGAAAATTCAAGATTTTTTGAAGGAGAAAAATTTATTGTCAGAGAATCGGGAGAATCTTGTTGGAAACGAAATTTTAAATAAATTATTCAAAGAAAAAATTGAAACGATTAACGAAAATTTTTCTGATTACGAAAAAATAAAAAAATTCCGGCTGATCTCTCGGGAATTTTCCCAGGAAAAAGAAGAAATGACTCCGACTTTAAAATTAAGGAGAGCAATCATTGGGGATAATTACAAAAAAGAAATAGCAGGAATGTATGATTAAGTCCTTGAATTCAGCTCGTAATTAAGGTAAAATTAAGATATATGAAATTCAGGCAAGTCTTATTTTGGGATGTTGATCCGAGGAATATAGATGTTAAAAAACACGCTAAATACATTATTGAGCGAATTTTGGATTTCGGCAGAGATAAAGAAGTGAGATGGATGTATAATTTCTATGATAGGGCGTTATTAAAAAGCGTTGTCGCGAAATCTCGCGCATTGACGCCCAAAACAAAAAATTTATGGACATTGCTTTTAAAAATAAAATAGAATTAAATTTAGATATTTTGCCCTTGAAAACCAAAAAAGCATTTGTTTTTTTATCGGAGCAAAGGTGGCTTGATGGGTCTGGCTGGTATCTTGCGGGCGGAACAGCGCTTGGTTTACAATCCAGACATCGCAGATCGGTTGATTTGGATTTTTTCACCGCAAAATCCGAATTCAATTCTGAATCTGTGCTTGCTAATTTTATAAACAATAAAAATTGGCGGACAAGTTTTGGAGAAGTAAACACTGTTTACGGCGAATTATTCGGCGCGAAAGTAAGTTTTATCGCGTATCCGTTTTTTGTCCCGAAACAAAATTTTATCCAATACGGTTCAATCAGAATTCTTCATCGGACAGATATTGCGGTGATGAAAATTATCGCTATTTCCCAGAGAGGAAAAAAAAGAGATTTTTTTGATCTTTATTGGTGCGCGAAAAACATTGAGCCGTTAGAAAATTTAATTAAACGGCTTAAAGCGCAATACCCGTTAGTCGCTCACGACTATCATCATATTTTAAAAAGTTTAGTATATTTTGAGGACGCTGAAAACGATCCAAATACGGAAACTTCTTTCAAGATAAATTGGAAAGATGTCAAAGATTATTTTAAGAAAGAAGTCCCGCATATTACCAGTAGAATAATAATAAAGAGCTGATTGTTTTGTGGTAAAATAAAATTATAAATATTATGGAAAAGAGAATTTATAACGAGGAAACAATAAAAAATATCGGGAAAGAGATTTCGATTTCGGGCTGGGTGGATACAATAAGGTCTCATGGCAAGATTTTGTTTATTGACTTAAGGGATAAAAGCGGAATTTTGCAGGTTGTTGTTTCGCCTCAACAAGAAGATGTCTATGATTTTGCAAAAGAAATTCGGCCAGAATGGGTAGTTGCGATTTCGGGCGTTGTGAAAGAAAGGCCTGAAAGAATGCAAAACCCGAATCTGGCGACAGGAAAGATTGAATTGGAGGCTCAAAAAATTGAGGTCTTTTCTAATGCAGAGACATTGCCTTTTACCATTGATAGCGACGGTTATGAAATAAATGAAGAAAAGCGGCTGAAATACAGATACCTTGACTTAAGAAGGGGGCGGCTTAAAAAAAATTTAATTGCGCGGCAGGAGGTCTTATATTTTATCAGGAGCTTTCTTAAAAAAGAGGGATTTATTGAAATTGAAACGCCGATTTTAACAAAATCAACGCCAGAAGGCGCTCGGGATTTTTTAGTTCCTTCCCGGCTCCAGCCGGAAAATTTTTACGCTTTGCCCCAATCGCCCCAACAATACAAACAGCTTTTAATGGTTGCCGGATTAGAAAAATATTTTCAGATAGCGCGCTGTTTCAGGGATGAAGACCCGAGAGCTGACAGGCAGGCGGAATTTACCCAGCTTGATTTGGAAATGTCTTTTGTGGAGCGGGAAGATGTTATGGAAATAACAGAGCGGCTTTTGATTAATATTTCCAGAACGATTTTTCCGACAAAAAAAATTCAGGAAATTCCTTTCCCGCGGCTAAACTATAAAGAGGCGATGGAAAAATACAATATAGATAGGCCGGATATAAGGAAAGATAAAAAAGATCCTGATTTGCTGGCTTTTTGCTGGGTTGTTGATTTTCCGTTTTTTGAAAAAGACAATGAAGGGAAATGGACATTCACTCATAATCCTTTTTCAGCTCCCAAGCCGGAATTTATGGAAGATCTTTTAGAAAAGAAGAATATTAAAAATATTCTTACAACCCAGTACGATATTGTTTTGAATGGTTTTGAAATCGGAGGAGGAAGCATTAGGAATCATAGACCAGAAGCGCTTGAATCTGTCTTTGAAGTTATGGACTATAGAAAAAGCGAAATTAAAGAAAAATTTGGCCATATGCTGGAGGCGTTTAAGTATGGCGCTCCGCCCCATGGAGGAATAGCGTGGGGTTTGGATAGATTTTTATCTCTAAACTTAAACGAGCCCAATATCCGGGAAGTAATCGCTTTCCCGAAGACAGGAGACAGCCGGGATTTAATGATGAATGCCCCGTCTCTTGTGACTGAACAACAATTAAAAGACCTGCATATTAAAATACAGGTCAGAAAAAAATAAATAAATATCTTTGAATTGCGAAATGCTTTCTCGGTCTTTTCTTCAAATTTGTAGCTGAAATTTGGAGAAAAGACCTGAAACCCGCTTCTTATTGAACATTTCGCAACTCAAAGTATATTTAGAAAATTTATTATGTTGACTGGTTATATTGTGTTGATCTTAATGTATTGATTGCGGTAAATTTTCAATACGGCAAACTTTTAGCAAGGGAAATCCAGTTTTCAAGGGATAGGGTTTCCGCCCTCTGGCAGGGTTTTATGCTGTTTTTCAAGAGCCACCCTTCTATTTGCTTTTTATCTAATTCTATTCCGACTAACGGATTTAAGTTCAAATTTTTCGTTAAATTATTGGCAAGCTGTTTTCTTGGTTGGGAAAATCCCGCTTTAACAATTTTAAAAAATAAATCTTTATTAGCTTGTTTAATGTCCGTATCCGTTCGTTTAATATCTGTGTTAATCTGTTTAATATCCGTGTCAATCCGTGGCTTTACTATAATGATAGCGGAATCAACTTTTGGACTGGGCCAGAATAATTTTTTCGGGATATACGAAATAATTTTTGCTTCGGCATAAAATTGGACGGAAATTGCCAACAAACTCATATTGGGAGGGCTGGCGCAAATTCTCTGGCCAACCTCTTTTTGGACGGTTAAAATCATCAACTCGGGCTGGTTTTTAGCTTCTATAAATTTTTTGATAATCGCGGTGGCAATATAAAACGGCAAATTTGCCACAACCTTGTATTTATCGCTAATAATATCGGGAGTTACGGGACATGCTCCCGTAGTGTTGATTTTTAGGATGTCGGCTTGGATGATTTCCGTATTTTTATAATCTTTCAATGTTTCTTTTATGATTTTCACCATATTTCCATCTTTTTCTATGGCAATAATTTTTTTTGCTTTTTTTGCCAATTCTTGAGTTAGATTGCCAACGCCAGGCCCGATTTCTATCACAATATCATCAGGCTTTATATTAGCCGCTTCAACTATTTCTTTTATTTTTTTTTCGCTTGTTAAAAAATTCTGGCCAAACCGTTTTGACGGCTTTGCCCCTGATTTTTTTAGAACGTTTCGGATGTCTTCCCGATAGGATAGTTTCATTGTTTGATTTTAGCACAAAATCAGCGCCTGTGGAAAAGAACATTGACAATTCTTTTCAGTTTTGTATGATAGAAATATAGCCCTATAAAACTTGAATTGCAAAATGCCAAATAAAAAAAGAGTTTCCTGGGCTTTTCTCCAAATTTCAGCTGCAAATTTGCTACAATTATTCAGCGTATGCTTTGCATATGCCTCATAATTGTAGCAAATTTTCGCTCTGAAATTTAAAAAAGGGACCAAGAAAGCATTTCGCAATTCAAAGTACGGGAATAATATTACCTTTGAGCGAAGGTTTTTTTAATAGTCTTGAGGGCTTAACAGCTCACGAGAATTAAATTTATTTCTAAATTTTACTTGTTAAAATTTTTAGCGGATAGATTTACGGCTATTAAAACCAAGATAATATCTTGGCAATTAAAGTCTGGCGATAAAAAAGAGCAGAGCTATGGTAAAAAATTTATTTTTAAGCCTGCCCGCCGAAGTTTTAGTATAGGCGAGTCCCCTATTTTCTATGCGGGGGCTTTTTTAATATTCGCTGTGATCGTCGGGCTTTTCAGCAGCGGTTCTGCTGGAAAATTATCAGCCGAAAATTTGACGGCCGATTTGGGATCAAAATATATTTCGCAGGATTTATTCGCCGAATCAGTTAAAAATTTTATCAGGGAATCGCCTGAAATGGTTTTAGTCCAATCAAATAGCGCGGTAGCAATAACCCCTCCTATGACAGTGAATGCTCAAATTTTGGGCGACTTGCTGGGCAACTCGGAAGTAAACGGGCAGGAGCGCAAAGAGGCGATTGAGTATATTGTGGGGGAGGGGGATACTTTTTCTTCCATAGCGGAAAAGTTCAGTATTTCCGTAGACACTATTTTGTGGGCGAATAATTTAACCAAAGGGTCTATCGTAAAACAAGACCAGCGCCTGATTATTCTTCCTGTTTCCGGGGCGCTGTATATGGTTCAAAAAGGCGATACATTGAGCGATATTGCTGAAACATATAAAGGAAAGACAGAGGAAATAGTTGCTTTTAATGGTATGTCTAATGAGGGCGATATTTTTATCGGGGACTTGCTAATTATACCAAATGGAAAAATGCCCGCAAAAGCGGTTCAGCCGGTTTTAGCTCCTTTGGCCGATTCGTATTTTATGGTTCCTTGCGAGGGTAAAATAACCCAAACCCTCCATACATATAACGCTGTTGACATAGGCAATAGTTGCGGCAAGCCGATAATAGCTACTGCCGGAGGAATAATTCAAAGAACAGGGCTTATAGCAATTGGCGGGAAAAGAATTACAATTTTGCACCCAAACGGAGTGGTTACTTATTATGGGCATTTATCCTCTATATTGGTTCAGCCGGGCCAAACAGTAAGCGCCGGAGATATTATCGGTTATATTGGAAAAACAGGAAATGCCACTGGTTGTCATTTGCATTTTGAAGTAAGAGGCGCGAAAAATTTTTTAAGCAAATACCCGCTCGGGGCTTATCTGACATGGCAAAACAAATAGCTTGCTTACTTTGAATTGCGAAATGCTTTCTTGGTCCTTTTTCCAAACTTCAAAGTGAAAATTTGCTACAATTATGAGACGTATGCTTTGCATACGTCTCATAATTATATTTAATATAATTCCTCGCTCGGTCGGAGTAAGCGAAAATGTGTTTTCGTTTACCACTCTGTTCTTTCGTAATCCAAAGTAAATAGTTTGTTTTAAGTTAGCTTAAAACAAAAGAAATTTAAATACAAAAGCGGCGTAATTTTTACACGATCGTGTAAAAATTACGCCGCTTTTGTTCGTAAATTTGAAGTTTTAATCCTCATGCGCGCGGTACATAAGCGCTTCAGACAGATTGTCGTAGCTGATATTTTCCGAATTCTCCAAGTCGGCTATTGTTCTGGCGATTTTCAAAACCCTGTGATAACCCCGTGCGGAAAGTTTGCCGGAGTCAACGAATTGCTTCAAAACGCTCTGCGCCCTTGAATCTATTTGACAATATTTTTTTATCTGGGGAATCTGCATTTCAGAATTGATTAAAATTTTGTCTTGCCTTAATCTTTCGGTTTGAATTTTTCTCGTCTTTACAACCCTTTTTTTTATCTTTTCGCTTGTATTTTCTTCATCTATAGAGGTAAGTTTTTCAAATGTTAAATTCGGCACATCAATAAAAATATCAATTCTATCAATAAGCGGGCCGGATAATTTTCTTCTATACATAGAAATTTGCGAACCTATGCAACGGCAATGTCTTTCCGGGTTTTTGTAATACCCGCAAGGGCAGGGATTTGCCGCAGCCGCTAAAATAAATCGGCAGGGAAAAGTAAAATGGCTTCCGGAGCGCAAAATAGAAATTTTTCCGTCCTCCAACGGCTGGCGGAGCGATTCCAAAACATCGCGGTGAAATTCAGGAAATTCATCTAAAAATAAAACTCCGCGGTGGGAGAGCGTTATCTCGCCTGGCTTTGGGGGATTTCCTCCGCCGATAAGCGCCACTTCAGAAGTCGTATGATGAGGCGAGCGGAAAGGACGGATTTTTATCAAAGGATTTTTTTCCGGCAACAATCCGGCAATGCTGTAAATTTTCGTTACTTCCAGGGATTCATTAAAGGAAAGTTCGGGTAAAATAGACGGCAAACTATTCGCCAGCAAGCTTTTGCCCGATCCGGGCGGGCCTTGCATTAAAATATTATGTCCTCCGGCCGCGGCTATCTCTAACGCTCTTTTGGCGCTTTCCTGTCCTTTTATCCAACCGAGGTCCGCTCCATAACTTGGCTTTTCCGTGAAGATTTCAGGGCTGGCGGAAAACGGAGCGATAATAATTTTTCCTTCCAGATAATTTACAGCTTCTTTGAGAGAATTAATGGCTATTATTTTGAAACTATTTTCCTTGTCCGCGTTTTCCGCCAAAACTAAACTGGCTTCGGCCGCGTTTGCTTTAGGCAGGATTATTTCTTCCATATCCTGCTCTATGGCGGCAAGCGCTAAAGGCAGAACTCCTTTTATGGGCCTTAACACTCCGTCCAATGATAACTCCCCTATTATTACTTTTTTCTGGGGATTGAATTTTATTTGACCGGAAGCGGAAAGATATCCGATGGCTATGGGTAAATCATAGAGCGCTCCTTCTTTTTTTAGGTCTGCCGGAGCTAGATTAACTAAAATTCTTTCTGGCTGTTGGAAAGGCGATTGAAATCGCGAGCTTTTTATAGCGGAGCCGACTCTTTCTTTTGATTCTTCAACTGATTTGTCCGGCAGTCCAACAATATTAAAACATCGGAGCCCGTAATGGACATCTGTCTCAACTTCAATTATCTGTCCGCTAAGCCCCACTGGCGCGGCTGAAAAAACTTTCGAAGGCATATAAAATCAAAATTTTAAATTTTTCAATCTTTTTATTTCTGTTTCAATTTCTTTCAAAATTTCCTTGTTGCCTATTTCTCCGCCTAAACTAAAAACGATAAATACCTTTCCTTTGTATTTTTTCTCAAAATCAATAAAATTATTTTTCATTCTTTCCGATACAGAATAATTTCCGAAATTTGCTTTTGCTGTGATTGGTTTTATTTGTATTCCAAAAGCGAAACTATCTATAAAACCCAAATAATCTATATCTCCAGCATGATCAAGATCATTTTCGCTTTCGACAAATTTTACTTTTGGAAAAAGTTTTACCAAACCATCATTTACAACTGACTTTTCTCTAATAAAACCGTCGTAAGCGCGATTTATTGTTAAGTTATAAATATAATCTTTGCAATCCTTTAAAGATAGTTCCCTGAATGCACTTTGCCATTCAGGGATTACAACTTCAGTAATTTTTTCATACAAACGTTCTCCTATTTCATTCAAAATTTCCGGGGTTATTTTAACGGGACTTTTATTTTCGGTAAATGCTTTTTCAAAATGCCATTTTTCCCACTCATCTATTGTTTTTGGCTGACATTCTCTAATTAGGGCCATTACTGGCCCCACTTTATTGGGTCGAGATAGCTGATAAGTTTGGCAAGCATAATTTAAAACTTTTTCCTTTTTGCCAAAGTCCGCTGAAAACTTTTTTGATATTTTAGCTGTCATGATAAGCTATTATAATTAGTTAATAGGTCGTTAAATTTTTCTT
>MHMF01000032.1 GCA_001821475.1 Candidatus Nealsonbacteria bacterium RIFCSPLOWO2_01_FULL_38_120
CGGCGACCAATCAATTATTGCTAATTTTCCGCGTTTTTTCAAAATCCTGATTGCTTCTGATATTATAACTCTTTTATCCGCAACCTGAAAGAGCAGGTTGGGGATAAGCACCAAATCAAGATACAAATCAGACAAAGACGACCCCCTTGATTTTTCCAAATCAGAATGGACGATTCTTATATTATTCACCCTTTCTGAAATCGCTTTGCTTTTCAAAGCCGAGAGCGGAGCTGTCTGAATGTCAATGGCAAAAACAAACCCGTCTTCCAAAATATTCGCCAAAGGAATTGCAAAACCTCCGGAACCGCATCCAAATTCTGCGGCAAGCATATTGGACTTCAGACCAAGCCCATTGAGGATTGTCGTCGGATTAAGAAATTCACTTTGTCCTTTTTCTAAAACCATGTTTTTAACTCAAAATTCAAAACTCAAAACGCAAAACCATAATTTAAAACCTTAAAACCATTTTCTTCCCCGCGCTTCCTTCCATCCGATGACCATCGGAGGGGAGGATTAAGGAGGGGGTAGTTTTAAACTTTAAGGTTATAGTTTTGAGTTTTGAACTTTGAGTTTTGAGTTTCGTTAGATACAAGCGGCTGACGCCACCTTGTCTCCTTCTTCCAGCCGCATAATCCTGACACCTTGAGTCGCCCGGCTGATTTTTGGAATTAAAGCAACCTTTGTCCTGATAACCTGTCCGTGTTTTGAAATAACAATCAAATCCTCATCCTCGTCTCCGCCAACTATTTTTGAAAACACAAGCGCTCCGGTTTTTGAAGTGGTTTTAGCTGTTTTAATCCCGCTCCCTCCCCTGCCCTGTATTCTATATTCTTTCAAATCCGTCCTCTTCCCATAGCCATTTTCCGTCACCACTAATAAATATAAATCCGTTTTTTCCTTTTTATTGGTTATTGGTAATTGGTTATTGGAAACTCTGATGATGTCCATTCCCACAACCATATCGCCTTTTTTTAAAGAAATCGCTCTAATGCCGGAAGTTGCCCTGCCCATCTCCCTTATTTCTTTTTCTTTGAATTTTATTGACTGGCCGTTTTTCGTGGCGATTATAATATCGTTATCTCCGGAACTTTTCGCCACTTTTTTCAAAAAGTCGCCTTGCCTGAGATTTATGGCTATTAAGCCTGATTTTCTTACATTTTTAAATTCCTCCAAAGCCGTCCGTTTTATTATACCATTTTGAGTTACCATCACCAAATCCTTAACTCCTGTCTTCTCATCTTCTTTATCCAAAGTTATCAAAGACAAAATTTTGTCCTGGGGAGTAATTTCCAGAAAATTCAAAAGCCCGCGGCCTCGCGCCACCCTTGTTCCCTCCGGAATTTCATAGACAAATGTCCTAAAAACTTTTCCCGAATCAGTGAAGAAAAACAGAGAATCGTGGGTCTGGCAATCCAAGAAATGTTCAACCACATCGTCTTGCAATGTTTTCATGCCCATAATTCCCTTACCCCCTCTTTTTTGGATTTTATACGTTTCCGGATTTATTCTTTTTATGTAGCCTCCTTGCGTCAAAGTGATTATTGTTTCCTCCAAAGGCACCAAATCCTCCTCAGCTATTTCCCCGACCTTCTGGCTGAAAACTTTTGTCCTTCTGGCATCGCCGAATCCTTTTTTCGCTTCTTCTATTTCGCCCCTTACCACTTCTTTTATTTTATTAGGGCTTGCCAGAATTTCCGTCAAGTCCTTTATTTTCGTTTTAAGCTGTTTCAGCTCTTCTTCAATTTTCGCCCGTTCAAGTTTTGCCAACGCGGCTAATTTTGTTTCCAAAATCGCGTTCGCTTGAATTTCCGTCAAAACGAATCTTTTCATCAAATTATTCTGAGCATCCTCCCTGCTTTCCGATGATTTTATAATCCTAATCACCTCGTCTATGTTTGCCAGGCATTTATGCAGACCTTCCAAGATATGCGCCCGCTCTTTGGCTTTGTCCAAATCGTATTTCACGCGCCTCGCTACCACCTCTTGGCGGTGGGCAATAAAATAACTCAATGCTTCGGCCAAAGACAAAACCCTTGGCTGCAATCCGTCAACCAAGGCAAGCATATTCAAGTGAAACGGCTTTTGCAAATCAGTGTATTTATAGAGCCGGTTTAAAACCTTTTTCGGATAAGCGTCTTTCTGAAGGTCCATTACAATCCTGGTGCCGTCTTTGTCTGATTCGTCGCGGATGTCTTTTATGCCTTCAATTTTTTTCTCTTGCACAAGATTGGCAAATTGCTTAACCAACTCTGATTTCTGCACCTGGTACGGAATTTCTTTTATTATTATCTGTTGTTTGCCGTCTTTTTCTTTTTCAATTATTTCAACTTCGCCTCTTACCATAATAGGCCCTCTACCCTGCGAATAAGCTGAAAGTATGTCGTCTTTGCCGTAAATCGCTCCGCCGGTCGGAAAATCAGGGCCTTTGACAAATTGAAAAAGGTCTTCCGTGTCTGATTTGGGATTGTCAACTAAATATATCAAGGCGTCGCAAAGCTCGCTAAGATTATGAGGCGGGATATTAGTCGCCATTCCAACAGCTATGCCAAGAGAGCCGTTAAGCAAAAGCTGAGGAAGAGGAGAGGGCAAAAGAGTCGGCTCTTTTCTCGTGCCGTCATAATTTTCCCGAAAATCAACTGTGTTTTTGCCAATGTCTTTTAATGTTTCCTCCCCGACTTTGGAAAGCCGCATTTCCGTGTACCTCATTGCCGCGAATTCACCAGGGTCGTCTAATGAGCCCAAATTTCCCTGTCCTTGTATTAAAGGATATCGCAAAGAAAAATCCTGCGCCATTCTGATTGCCGCGTCATAAACCGATTGGTCGCCGTGAGGATGATAACGGCCCAAAGTGGACCCGACTACCGTTGCGGATTTCCTGAATTTAGCTCCGTGAGTAAGGCCGTCTTCATACATTGCGTATAAAATCCTGCGATGAACCGGCTTTAGCCCATCTCTTGCGTCAGGAAGCGCGCGGGAAACAATTACAGACATTGCATAATCAATATATGAATCGCGCATTTCTGCCGATATTTCCCGGCCTTGAACGCCCTTAATAATAGGAGCGACATTGCCCTGCATTTCGTTCTTTGCCTCGTTTGGTTTTTCGTTTTTTTCTTTTGCCATTTTTATTTAATCTATTCAACAATCACTTTCACCTCCGCAGTGTGATTATCCGATAATAACACTGATATTTTTGGTATTTACATTTTACATTTCTTTGTCTGCGCTGGCTAAATTATCTATCAAGAAATTCTGAATGTCCAATCTCAACGGTTGAACATCAATCGCAGGCAGACCCGCGCCTTCCATAAATCCTTTCTCCTGGAAATCCGCCATTTTCCTTTGGACATAAAAAATATAGACAACGGATAATGCCAAACCAATTACAACAACTGCTACCCAAAGTATTATCTTTTTGGCATTTTCTGGATAATTTTGTAATTTTTTAAAGAAATCCACAATACGAATTTTTAATTTCTAAATAATTTCTAAATGTCTAAATTTTTAATGACGACGGGTTCGGTTTAAAAATTTAATCATTAAAGCATTATTTACAAAATTAAAAATTGGAAATTAAAAATTTTCGTTACGGTTGCAATATTATCACCTTCGCTTCCTCGTTTGAAATATCTTTTTTCCTGATTGACAACTTCGGCAAGGCCTCCAAGGACTTTATCCCCAATATCTTCAAAAATTTATCAACCCCATCAAGCTCTGTTCTTATCTGCGGGATTTTATAATTCATCGGAATAATTATTTTTGGCTCTATCTGCGACATTATTTTAACCGCTTGCTGGCTATCCAAAGAATTTCCTCCTCCGACTGGAATCATTAAAACATCAACCTCCCCGATTTTCTCAAGCTGTTCGGTTGAAAGCTCTTTTTCTCCCAACAATCCTAAATGGCAAATTTTTATATCTTCCGCCTCAATTGTGTAAATAGTATTATTTTTAACAGCTCCCGCTTTGTCCGGCTTTGCCTCTGACTTCACGCCTCTCATATATATCTCCTTAACATCATATTCTCCCGGACCGCCAGCCCAAAAATAAGCGCCAAACGCATTTTTTTCCGCTTCCGGATTCGTGAAAAGCAAAACATCTGCTTCCTGCCTCGGAGAACGCAAACTGCCCTCCTTGCTGGGCGGATCAATCAAAATATTAACCGGGTCTTTAATCGGCTGGGCAACTATCTTAAAACAATTTTCTCCATACCAATTGATATTCATAAAAACTCAAAGCGTAAAACGAAAAATGTAAAACTAATGTGTCGCTTCGCGACAATATATATTATCAATTATGACAGGGGCATTCCCCGTCCATAATTAATACCTTGATTTTACATTTTTCATTTTAAGTTTTAAATTCGCTTTTATTTTATTATATCATAACCAAAAATACGATTCAACTTTTCGCAAAAATTTTTAATTTTTCATCGTAGTAAAAAATCTACGATCGTAGGAAATCTACTACGATGAAAAAACTATTGCATTATAAAAATCTCCGTGATATAAACAAAATATATTTTACATCTTATGGAAAAAACTATTGATAAAGAAAATTATCCGAAACCATTGAGAGTCGGCGAAATCGCAAGAGGTGAAGTCGTGAACAAAGGCAAAGCCTCTGTTTTTTTGGATTTGGGACCAAGAGGCGCGGGTATAATTTACGGACGGGAATTTTATGAAGCGAAAGAAAAATTGAAAAACTGCAAAGCAGGCGATATTTTTTTCGCTAAAGTGGTTGATACTGAAAACGACGACGGATACACAGAGCTTTCCCTTACAAAAGCAGGCAAAGAAATAGCATGGGAAGACCTTGCTCAAAAAAGAAATAATAATGAAAATGTTTCAGTCAGAATTTTAGGCGCCAATAAGGGCGGTTTGCTTGCCGAAGTTTCCGGCATTCCGGCTTTTCTGCCTGTTTCGCAATTATCTCCCGTCAATTACCCAAAAGTGGAAAATGGGGATAGCCAGAAAATATTGAAAGCACTCCAAAAATTCGTGGGCAAAGAAATGGAATTAAGAATTTTTGACATTGACCCGCAAGAAGAAAAACTCATACTCTCTGAAAAAGCCAAAGAAAGCGGAAAAATAAAAGAAGCGCTAAAAAACTATAATATAGGAGATATCGTTGAGGGAGAAATCACGGGCGTAGTGGATTTCGGAGCATTTATTAAATTTTCATCCTCTGCCGATAATACAAAAATCAAATCAAAAGACAATGTTTCGGACGAAGGCGAAGAAACAGCCAGCTCTCTTGAGGGCTTAATTCACATTTCTGAACTTGATTGGCAATTGATTGACAATCCGTCTGAAGTTGTAAAAGTGGGTCAGAAAGTAAAAGCAAAAATAATTGACATTTCAAATAACAAAATTTCGCTTTCATTGAAAGCGCTAAAAGAAGACCCGTGGAAAAGCATTGAAAATGATTATAAAAAAGAAGACACGGTTAAAGGTGAAGTGGTAAAGATAAATCCTTTCGGCGCTTTTGTTAAAATCGCAAAAAATATCCAGGGTTTGTGCCATGTCTCCGGATTTGATTCCCAGAAAAATATGGGAGAAACCCTGAAAATCGGCGAAAAATACAATTTCCAAATCATCTCAATAGATCCCAAAGAGCACAGAATGACGCTAATGTTGGTGGGTAGTGAATAATCTATATCTGATTAGCGGCCATATCAATATTAAGAGACAGAGCAACGCTCTGTTTTTTTGTTTTCCTTCGCCTTACGAAGGAGAATAACCCTTCCGTAGCCCCGCCCTCAATTGATGGCGGGACGAAGGATGGTATTCAATTATGGAAGTTCCGCTATGCAAAAGATGAGATACATAGGTAACACCTCTACACCTAATTATGAAAGGAATGTATAGTGGTGTTACTATGAATCTCATATATATTTTACCAGGCGCATCAGCCTTAGCTTCTATGCCTGATATATCAAAAGAAGCCAGGCAAAGGTTGAGATGGATGGATTATTACAGAAAAACAAAGAATGCGTCT
>MHMF01000033.1 GCA_001821475.1 Candidatus Nealsonbacteria bacterium RIFCSPLOWO2_01_FULL_38_120
ATTTCGGCTTTTTTAATGATTTCGCGATTTGAGCTTGCGTTGCCATAATAATTTTTATAAACCTGCGGCGTGATAATCTTTCGTGGCGAAATGAAGTAATTTTGAGCGAGAAAAACAAATCGCGAGAAGGCATACTGAAGAATGAAAGTATGCCGACGAGCGAGTTGTTTTTCGGAGCCGAAATTACAAATTGTAGCAGAAAGATTATTACGCCACAGGTTTATCATATCCACGGATTTACACGGATTAAACGGATTGATGCAGATAGTTCCCGTTTCTATATCTTAATAGGAAAATCCATTAATTTCAATAGTTCTATGCCTTGTTCCTTGTTTTTTGCATTGACGACCACTGTCATTTGAAAACCGAAAATAGATTTTATTCTTTCAGAAAATATTTCAGGAAAAATAGTATGCTCTTTAATTGATATGGTCATATTTCCTTTTTCGTCAAACGACTTCTTGTCCAGCCCGCGGAAATCGCGCGACCTCGGTAAAGCGATATTAATAACTTTTTCCAAAAGATCATACATTTTTTTTCCTCTTAAGGTGGCCATCGCGCCAATCGGCATCCCCTCTCTTGTCTTAAAACTTGCTATTGATTTTTTAGCTTTTGTCACAACCGCTTTTTGTCCGCAAATCAAAGACATATCCGCTAAAACCGGCTCATAAAATTTCTTCTGCTCGTCAGAGGTCTTACCTGCCACGAATCTGCCGAATCCGGTATTCACAACAACCTTTCTTATTCTCGGGACAGCCATCGCGCTTTTATAGCCAAACTTCTTCTGCATAGCAGGCACAACCTCTTTGTGATATTTTTCTAATAAATGCATAATAACGAATTTTTAATTTCCAATTTTTAATGACGACGAGCCGGTTTAAAAATTAAAACATTAAATCATTATTTATAAAATCAGCCTCGGGGAGTCTGTTGCGGCATCCAGAAAAATTATAAAATTAAAAATTTCACAGCTCTCCTCCGCACTTTTTACAAACTCTATATTTTTTCTCCCCTTCTATTTTATATCCAATCCTTACCGCTATTCCGCATTTCTGACAGACAACCTTTGCGCTTGAAACAGAAATCGGCAAAGAGATTTCCGCCACCTGGCCTTTTTCCCCGCTTCTTTTCGGCTTCACATGTTTTTTTCTCAAATTTACAGCCTCAACGATAATTTTCCCAACTTTCGGAAACACCCTAACAACCTTTCCTTTTTTCAGTCGGTCTTTTCCGGAAATTATTAAAACCGTATCTCCTTTATGTATTTTCATATAGATAAATTAAATAAGATCGGTTGCCATGGCGGCTATTTCATCAAAACCCTTTTCTTTTATTTCTCTTGCCATTGGCCCGGAAACTCTTCCGCCCCTCGGCTTTTTATTGGCGTCTATGATAACGACAGCATTATCGTCAAAACGGATATAAGAGCCGTCTCGCCTTCTGAAAGATTTTCTCTGCCTGATAATAACCGCTTTTACTACTTCGTGTTTCTTAACAATCCTTCTCGGATCGGCTTCTTTTACCGCGCCGACAATTATATCTCCAATGCGGCCATATTTTTTCAAACTCCCGCCCAAAACACGGATGCATTGGATTACCCTTGCTCCTGTATTATCCGCTACTTTTAACATTGTTCTTGGCTGAATCATAAGTAAAAATTGGAAAATAGTTATTGGAAAATAGAAATCTAAACCTGTTGCGTGATAATTTTCGTTGCGAAAATTAAATATTTGATGGCGAAAATTTGATAGAATGAGGAGGTTTGCCAAGTGGCAAGCCGACGAGTTATAGCAAAGCAGCAGATTTATTATTACGCAACGGGTTTATGGTAATAGAAATTAGAAAACGGAAAATAGAAAACTATCCAATTTCCAGTTTCTATCAACTAATTTCCGTCGTCAAATTATTTTTATCACTCTCCATCTCTTATCTTTGCTAATCGGCCTGCACTCCTCAATCATAACCGTGTCTCCTAATTTAAATTCGCCTTTCTCGCTATGGGCTTTATATTTTTTGTGCGTTTTATATCTTCTCTTGTATTTCGGATGCTCCTTCATTCGCTCAACTTCAACCACGACTGTTTTCTGCATCTTGTCGGATATAATTTTTCCTATAAGTTGTTTCTTTGACATAAAACTTGAATTATGAATAATGAATTATGAATCAAGAAAACCGGCTTACCGCACAAAATTCGTAATTCCTAATTCATAATTCAATTCGGTTTTAAGGATTAAAAACTGCCACCCTCTGTAGACTTAACGGAAGAAGAATTTTTTAAATTCATAATAGTAAGTATCCTCGCGACATCTTTCCTCGCCGCTCTTATGCTTTTCACATTTTTCACTTTTCCGGAAGACAAATCAAAACGGAACTGCCTGATCTTTTCTTTCAAATCAGAAGCCGTTTTTTTAAGCTCCTCTTTTGTTTTTTGATTCAATTCGGTTATTTTCATACGGCAATTATTTTTTAATAAATTTCGTTTTAATGGGTAATTTGTCTCCTGCGTATCTGAACGCCTCTCTGGCTTGGTCCTCCGGCACGCCCTCCAGCTCAAATAAAATCCTTCCCGGCTTTAATGGAAAAACATAATGATCAACAGCGCCTTTTCCGCTTCCCATAGGAACTTCTGTTCCTTTTTTGGTCACCGGCTTGTCCGGAAAAATTCTAATCCAGAGCTTTCCGCCTTTTTTAAGATACCTGATTATAATCCTTCTCGCCGCCTCTAATTGTCTGGCTGTAATCCATTTAGTACTCAAGCATTTAAGCCCAAAACTCCCGAAAGAAATTTCAGTGGCCCTTGTCTCAATTCCTCTTGACGATCCCTTGTGCCATTTTCTATGCTTAACTTTTCTCGGCATTAATATAGCCATAATAACGAATTTTAAATTTCGAATTTTTAATTTTTAAATAATTTCTAAATGACTTAATTTTTAATGACGACGACGGGTTCGGTTTTAAAATTTAATCATTAAATCATTATTCATAAAATTAAAAATTCAATCAAATCGTTCGCCTTTATATATCCATACCTTTATTCCTATTGCCCCATATGTGCAATGGGCCTCAACTCTCGCATAATCAATATCTGCCCTTATAGTTTGGCGGGGCATTTGCCCTAACCCAAGCCACTCTCTTCTGGCAATTTCTTTGCCGTCCAACCGGCCCGAAACCTCAATTCTGCCGCCCTGCGCTCCCTTAGCCGCTATAATTTTTGAAAGCCCTTGTTTTATCGTTTTCCTGAACGGTATTCTTTTTTCAATCTGCTGGGCTATCCACTGACCAGCCAAATTCGCTGATATCCAAGGGTTTTTTACTTCTCTAATTTCAATCTTTATTTCTTTTTTCCCTTCAGTTGAATCTTTTCGGTTTGCCTTTCTTTTTTCTCCAATTTCAAGTGGTTTTTCTATTGATTTTCTTAATATCTGGCCGAAAGTTAATTTCCCAAACACTTTTTTGTCTAACTCTTTTTTTAACAATTCAGCTCCTTCCCCTCCTCTGCCTATAATAAGCCCCGGTCTGGCGCTAAAAATAATAACATTTATTTTCCCGGGAAATCTCTCAATATCAACTTTTTCTATTCCTATTTTAGCGAGTTTTTTATTTAAAAATTCTCTTATCCTGAAATCTTCTTCAAGCCAAACCGGCTGGTTTTTATAAAAACCTCGCGACCCCCAATCAGCCATTCCTCTTATTCTGTATGATTTCGGATGAACCTTGTGCGCCATAAAAAAATTAAAATGTAAATATCAAAATGACGATATAAAATGTTAAAATACCGCGTGGACCCCCCCTTGACCATCAGAGGGGAAGATTGAGGGGGGGAAAATTTTAACATTTTGATTTGTCATTTTCCATTTTGATTTTTAATTTTTGATTTATCCTATTACCTTTCTCCTAAACATTTTTTTAATCCCCGTTGTTGGTTTTGTTCTTAATTTTTCGTTCCTGTCAATCGATTTAAATTTCGGATTTTCTTTTACAATTATTTTCTCTGTTTTTTCTTCCTTGTTCGTTCCTACGCTTTCCGCTTTCAATTCTTGCTTCGCCTTCCGAAGTATTGGCGAAGACGGAATTTTCCCGCCGACTTCTTCTAAAATTAAAGTGATATGCGATGTTTTTTTATGTATCGGCCCTGCCACGCCTCTGGCTCTCGGCATCCATCTTTTATGCATAGGGCCCTCATCAACCGTAATTTTTGATATGAATAAATTTTCCGGTTCAATATGGAAATTATTATGGGCATTGGCAATCGCCGAACTTAGAAGCTTCATAATCGGAAGACCAGGCCTTTTGACGACAAAATCCAAAAGAGACAAAGCGGCCTGCGCTTTTTTCCCTCTTATCATATTAGCCACCAATCGCACTTTTCTCGGCGCTATCCTTAAGTAATTTAATTTTGCTTTTATTTCCATAATATTAGAAACTAAAAATGCAAAAGCGAAAAATGCAAAATTTAGGCATACGGATTATGTCCTTTGCTAAGCTTAACACAAGTTTGTGTTAAGCTTAGCAAAGGACATAATACGTAAAATATATATCATCGCGAAGCGACACTTTACTTTTTCACTTCTTCTTTTTTACTCGCTTCAATTTTTCCTGTCTCTTTTTCCGCCGCTTTTTGTTCCAATTCTTTCTGCATCTTTCCTCCGTGTCTCCCGAATTTAACAGTTGGAGAAAATTCGCCTAACTTATGTCCCACCATATCTTCGGTTATATAAACAGCTATAAACTGTTTCCCATTATGCACCCCGAATGTATAGCCAACCATTTCAGGCGCTATTGAACAGCTTCTTGACCATGTCTTAATAAGAGTCTTGTCTCCGGCCCTCAATCTGCTCAATTTCTTTATCAATCTTTCATCTATATATGGTCCTTTTTTTGAACTTCTCGCCATAATAAAATTGGAAAACAGTTATTGGAAAATAGAAAACTACCGAGTTCCCCCTCCTCAATCCTCCCCCCTCCACCGAGGGGGAGGAAAAAGGTGAGGGTAATTTCCAATTTCTATTTTCTATCAACTAATTTCCGTCATTATCACTTCTTTACTCTCCTTGAAATAATCATTTTATCTGTCCAGGATTTTCTTCTTGTTTTCCCTCCACGCGCTAATTTTCCCCAGGGCGTTTTCGGATGCGGCATGCCGATCGGAGTGTTTCCTTCTCCTCCTCCGTGCGGATGATCGCAGGGATTCATCGCTTTTCCCCTTACAGACGGCCTTATCCCCATCAAACGGCTGGTCCCGGCTTTTCCTACTTGTTCATATTTGCATTCAGGATGAGATATTGTTCCTATGCTTGCAAAACAATTCTGAAAAACTCTTCTAACCTCCCCTGAAGGCATTTGTAAATTGGCATAATTTCCTTCATGAGCCAAAACCCGAGCGCCGGCTCCGGCAGATCTTACTATCTTCCCGCCTCCATCAGGATAAAGCTCAACATTATAAACCAAAGTCCCTATGGGAATATTTTTTATCCTCATCCGATTGCCAATTTTAATATCTCCGATGTCAGAACAAATTATTTCATCTCCCTCTTTTATCCCGTGAGGCGCCAATTGATAAAATCTTTCCTTATCTCCGTATTCCAAAAGCATTATAAAAGCATTCCTGTAGGGATCGTATTCAATGGCAAGCGCTTTCCCTGCAACGTTTTTTTTTGCCTGGCCGAAATCAACCAGCCGGTAAAGTTTTTTCACTCCGCCTCCTTTATGCCGGACGCTTATCCTGCCTGAATTTCCCCTGCCAGCTCTTTGTTTGAGAGAAACTATCAATCCCTTCTCAGGTTCCTTGTTTGAAATTATTTTTTCCGTTTTTTTGCTTATCATGATAATTAATGTTGAATTATGAACTATGAATTATGGAAACGAACTGACGACGAAATTCATAATTCTTAATTCGTGATTCGTAATTCATAATTCTCGTCATCTCGGCATTATCTCAATCTTCTGCCCTGCGCCAAGTTTGACAATCGCTTTCTTATATCCTTTTCTCCAGCCAATGCTTCTCCCTACTCGCCTCTTTTTCTTCGGAACATTCACCACTCTTACGCCCAAAACATCAACTCCGTATAATTCCTCAATCGCCCTTTTTATCTCATATTTATTGGATTTTGGCAAGACTCGGAAAACATACTTGTTTTGTTTCTCCGCTTCCGTTGATTTTTCTGTAACATGAGGAAAATCCAAAACCATACAAGCTGTTTCTGGAATTTCTTTTTTCTTTTTTCTGGCGGCTATAGCTAAAACAGACTCTTCTTTTTTAGGCGAAGATTTTATTGCCGGCTGTTCTTTCTCTACCTTTTCCGCCGGCTTTTTGCTCTTTTTCTGTATTTCTTTTTTCCTTAAAAAATCAAGAAAAGACATAATAACTGAAATTAGTTGATGAAAATTAGAAATTGATAATAGAAAATAGAAATAAGAAATTAGATAGTTTTCTATTTTCCGTTTTCTAATTTCTATTACCATAAACCTGTCGCGTAATAATAAATCTGCTGCAAATTGAATATTTGGGCTACAAATTTGCTATAACTCGTCGGCTTGCCACCTGGCAAACCTCCTCATTCTATCAAATTTTCGCCATCAAATATTCAATTTTCGCAACGAAAATTATCACGCAACAGGTTTAGATTTCTATTTTCCAATAACTATTTTCTGCGTTTTGTTGGAAATTAAATAAATATTGGAAATTTATTATTTCAAGAAAGTATTCTCTATCACTTTTATCGCCTCTCTCGGCATCAACAGATATTTATGATTAAGCAAATCCAGAACATTCAAATCCCTTGCCTGAATTGTTTCCGCTTTCGGTATATTCCGGCTAGCCAAAATTATATTTTTCTCCATTGAAGGCAAAACAACCAAGCCAGATTTTTTTTCAAAAAATTTATCCAAAATATCCGCCATTGTCTTTGTTTTGGGTTTTTCAATATTTAAATTATTAAGAACAAAAAGAAAATTACCTTTTGCTTTTGCGGACAAAACCATAAACAAGGCCTTTCTCCTCATTTTCTTGGGAATCGCTTTTTTAAATACCTTTTCCGATAGCGGACCGAAAGTCACTCCTCCGCCCTTCCATAAAGGCGAACGAGTTGACCCGTGCCGCGCCCTGCCTGTTCCTTTTTGGCGCCAGGGCTTTCTCCCGCCACCTCGAACTTCGCTTCGGTCTTTTGTTTTGGCTGTTTTCTGCCTCTTGTTGGAAATCTGAGAGACAGCCACTTGGTGAACCAAATCATGGTTAATCGGAACCTCAAAAATCTCTTTAGGCAATCTCATCTGCCCTATTTCTTCCCTTTTTTGGTTGTATAATTTTATATTCATAATTTGCTGAATTATAGTCTTAAATTGCGAAATATACCAAACCCATTGACAAATTATATCAGTATGCTTAGTGAACACCCGATTTCAAGATATATAGAAAGGAGATTTACAATGAACGCGTATGTTTATGTACGAAAGTATCGTATCGCGGAGAGTGAAGCAAGTGAGGCACATGTTGTGGTTGCTCAAAACCGGGAAAAAGCCGATGGACTGCTCACTGACCTCATCCCTATGGACGGGTCAGTAGCACTTGGACTCTTCGAGATTACAGAGAAACCGATAAATAATGGCGTCGTCCTTCTCTGAATCAGCCATCACGCATGGTCTCCAGAACCAATCTGGAGACCTTTTTTATTTTCCTAAATACCGGGTCTGATAGGGGTGAAAGCGGAAACGAAAGGGCGTTAAGGGAAGTGAGGGGATGCGGTCTTCGACGGCTCCGCAAGCGAGCTGGCAAAAAGCTCTGTCCTTTGCTTAAACTTTGTCCTTTGCTAAGCAAAGGACAAAGCGTTAGCAAGGGACAAAGCGAGTTGTACCACCCAAAGCCGCATCTCCGAATGTTATCCTCTTATCTCCAGCAATGTTCCTTTCCTGCCCGGCACAGCTCCTCTTACTGCCAATATGTTATTTTCAATGTCCAATTTCGCGATTTTGCAATTCTTTAATGTCACTCTGTCGTAACCCAATCTTCCAGGCATATGTTTTCCTTTTATAACCCTTTGCGGATAACGACAACCAACAGAGCCAATCGTCCTTTCCTGATGCTTTGTTCCATGAGTAGACGGCCTTCCGGCGAAATGCCATTTCTTCACGGCTCCCGCAAATCCTCTTCCCTTTGATATGCCAGAAATATTGACCTCTTGACCCTCATTGAAGATTGAAAGGTCAATCTTCTGACCCAATTTATAATTTTCCAATTCTGATTTATTATCTCTAAACTCTCTAATAAACTTAAACTCTTTATTTTTCTCGGTCTTTTTAATATTTTTTGTTTTCTGCGCAAAGCCGAATTGAAACGCTTTATACCCGTCTTTTTCTTTTGTTTTAATCTGCAAAACAAAACAAGGGCCTGCTTCAACCAAGGTAACCGGAACAACATTCCATTTTTCGTCAAATATCTGCGCCATCTCCAATTTTTTTCCGATAATAAATTTCATAAAATACAGATTCGCGCTGATTAAAAGCTGATTTCCACAGATATACATGAAAACCGGGCATAGCCCGGTTTTAGTATGGCTATTTGAATAAATTTAATATCTAAATTATTGTTCTTAGCATAAAATATAAAATAAGAACTGTTTCACATTGGTGTTAATCCGCTATAATCAGCGTCAATCAGTTGTTTTATATCTTGATTTCAATATCAACCCCTGTCGGCAAAGTCAAATTAGTAAGCGATTCAATTACTTCCTGATTAGGTTCCAAAATATCAATCAATCGTTTATGAACCCTCATTTCAAACTGCTCCCTCGCGTCTTTGTGGACAAAAGAAGAGCGATTCACAGTATATTTGCGGATTTCAGTCGGCAATGGAACAGGTCCTAAAACCTCGGCTCCGCATCTCAAAGCAGTATCCACGATTTGGCGCGCGCTAGAATCAATAACTTTGTAATCATAAGCGCGCAACCTTATTCGCAGTTTTGGTTTTGGCCCCTCTTTAATTGCCTCTTTCTTTTTTGCCTTTGCTGTCATTTTTTTAATAATAAAATCATTTTCTTTTATACTTCCTTGCGCCGAAATCGCAAGCCCGTAGCTCCGATGAATATCGGAGCGGAGGAAAATATTATATATAGAATATAATCACTGCGCTCGGTCAAAATACAAAAACAAATTTTGTATTTCTTCCTCATTTGTGATTATAAATCCTAAAATCTTACGAAGTTTTTGTGAAACAAAAACATATAATCTCGTAAAATTTTGAAAGGCGCGCAAGCGCCTTTCAATGATTTCTATTTTATAATTTTCGCGACAACCCCAGCTCCCACTGTTTTACCCCCTTCTCTTATGGCAAATTTCTGTTTCTCCTCTAACGCGACCGGCGCTATCAACTTAATTCCAAGGGTTACTGTGTCTCCGGGCATAACCATCTCGGTTCCTTCTGGCAAAGTCACATCTCCTGTAACATCAGTGGTTCTGATATAAAATTGGGGTTTATACCCCTTAAAGAAAGCCGTATGCCTGCCTCCTTCTTCTTTTGTTAGAATATAAATCTCGGCGTTAAATTCAGTATGAGGAACAACGGTTCCCGGCTTGGCAAGCACCTGGCCTCTTTCCACTTCTTCTTTTTTAAGCCCCCTTAATAAAATGCCGACATTGTCTCCCGCCATTCCCTCATTCAGAATTTTCTGAAACATCTCAACGCTTACAATCACGGTCTTAACCGTGGGTCTTAATCCAATCAGCTCCACTTCTTCATTTTGCTTAATCACGCCTCTTTCAATCCTGCCGGTTGCAACAGTCCCGCGGCCTTCAATTGAAAATACATCTTCAACCGCCATTAAAAACGGCTTGTCAATTTCTCTTGACGGCTCTGGTATATATTCGTCCAGCGCCTTTACTAACTCCAATATCGGCTTTGCGGCTTCATCATCAGCTGACTTGGCGTCTAATGCTTTTATAGCCGACCCTCTTATAATCGGAGTCGTATCGCCTGGAAAATTATTTTTCTTCAAAAGCTCTCTTACCTCTGACTCAACCAAATCAATCATTTCCGGATCGTCAACAGCGTCGCATTTGTTTAAAAACACAACAACATAAGGAAGACCAACTTGTCTGGCAAGCAAGATATGCTCTCTTGTCTGGGGCATTGGTCCATCAGGAGCGGAAACAACTAAAATAGCTCCATCCATCTGAGCCGCGCCTGTAATCATATTCTTAATATAGTCGGCGTGGCCCGGACAATCAATGTGAGCATAATGCCTTTTTTCTGATTCGTATTCAAGGTGGGAAACAGAAATTGTAAGTCCCCTTGCTTTTTCTTCCGGAGCCGCGTCAATCTGGTCAACACTTTTTTCCGTAACCTTAAAACCCTTCAATTTCAAAATATGTAAAATTGAAGCTGTTAAAGTTGTCTTCCCGTGGTCAACATGGCCTATGGTTCCGACATTAATGTGAGGTTTCCCTCTCTCAAATTTTGCTTTCTCTGCCATATTTGCTCCGCAAACCGCTGATAGACCGCTGATTTCTACGCTAATACAACGCTGATATCAGCGTAAATCCGGCGTAGCTATCTGCGTTAATTCAACGATTTAAAATTATATTTTTATATTACTTTTAATACTAATTGAAATGAAAAAATAAGTCAATAATAACACATTTTGGCGCTTCCTTTTCCTCTTACTGCTTCCAGCGTTAAATTTATGTTTTTAGATTATCATAATTTTTATTTTATGTCTATGCTTATGTAGCAGTAATATATGCAGACATATTGCGCTTTTTTAGATAATCTGAAAATATATAATTATAAAAATAAGATAAACATCAGAAATAAACCGACAATCGTTCACTATAAGAAACTGACGCCAAGAATTATTCTCAATTTTATTTATAATTTCTAATATACAAATTTAGAACCTTACTCTTAATTTTTTCAGTATTGCCGTGCCTCAAAAGACCAAAATAAGAAGCTAATGTTCTGGGATTATAAGCCTCTTTTATCTTATTTAAAATTCTATTCTTTGTTGTATTCCTTAAAATTCTATAATCTGGAAAATTAACCCAGCCGAGAAAATCAATTCCCGAAGACAATGTTTTAATAAAAATTTTGTCAGGATGAATTTTTAGATTTAATTCGTTCTGCAAAAAATTCTGTATAATCGGAATTTTGTCCTCTAAATAACCTCTATTTTCTGACAGGATAACAAAGTCGTCTGCATATCTGATATAGTATTTTTCTTTTAACTTGTGCTTCATAAATTGATCTAATCCGTTCATATACACATTGGAAAAAAGCTGGGACGCAAGGTTTCCCAACGGCAAACCAACCCCTGGCTCCGTGGAATAAAAACTGAAAATGATTTCTCTTAAAAGATTTACCACATTCTCGTCTGGTGTGTGTTGCTCTAAAATTTTTACCAAGATATGCTGATTAATACTGGCAAAAAACTTTTTAATGTCGCATTTCAAGACCCAGCAGGTCTTAGTATTGTTTTTTGAAACAATGCGAGCAAATTCTCTGAATCTGTTTATAGCCTTGTGTGTTCCTTTATTCGTCCTGCAAGAGAATGAATCTGAAATAAATATTTTATCAAAAAACGGGCATAATATGCGGCATACGGCGTGGTGCAACAATCTGTCTCTAACGATTGCCTTGTGGATTGTTCTTGTTTTTGGGTCGTTTATCTTAAAACATTGGTATCCGCCGTGTTTATATGCGTGATTTTCTAAATCTCTGCTCAATTGTAAAACATTATCCATCAAATAAAATGAAAACACCTGAACATCTTTTTTATTCCTCTTTCCCTTGATAAATTCTTTCCATGCCAAAAGCAAATTATCAATACTAATTATATCTTCAAATTTATGGATCAATTGAATTTTCATAGCGAAAAAAACTATTCCTCTAATCCCCCCCCCAAAAAAAAATCAGTTTAATCAATTTAGCTTAAGCATAGTCCAAAAACTAATTCGGGTTTACAAATTATGGCATGACTTTTTGCCTGATTTCCAAAAAGATTCAAAATATACTCTTGGGTCAAAAATAGATTCTCTATTTTTAGAAGTAGTTGAAGAAATAATAAACGCAAGCAACTCCGATAAGGCAGAAAAGCAGATTTTCCTTAGGATTGCCTCCACGAAATTAGACCTGCTCAAATTCTTTCTTCAAATATCGTGGGAAATAAAATGCTTAGACAACAAAAAATATATCCTGCTTTCTGAAAAACTGAATGAGATAGGCAGAATGCTGGGAGGGTGGATTAAGTCATTAAAGTAAAAATAAAACCCATCAAAAGATGGGAAAAATAAAGAAAGTTGCGACGGGCGAAGACGAAGCGATTGTCAGCGTTCCAGATGTTGCCGGGGTTGTCATAGTAGCTGTTGAGCCACAGACCGGAATCGTTCCGCTTCACATTGAACAGCTTAAGAGCGCCACCCGAGTCCGTAATGCATAAAGCGCTTCTATATCACTACCCATCGAATACTCCCCGGGCTGTATTTAATTTGGCATCTAATATGCCCTAGCGCTTTATACCAAGTAATCTTTATTTTTTAGCAAATCAG
>MHMF01000034.1 GCA_001821475.1 Candidatus Nealsonbacteria bacterium RIFCSPLOWO2_01_FULL_38_120
GGGCAATACCCACCTTAAACGTTCTTCCTTAATTGTTTTTGGCATGTTTTGGCACATACCGAGATACTATCAACTCTCGGTAAAAACCGCCATATGTGTGTATACATTACCTTCCGCTATTGACAAAAAATATAGCCGTGCTATGATTAAATTATCGCAAAAGTTGTTGCTTTTTGGCAAGTGAATACTGAATTTCAAGGAACTTTTTTATTGAAAGGGGTTAGTTATGAATGGCGAGGGAAAGAACGAGATTCCGATGACATGGAGAAATGTGTGTATTTTTGTGGCGGTAATTTTAACTCTCACCGTCCTGATGTCGTTTGGATTGGAAAAAATCTCCGGGACAGGTGTGATTAAGCGCTTTTTGGCGGACCCGAACGCGCCAGTGGCGCCAATCGTTGAACCAAACGCGGCTGCGGCGCCCTTGCCAACAGCGTTGCCGAAGCCAACGCCAATCCTGACCGCCGAGCCAAATGCCAAGCAAGCGCAAACTCCGGCAAATCTTGAGCGGATCTTCAAGGCCGCTCCGGTAACGAAAAGGATGAAGGTCACAGCCTACTGCCCTTGCTACGAGTGTTGCGGTCCTTGCGCCATAGGTAAAACTTCTATTGGCCGCGACGCATGGAAAACGTTTGGAGTAGCAGCTGATCCTAAACTGCTACAATATAAAACCAAGCTGGACATTCCGGGAATCGGAGTCAGGGAGGTTGACGACACAGGGGGCGCCATGCGGCAAGATGCTAAGAAGGGCATCTGCCACATTGACCTCCGTATGCACAGCCATCAGGAGGCGAGAAAATTCGGAGTCAAGTGGCTGGATGTCAAAGTCCTGCCACGATAAGAGCGACTAACGCTTAAACGAAACAGGCCCTGCCGAAACCAATCAGCAGGGCTTTTTTTATTTGCTTATTTTACGATTTGAGCGACTGGGACATTTCAACTAAATTGAGGCCGATGATTTTTCCGACACAAATAGCGGCTAAAGCGCTGTATATCTGCTCTTTTCCAAAAAGGCCGTCAAGCCAAAAAGGAATGGTCTTGCCATCGTTTATAATCTTAAAATTAGTTCCCTTGGCGTCAACATTGATATCGCTTGCCCGAAAATCAGCTCCTTCTCCCAACCCAAAAGACAATACCTTACCTGAAATTTTATTTTTCAATTCTCTTGCCGACTCGTCGTCAAAATTAAAAATCAAAAAAGATTCTTTAGGCAAGCTCCCCGCCAAATTTCGCGCTGAAGATGATTTTTCCCCTTTGCAAATAATTTCATCTTGCGCTATCTCTCCAAAATGGGTCGCCGCTAAAACAGGAAGCCGGGAATTTCTCAATAATAACATTGCTTCATTTAATTTGTTCTTTCCCGATAAATCCGATTCGAAAATTTTAACATCCGAACCAGATATTATTCTTCTCATTATTTTAGCGGCTGAAAATCGACCATCCCCTATTACCACAACCGCTGGCACTTTTTTTGCGCCAAAAAATATTTCTTTTAGAAAATCCATAAATAAAATTTCTAATTTATGAAAATGAATTACTGTGGGCTTACACCTATAGTATCTACCCGTTCAATCCTTCTGATTGTTCCGCCTTCGGCGGGATTATCTGCATCCCTCGCGCTTACGCGCGGGGAATTAAGATGGGTAGATTAAAAATTGGAAATTGAAAATTTTATTCGTAATCCGGCGGTATCTGCCAATAATCAATTATATATTTGGCAAGCTCTCTGAAAATCGGAACAGCCGAGTATTCCGCTGTTTTTGTTTCAGGATTATCAAGCTTGATAAAAATAATAAATTTTGGATTAAAGGCGGGTCCGAATCCGATGAAACTCTGCCATGTCTCGTCGGAATATCCTTCTTTATTCACACCTATCGCAGACCATGGAATCTGGGCTGTGCCGGTTTTGCCGGCAAGATAATATCCCGGAATTCTCGCCGCCTTGGCATATCCATCTTCCACCACGCTTACCAGCATTGCCGCCACCTGCGAAGCGGTTTTCGGAGAAATAATTTCTTTAGCCGAAATTTCCGGTCCCACGCCCTGTATTCTTTCCGATTCCCCGCCCGCATCGCTACGCGAAACATTGCTGACAGGCCCGCCAACAATTTTTTCAACAATATAAGGGTTAGCCATTTTTCCTCCGTTGGCAAATATAGAAAAAGCTCTTATCATTTGGATTGGAGTTATCGCAATCCCCTGGCCAAATGAAGCTGTGGCATAATTTATTTCATAACCCTTTTTAAGCTCTTTATTTTCAGAATAAATTTCGCCCTGCAAGCCAATGCCGGTCGGACTGAAAAATCCAAAATTATTTAAATATTCCATAAACAATTCGCTGCCAAGCTGGCTTTCCGCGAACACAGCGCCTGTATTTATGGACTTTTCTAAAACCTCTGTCATTGTTTTTTTTCCCCAAATCCTGTTGTCGTAATTATAAATAGTATAGCCGCCTATTTTCAATTTTCCGGCGTCAACATAGGAAGTATTAGGGCTTATTTTTCCTTCATTAATCGCTGAGGCTATAGTCAACGGCTTCATAATAGACCCTGGCTCAAAAAGTTTTTGAACAGCTCCGTTTTGAAAAACCTGAAAGTCCTTAACTTTCGCGTAATTATTCGGCTCAAAATTCGGAAAATTCGCCAAAACCGCAATCTTGCCGCTGTTCGGATCCATCACAATAATCTGGCCTGATTCTACGCCTAATTCACTTCCGGCTTTTTCCAATAATTTTTCAGCCACGAATTGGATATTATAATCCAAAGTTAAATATATATCGCCCCCTTTTGATTCTTTCTCGGCGCTATTATCCCCTCTTTCAAAAAAAGTTATTTTCCCTCGCAGAATATCATCGTAAAAACCTTCAATGCCATACTGGCCTGCTGATTCTCCTCCTAAAAATCCGACCACTTGGGAGGCGACACTGCCCTGCAAATATTTCCTGGAAACTCCATCCTTTACATAAACGCCCGGCAAATTTAGATCTTCCAGCGACTGCGATTCTTCTTCGGTCAAATCATCTTTAAGTCGCTCAAACATACTTTCTTTTTCTAATTTTTTAGCTATTAATTTTTCTTCCAGTCCTGTAATTTCAGATAGCTTTTCAGCCGTATATTTTTTATCCTCAACATCATCCGGGCAGACAAAAAGATATTTTTCGTTTATGTCAGCGGCCAGGATCCTATTGTCCTTAAAAAAAATATTTCCCCGCAAACCCTGTAATGGCTGAAATAATTTTTGCTGACCCTTTGCCATAGCTCCATAATAACCGGCTTGGATTATTTGGAGATAAACAAGGCGGCAAATAATAGCCGCCCCGAATAATATAATTATTACTAAAACGAAATTCAGCCGCCAATTCCTCATATTATTTTACTACAACTTGAGAGTCCACAACTTTGATATAGGAAACATTCTCTGCTTTTTCAAGCCCGAGACCGTCCAGCAAAACAATTGCATTATCCAAAGAATCCACCCTTAAAAAACTTACTTCCAATTTTTCATTTTCTTTTGAAATTTCGGACAATTTTTTTTCATATTCCCGCAAGCCGTATTTCTCTTTAACCTCGGAATTAACCAAAAAAATATACAAACCGGAAAGACCGATTATCGCGCTAAAGCCTAAAAATAATAATAAATTAAAAAATATTTTATTCCTGAACGAGAACGGCTGCCTTAAAATAGATTTTTTCATTGGCTTATATCTTTACCGCTGAGCGCAATTTCGCGCTCCGGGAACGGTGATTACTTTTTATTTCTTCTTCTGATGGAATTATTGGTTTTTTTGTAATAATATTTAAATGATTATTCCTTGATTCTTCCTTGAAAAAATCTTTAACGACTCTGTCTTCAATGGAATGAAAAGAGATAACGACAATCCTTCCTCCGGGCTCTAATATATCCAATACTTGAGGCAAAATTGTTTTCAAATTGTCGCATTCGCTATTTGTTGCCATTCTTAACGCCTGAAATGTTCTAGTGGCAAAATGTATTTTCCCTGATTTGAATCTTGCCGGAATCGCCTCCCTTATTATATTCACCAGTTGAAAAGTCGTTTCAATTGATTTTATTTTTCTATTCTCAATAATCTTTTTCGCTATCTGTCCGCTAAATCTTTCCTCCCCATATTCCCTTAAAATCCTCTCAATCTCTTCTCCCCTCCAATTATTTATAATATATCTCGCCGTCAAATAATTTTTAGATTTAAGACTTGAGATTTGAGATTTATACCTCATCTCCAGCGGTTCGTCTTTCAAAAATGAGAATCCCCTACCCGATTCATCTAAATGCCACGATGACATTCCCAAATCCAATAATATTCCATTAACAGGATAAAATTTATTTTCATTGGTAATTTTTTTTAAATTCGCGTAAGAATCATTTATTAAAACTAATCTTTCTTGCCGATTTATTTTCTTAATCATTTCTGCATCCCAATCAATTCCTAAAACTTTTCCCTTCGGAGATATTTTTTCTAGAATAGCGAATGTATGCCCTCCCTCCCCTGCCGTGCAATCAATAAAATTTTCATCCGGCTTCGGATCCAGATATTGTAATGTTTCTTTTAATAAAACAGCAATGTGCATAGCGATGAAAAGTGAGAGGATGCGATTCTCGGCGGCCTTCTGAGGCGAGCGGACACCGCGCGGTGTCCCGATGTTCATCGGGACGAACGAGCGAGGACGCTGGCCGAGCGAGCGTATGCCGAGAACCGCATCCCCGAACTATATCCCTAAATTCCCTAATTTTGAAATCAAGCTGTCAACTTCTTTTTCCGCGCTGTTCTTATACTCCTCCCACTTTGTTGAATCCCACACCTCAAGCCGATCAGACAATCCGCATACCACAACATCTTTCTCCAAACCGGCGTATGTTTTTAAATAATCAGGAACTAAAATTCTTCCAAGCTTATCCACTAAACTTTCCATTGCGCCAGCTAATACAATTCTGGCAAAAGTCCGGGCTTCCGGCTGACTGGCTGGCATTTTTCCTAATTTTTCAGCGTATTCTTTCCAGCCCTTTTCTGTATAAACAACTAAGCAATTATTAGTGCCCTTGGTTACTATAATTTTCTTGCCCAGCTCCTTGCGAAATTTCAAGGGCAAGGCAAGACGTTTTTTACTATCAATTGTATATTTGTATTCGCCTATAAACATAATTGGATTCAGCCCCAAATGGCTGAAGACGATTATCCCGCCCTCTAAGCGTTTATTCTTTTTCTTAAAGCTCTCCAAGCGCTTCCGTGGTATTTCAATCTTCTTTCTCTTATTCTTGCTAATTTTTCTAATAAATAAACTTCGTAATAAATTAAACTAATTTTTCCTTCTTTTTGATGCTCCTTAATTCTTCTACGCAAATCCTCTGTATATCCTATATAAAACTCATTATTTCTTTTAAGAACATAAATATAATACATAGAGTATAGAGGGCGGGATTCTCGCCTCATTAACATTCGGCTCGAAAGTTATCCACAGATTTTAGCAGTTATCCCCATACTTACCCACTTTCTCCCACTACATATCCTTTATACCCCACCCAAGCATACTTCGTCAACCTCGTAAAAAAGTTTGCTTTTCGCTTCTTTCATAAAAAAACGCCTTTCGGCGTTTTTTTATCAAATTTAATCTTATTCCAAGGAAAAATTATTAAAAATTATTTTAATTTAGGCAAACTTTTAACGAGGCTATCGCGCGCTTATCCCCTGTTTTTACACACCCCAAAATAAAAATAAGCCCGATAATCATCGGACTAATTTTTAATTACTTTGAATTACGAAATGCTTTCTTGGTATTTTCTTCAAATTTCAGAGCGAAAATTTGATAGAACGAGGAAGCATATCCGATGGATATGCTTACGAGTT
>MHMF01000035.1 GCA_001821475.1 Candidatus Nealsonbacteria bacterium RIFCSPLOWO2_01_FULL_38_120
TTCTTCATAATTATTTATCAACCTTGACAGAAATTTTTGGATTTTTATAATAAGGGTAATCAAATTAAAAAGGTCGGAAATAAATTTTTGCGAGACATATTTAATATTCCGCTTCGTTTTTAAATAATATGTTAGAAGAAAAAAAATACTGCGGAGTTATCTCTATGGAAGACGAAGAAGAGGAAGAAGAAAACGACTCAGAGGAAGAAGAGACAGATGCGGTTGAAGAAGAAAGCGAAACAACCGAAGATGAAAATATAATGCCGGGAACAGACGACACAGAAAGCGATTCTGACGTAAATATCTAAAAGCAACTAAAAAAACTTCCGCTCCGATGTCCATCGGAGCGGAAGTTTTTAATTATTTTGAATTACGAAATGCCAAATAAAAAGGGAAAAGAACAAGAAAACGTTTCGCAATTCAAAGTATTTAGGTTGAACATCTTTAAGGATAAATATCTAATTTTTTTGCGATTATTTTATAAATATTTTCCAGAAAATCACCTCCTGCATATCCTATTATGAATGCCAATGCCGGATTTATATAATTCTGTCCAGCCAAAGAAAACCCCGCTTCTTTTATAGCCATTGCGGAAAGCATGCCCACGACTCCAGACAAAAACATCATAGTTAAAAAATAATTCAGCCTAAACTCAACATTTTTATACGCAAACTGATGCTTTAAGAATCCAACCAGCCCTCTTAAAATTCCTCCTCCAAAACCAGCTATAAAAATTAAAAGATACATAATGATAAAATTCAAAACACAATTCACTTACTTTATTTTTGATTTTTGAATTTTCTTTATTTGGCGGCCTTTAATATTTCTATGTTCCAGCCGTTTTGCCAAGCCCCAAAACCTATGGCTGGAAAATATTCTTTTTTCCCCTTGCTTGTTTGATTTTTGAAAAAACTTTTCCATATTAAAAAAATTTAGGAAATACAAAATAAGCAAAATACCAAAATAAAAAACCGATAAAACAAACTATCAATACAAGATCTAAAAATTTTGTCATATTATTTTCCAATGATAATGCTTAAACCTTGTATACTATATATCCTTCCCTGACTCTATCCTTTATTTTTATGCCGGCTGAAGCGCCTTTCTTTGCCTTTTTTATTCTTTTGCAATCAATCTCCATAGAATCAACTTTTTGTTCAAAATCAGTATTCTCTCCGCCGACAATCCTTATCATATCCCCTACCGCAAGCCCAGCAGACAATTTAACCACGCCAACACCGAGTTTGGAAAAATAATGTGTAACTACGCCGATTGGTTTTTCTTTTTTTTCCATATTTTTAATAGATTAAATTTATATAAATCGACTTTATTGTATTATACAATAAAATTAAAAATCCCGCCAAGAGCGGGGTCTTTAATGAGGGGGAACGGATTTAACAAAATCGATTTAATTTTTGAATGGGTTTGGACGTATCCATGGATATCCCTAAACCTCCTTTATTAAATCCAAATGTCCTTTGGGAATTTCGTTTTTTAACAAAATCCCTCACCCCCTCACTTATTATGATAATCAAGCCAAGCATTATGTCAATACTCACTTATTCCATACTTACTCTCACTACTCGCTCTCGCTCGTCGCTCAAAATCAAAATTCAAATCTCAAATCCCAAAATTATTGTATTCGCTTTCAGCGAATAATATATTGTTAAATTTTTTTTAAGAAAATTTACACCTTAATTTTTATTTTTGAGATTTGCTTTTGAGATTTGATATTTAATTTCTATGGCGCGGTATTCTAAAGATAGTTAGAATACTGGTGCCCCCGGGAGGAGTCGAACCCCCATCTAAAGCTTAGGAGTCTTTCATTCTGTCCGTTGAACTACGGGGGCATATCGTCGCTGAATAATTGCTCAGTGAAGAATTTCTAATTTTTAATTTCTAATTTCTAATTTCTAATTTCTAAATGACCAAATCTTTAATTCCTAATGTAAAATTATCATAATTTCCGCTTGTTGGCAATCGCTTATTCTGCTATAATGAAACTGCGATATAATAATAATTAAATTACTTTGAATTACGAAATGCTTTCTTGGTATTTTTTCCAAACTTCAGAACGAAAATTTGCTATAATTCCTCGCTCGGTCAGAGTAAGCGAAAATGTGTTTTCGTTTACTCCTCCCTCCATTCGTAATTATAGCAAATTTGCAGCTGAAATTTGGAGAAAAAACCTAAAACTCGCTTTTTATTTGGCATTTTGTAATTCAAAGTATATTATAATTCCACAAAACTTATGAAATACAAATCTCCCATAGTGGCAATCGCTAAAAAAGCGTGCCCGGCTGTGATTACAATAGTTATGTCAAAAGACCTCCCCAAAATAGAGGGTTTTTATATGATGCCTTATGGAGACAGCGGAGTCGTAATGCCGAAATTCAAAGACGGCCTGAAAGAATCAACAAAAATAGGCGGAGGAAGCGGATTTATCATTTCCGACGACGGCTACATAATCACATCGCGGCATGTTGTTTCTGATCCGGATGCCGACTATAGTATTATTTTGGAGCCAGAAAAAAAATATCCGGCGAAGATATTGGCAAGAGACCCTATTAATGATTTAGCCATACTAAAAATAGAAGGAAACAATTTTCCGAATATTAAACTTGGAAATTCCGGCGATATTGAATTAGGAGAAGAAGTGGTTGCAATCGGCAATGCGCTCGGAGAATTCCATGACACATTAAGTTGCGGCATTATTTCCGGGCTCTCAAGGTTTATCCAGGCGACAGATCATTTCACCCAGCAGGCTCAACAGCTTCGCGGACTTATTCAAACAGACGCCGCGATAAATCCCGGCAATTCCGGGGGTCCTTTAGTTAATATGGCAGGCCAAGTAATCGGCGTAAATACGGCAATGGTAATGGGCGCTCAGAATATAGGATTTGCGATACCAATAAACTACGCAAAAAAGGACTTGGAGGAAATAAAAAAACACGGAAAATTAAGATTTCCGTTTATGGGTATAAAATATGTTCTGCTTAGCAAGCTAATTTCGGAGAAGAATAAACTGCCAGTTGATTACGGCGCGCTGGTGGTAAGGGAAACATTGGGAGAAGCCGCTGTTATAAAGAATTCTGCCGCGGAAATGGCTGGGCTGAAAGAATTTGATATAATACTTGAAGCAAAAGGCGAAAAAATCACCTCTGAAAATTCCCTTTCTAATATCACGCATAAATGCCAAATCGGAGAAGAAATTGATTTGAAAATTTTACGAGACGGAAAAGAGATAATGATAAAAATCACGCTTGAAGAAAAAAAATAACCTCATCAAATAAAAAATCCCGCGCAAGCGCGGGATTTTTTATTTGAAACTTGGTGGCCTAGGAGATTCGAACTCCTCCTGAGAATTCCACAGATTCTCGTGCGAACCACTACACTAAGGCCACCATAAATTTTCTCCCGAATACGAGTTGTCTACGAAATTTCCATAAACTAATTATAACCCGAAATGCCTAATTTTTCAATAACTTAAAATAAAGAGGCCGAGAGCAATAAGTGTTCTCGGCTTGCTCTCCCAAATTTTACGAAGTAAAACTTGGGAGGACGAAAGTTTTGTCCGAATTTACTCTGTTGTTAATTTAAGCGACCGCTTGGATCAAAGACGACTACTTGCGAAGCGCTGGACGCGACGGGCTTTTTGACTGGGGTTGCGGCGCAACCAGCGGCTTCTGGATTTTTGGCAATGATTGAAATTTCTGGACTTTAGGCGAGGATTTGCCAGCAGACGAACGAAACACAGCAATCCCTCTCCCCCCCCTTGAAGTTGACGGCTTACATGGCCAAAGCCCGGTGATAACAACATTTCCTGAATTAATATTGTTATCAGGAACCAAGCCGGAACTATGGTAATTGAGGGCGTATGGCGAATAATTCATATTATTAGCCACCAAACCAGAACCATAGCGGCTAAGGGCGTAAGGCGAATAATGGACAGACGATCCATCATAACCCCTTGCCACTTCACAAAAAATAGCCAACGCCACCGCCACAATAACCACCATAATCCACAACCATAATCTTGATTTCTTCATTTTCTTACCCTTTTAATTAGAAAGAACCAACCACAGGAACACTTCCCGCAGTAATCGCTTTTAATTTTGGTTTTTGATTTATTTTTAAGATCTGAAATTTAATTTTTGATTTTTATTGTGTCCCCGGCAGGAATCGGACCCACATCTAAAGCTTAGAAGGCTTTCGTTCTGTCCATTGAACTACGGGGACTCTAATAAGCAGATATCATATCTTAAAAAAATAATTAGGTCAATTTTTACTTTGACTCGCCATAGCCACGTTTCAGCGCGGCGAAGGCAGATTAAAAATATCACGGCAAAATTCGCAACCGGTTCCGTTGAAAATTAAGCCCTGCTCTTGGCGAAAATTTAAAAATCTTCCGTAGTTGCCGCCATCTATTTGCAGAACAGATTTTGGGGTAGCGCTCTCCCCTTCTTCAGTTGCGATAATGCGCTTATAAAATAAAAACCCGCTTACAATAAAAGCAATAAAAAAAACAAAAAGTCCGGCAATAAAAATATTGTTTGCCACCAGCCATGGAGTTTTTAATAAAAATTTTCCAAGAGCGGCTATCTTTTTTTTCATTTTATCTGGAAAACACTTTAATTGTTAAATTCATCAACACTCCATCCTTCGGAAAATCGGGATATTTATTAAGAATAATTTCTCGGTTAGTTATTTTTTGCGCGTTCATATTTTGCGGTTCTAATAAATATGGTCCGTATTCAACTTTCTGTAAAAACGCCCTGCATCCGGAAAAACTTCCCGCTAAATTGATTTGAAAACCCATTGGCATCCATATAGCGCCCTCTTCTTTTTTGAACGAAATCGGAGAAATATCAATTGATATATTATTTTCCTCCGCGATATTTTCAAGGAATTGGATAAGTTCAATGGGAATCTCTGAATCTACGAAAACTCCATTTATTTTTGCCTGGCCTTCGCTTAAAATCACAGACGCCTCTTTTATTCTTTTTTCTTCCTCTAATTTATTGCCGGTTAATACGACTTCCTTTTCCAGCCGGGCAAGCTCTTTTGAATTATTTTCTATTGTTTTATATAAAAAATACACGCCGAAATAAGCTAAAACAGCAACTAAAATTGCTGAGCAGACGGAGATTATTAAAAATTTTTTGTTCAAAAAAATCATATTTTCTGAAATTGTTATTCCTTGTTTTTTTCCTTAAGCCCAAAAGATATAAAAAAATTAATATCAGACGGCTTAACCCAATCCGATTGGGGAAAATAAACATTTTGAAAATAATCTCCTTCTTTGTCAATATTTTTTTTCAGCTCCAATAAACCTTCCCTGCTCGGAGAAAAACCAGAAACAGAAACCACTATTTCTTCTTTCTTTTTATCAACGGTTAAATTGGTAAAATAAATGTTTCCTGGCATAACGGCTGATATTTTATCAAAAATTTCAGAAAAATAAACTTTGTTTTCGTAAAATTTATTAATCTCGGCCACATCAAAATCAAGCAAAGCGATTCTTTTCTCTAAATCAAGCTCCTCTGCCTTAAAAGAAAACCCCATAATCTGGTCTGCCTTCGCCCTTTGGGCATCAAGCTGAATTTTTATATATAAATTAATGAAAATAAAAAATGCGAGCAAGCAGGAAATAAAAAATAAAACTAAAAACCAGTGAATCGCCGCCACTTTTATTTTTATCTCTGTTAAAATTTTATTTTTTTCTTTAGGGGGCAATAAATTTATCATAAAAATTAGAAAATAAAAAATAGCAATAGAAATTAGAAAACGAAAAATAGAAAATTTTCTAATTTACTTACCCTGTTAGAGGTTTTTTCTTCTTATGCTCCTTCTCTGTCTTTATAAATCTCTAACGGGGTGCGCTAATTTCCGATTTCTATCAACTTATTTCTATGGTCATTCCTTTTT
>MHMF01000036.1 GCA_001821475.1 Candidatus Nealsonbacteria bacterium RIFCSPLOWO2_01_FULL_38_120
TGTTCGGAATTTCTTCTTACTTATGGCGGCCATCCCCAAGCAGGAGGATTCAAGATTAAAAATAAAGACATAGAAAAATTCATGAGCTGCCTAAACAAATATTTCATAAAATAGATTATTTTGCTGAAATAGAATAATTTATGTCCTCCTGCGAACAAATAAAGCAAGATTATCAAGATCTCAAGACCCTCAAACAAGAGTTTGATTTGGAATATCAAAAAGCGGTGGAAACAGGAGATCTCGCAAGAGCCAAGGAGCTGAGAGCAGAGTTGGAACAAAAAAGAGACGCCTTAGCAGACAAGCTTTGGCCACTTGAGAGATTACCTCAGAAAGAGCTAAAAGAACAATACGCAAGCCAAAGAGAGATATTGGAAAGAACAGGCATATTAGAACAACTATCAAGCGGAGAGATGGGAATAAAAGGAACAGACAATGAAGAATACGCCTTTCCTTCTTATCAAGAAATAACCCAAAGAATGAGAGAAAGCGAAGAAGCATTAAGACCCAAAACAGAACAGGGTTTTATCCGTCTCCAAATCACTCCATTCGGAATGAAACTGGATGATCTGATAGAGAAATACAAGCAAGTTATCCTTAAACACCACAAAGAAGGCAAACTCATGGCAACCAAGGAGAATCCTTCTGATCCAGACGAACAATTGGAGCTTGATGAAAATAATCCAGTCTGGTTATGGGGTAATTACAGGAATGCCGATGTAAACGGAGAGATGGTCTATTATCCAAAAGAATTCTCCAGCAATCATCAAGGAAAAACAAAGCAAGAAGTATTAAAAGAACAAGGCGGCTGGAATATCCTTCTCGCAGAGAATCTTCCCAATATACCAAGAAAGAATAAGGGAGAAGAAATCAAAGGCAGAAAGCAGCTGGAAGCAGGGAAAACACCTTATCAATACCTTGAAACATTAAAAACAGATCCTAATTACCAAAACGAAACAGGAATGACCCCGGAAGACCAGATTACCTGCGCCATCATACATCTTGAACAGACAGATCAGGTCATAGATGATTATAGAGATAGTGGCAAAGGTTCTGGTTCCTACCAATTAGGAGCTTATTTTTCCGCAGACGGCTTTGTCCCGGGCTTTTACTGGGATCGCAGAGGCGTCGGCTGGCCTACTTGGGCCGGGACGTTCCCGAGAATTCCTTTTCTGATGTTGGCGCCCGTGGCGCGGTGAAGGTTTAAAACTTAAAACTTAGGTCTTAACCTTTCCTTTTCGTCTTCTTTCGTCTTTTTTCTTTCGTCGCTCGTTTTTTCTTGGGATTTTGTTAAAATAAATAAAAAATCGGCGAAAAGAAACCTGCCTTGGGGCGGGCTATCGGGAATTGTCTTGCTAAAATTACGGCGAAATTAAAGATAAAAAATTGTATATTGGTTTACTAATGATTTAAGAAGAAGACTAAAAGAGCATAACGACGGAAAAAGTTTTTCTACTGCTCCACGCAAACCATTTAAGCTAATTTACTATGAGGCGTATCTGAATAAAGAAGATTCTAAAGAAAAAGAGAGATTTTTTAAAACTGGCTGGGGCAGACAATGCATCGCAAATCAATTAAAGTATTATTTTGCATTAAAAATTTAGGCGGGGTTTTAAATCTTAAACCTTAAAACTTAAAGCTTAATTCTTTTCTTTCCGTCGTTTTTCGTTTTTTTCTTTTCGTTTCCTTTCGGAGCGGTCAAAAAAATTGACTTTTAATTTTTAGTTATGATAGAATTAAAACATATGAATACTATCACTATTCCAAAAAAAAGAACTAAAGACAATAATTAAAGAAAGCATCCGTGAAATTTTTGAGCAGGAATTAATAAAATTCCGGGCTTTAATTTTACCATTTGTATCCCAAAAGGAACAAAAAGATATTGAAAGGCGCTATAACAGGCCTTCGCGAAAGATAGCAAAATCAATAGAAATCAAACTATGAGCTGGCGCATTGATTTTTCTTCTAGTCCTCTATAACGAGAAAAAATTTCATAAGACCCATGATTTGCCCCAACCCCTTAAGTCGTGCGCGAAAATAAACAAAGATTTTTTTGAATTCTTGAAAGGAGCGGATATTTTAGATTAATATTATTTGGTCTCCAGATATCCTTTGGAATATCCGCCCGCTTCAAAAAAGGAAGCGGAGGAGGCCTTTAAAATAGAGATAGATATTATTAGTTTGTAAAAATAAAAATTCAATATTAATTTTATATGTCAAATCCATTTGAACAACCTCCGATGCCAAATCCAGAAGAAAAACCAGAGGAAGCTGATCGGAAGCTGGATGAAATTCATAAGGAACCGGAGGCAGAGGAGATGCTTAAAGAAAAATCGGAAGAGGTTGAGCGGGGATTAAAAAATAATCCGGATAGCGAAGAGAAGGAACAAGGGGCGGAGGAAATATTAAAAGATTTAGAGTGGGCGATAGAGAATAGGTCTGAAGCATTGCTAAAGGTTTTAGGTTTGGACGGCAAATCTTCAATAGAGGGAATAGTTACTCCTGAATTTTTTGAAGACGATGTTTTATGGGTTACCACTGAAACTGGCGAGGGAATGGCGATAGAAACTATGCGCATTAAAAAGGTTGAATTACCAAAGGAACCAACAGAAGAGAAAGAGTAAAAATAAATAGCTGGACAAATTTACGAGCCGTCTAAAAAAATATTTCAATAGAACATAAGCTACGAATACGAATTACTTACGAATATGTTTTCGTATATTCGTATATTTTCGTATTTCATAGCCAAATTATGAAGAAGATAATTATTTATACTGACGGCGGGTCGCGGGGGAATCCGGGACATTCGGCGATAGGCGTGGTTTTTTGCAATGAGAAGGAACAGCAGGTGAAAAGCTATGGGGAATATCTGGGAGATAATTTTACAAATAACGAAGCGGAATATAACGCTGTTATTTTCGCTCTAAAAAAATTCAAGGCGGTGTTCGGAAAAAATTTGGCGGAAAATTCGGAGATCGAAGTAAGGTCTGATTCGGAGTTGATGGTGAAGCAGTTGAACGGAGAGTATAAAATTTTAGACGAAAAAATACAGCCCTTGTTCATTGCGGTTTGGAATTTGAAGCTAGATTTTCTTAAGGTGAAATTCAAATCAATTCCGCGCGAAAAAAACAAAGAAGCTGACCGACTGGCGAACGATGCCTTGAATTTCCAAAAAAGAGAGCAGAGATTGGTTTAATTTTAATTGGAAACATTCCGAAGTATTAAAAATTATCATCGATTAAAAACCACGATCGTGGTTTTTAATCGATGATAATTAATTAAGCGCGCATTAAATTAAAATTCCGCTCCGATGGACATCGGAGCGGAATTTTAATTGTTGCGGCAAGATTGTAAGCCGAATTTTGTCTTGCCACGCCGTAGCCCTAAAAGAGGAGGCGGGTCTTATGTCCGCCTTCGCCAAAGGCTTCGGCGCGACGAAGCGATCATCTATCTTGGCGAACTACTTTTACTCTTTAAGATGATAAAACATCTCAATAGAGTTTGTTCTTGCGCTCTGCAAGGATTTAGCCGTTTCATTTCCGCGTTGCCGCGGAAGTCGTCCCGCCCTCTATGCCTGTTGAATTTTGTTTGACTATTTTCCACAAGCTTAGAGGGCGGGGCGTCTCAATTCTTTCGGATTTTGACGTTTCTGTTCGCACCTCGCCGAGCGCTTAACTCAACGAGTTGGAGCGCTTGGGGTAGCTTTATCAGCTACTGCATTTTACCGAGTTTTAAGCTCGGCAGAGTGTTCGGACTTTCCTCTCTATATCCTGTAAAACAAGACACAGAGCGATCGCTCATCTTGCTGCAACATTTATATGTTAACTATTTCATGTATTATTGTCAAATAATATAAAAAGTTGTAGAATTGTAGATTGTAGATATAAATAGTAAGATAAAATAATTAGAAGAGAAAAATGCTGAATCGCATATTAAATTCAAAAACAAAGACAGTCGCTTTTGCGGCTTTTTTGCTTGCCGCTTCAGGGCTGATAAGCCGTCTTTTCGGCTTATTGCGCGATCGGCTTTTGGCGAGTAGATTTGGCGCGAGCCAAGAGCTTGATATTTATTTTTCCGCTTTTAGGATTCCTGATTTTGTTTATGGTATTTTAATAGTGGGCGGTATTTCAGCCGCTTTTCTGCCGGTATTTTCCGAATATTTCGGCGGGGGGGAGCAGAGCGGAAAGAATGAGGAATGGCCTGCCATGGCGACAAAGTTAGCTAATAATGTCTTAAATTCTTTTTTTGTTATTTTAATTCTTGTTTGCGGAATTTTAACGATTTTCGCTCCGCTTATAATAAAATTCATTATTCCTGGTTTTTCTCTTGAGAACAGGGATATGACTATTCAGCTTACAAGAATAATGTTTTTGAGTCCGATTTTTTTCGGCTTGGCAAGCATATTATCTGGAATCTTGCAGTATTTTGACAAGTTTTTGGCTTATTCTTTAGCTCCTATTTTATATAATTTAGGAATAATTTTTGGCATTATATTTTTGGTTCCGATTTTCGGGATCTACGGATTAGCTCTGGGCGTTATCTTCGGCGCTTTGCTGTATTTGATTATCCAAATTCCGGCCGCATGGCATTCCGGATTCAGGTATGAAGCGATATTTGATTTTAAGGATTCCGGGTTGAAGAAAATATTAAAGCTTATGGCGCCAAGGGTTTTAGGCACCGGCGCTTATCAAGTAAATCTTACTGTGATTACAGCGATTGCCTCCACATTAAGCGTGGGAAGCATTGCTATTTTTAATTTTTCAAACAATCTTCAATATGTGCCGGTCGGGCTGATAGGGATTCCTTTCGCGATTTCTTCTTTTTCAGTTCTTTCCCGGGCTTGGGTAGCCGGCCGAAAAGATAAATTTTTGAAAAGCTTTTCTTCTTCTTTTTGCCAGATAATTTTTTTCATAGTTCCGATTTCTTTGCTTATGTATTTGTTGCGGGCGCAGATAGTCCGAATGGTTTTGGGCGCCGGAAATTTCGGCTGGTGGGAAACGCGACTTACAGCCGCATGTCTGGGCGTTTTTTGCATCGGAATTTTAGCAAGTTCCTTAATTCCTCTTTTGACAAGGATGTTTTTTTCATTTCAAAATACAAAAACGCCTGTAATCATCAGTCTGATTTCAATGGGAAGCAATATATTCTTTGCCTATTTATTCACTTATCTTTTGGGGTTTCAAAATATCTTCCGAAATTTTTCAGCCGGGCTGATGAAACTTCAAACCTCTGCCAACGGAAGCGCGATAATTGAAAATATTGAAGTAATCGGCTTGCCTTTGGCGCTTTCTGCGTCAGCCATAATTCAATTGGTTTTGCTTTTTATTTTCCTGCGGTTGAAAATGGGGAGTTTCGGATGTAAAGAAATGTGGCAGTCGGCGAGAAAGATATTGATTGCCAGCGGGATAATGTTTATTTTTTCTTATTTCGCGAGGCAGGGCTTGGCTGGTTTTGTTGATATGCAGACATTTTTGGGAGTTTTTATCCAAACCGCCCTTGTCTGCTTTGTGGCGCTTATTTCTTATTTTCTTTGCGCTTCTATATTTAAAATTTCGGAATTTAAGAACTTAAAATCAGCAGTTTTAAAAGAATTTAGCGCGACTCCTTATGGACCGGAATAAGAAGCCAATTAGTTTTTTATCAGATACTCACAAGAAATACGATCGTATAAATAATGAGTAAGTTTTGGGAATTATGGAGATAAGAAATTTTTCAATTATTGCGCATATTGATCACGGGAAATCAACTTTAGCTGATAGGTTTTTGGAAATGACTGGGGCTGTTTCGCCACAGAAAATGAAGCCCCAGTTTTTGGATAGGATGGAATTGGAAAAAGAGAAGGGGATTACCATAAAATTAAAACCAGTAAGAATGGAGTATAGGGCGGATGATTCAAAAGAATATATTTTAAATTTGGTTGACACTCCTGGCCATGTGGATTTTTCCTATGAGGTTTCCCGATCTTTGGCAGCTGTTGAAGGAACGATTCTTTTAGTTGACGCTACGAAAGGAATCCAAGCCCAAACATTGGCCAATTTGTCTTTGGCAAACCAGCAGGGCTTAGTTGTAATTCCGGTGGTTAATAAAATTGATTCGCCCCAAGCGGAAACAGAAAAAACAACGGAGGAACTGGCTATGCTTATAGGCTGCGATAAAGAAGATATTATAAAAATTTCCGCTAAGCAGGGGACAGGAGTTAAAGAATTATTGGAAATAGCGATAAAAAAAGTTCCTTGCCCAAAAACCGATTTTGAAAAACAGTTCCGGGCTTTGATTTTTGATTCAGAATACGATGCTTTTAAGGGCGTCATTGCGTATATAAGAGTGATTGATGGAGAAATAAATGAGGGAGAGGAAATTGAGTTGATGGCGTCGGGGGCAAAAACCCAAATAAAAGAGCTGGGCTATTTTACGCCTGATTTTTCTTCCCAAAAAAAACTTTCAGCCGGAGAAACAGGATATATTGCCACTGGCATTAAGGAGCCCGGGAAAGTTCGTGTTGGAGACACAATAATTTTGAGTTCTAAATTTCAGGCTCTAAATTCTAAAATTGAGCCGTTGGCAGGGTATAAGGAACCGGTGCCAGTAGTCTTTGCAAGCTTGTATCCAGAAGACCCTGACGATTTTGATTTGTTCAAGGATTCGCTGGCGAAATTGCGGTTAAGCGACCCTTCTTTTATTTTTGAGCCGGAGACAAAAGAAGCGCTGGGGAGGGGATTTCGATGCGGATTTTTAGGCGCTCTTCACGCAGAAATAGTTTCCGAACGGATTCATCGGGAGTTTGGCATTGATTTGGTTATTTCCTCTCCGTCGGTTGTTTTTAAAATTATAACTCAAAAAGACAAAGAGATAACGATATATTCCGCCACTGAATGGCCGGATGTTTCCCAAATTAAAGAGGCGAAGGAGCCATGGGTAAATTTAGAGGTGATGTCTCTTATAAGATATATGGGCGGGCTTTTAGACCTTTTCAAAAATATCGGAGCCAAATATATTGAAACAAGATATTTCGGACAAGAAAAAATAATTTTGGTCTACGAGCTTCCTTTGCGCCAAGTAATTACAAATCTTTACGAAAAAATAAAAAATATAAGCCAAGGGTATGGCTCAATGAATTATAAAATTCTGGAATTCAGAAAAGATAATTTAGTCAAGCTGGAAATTTTAGTCGCCGGAGAAAAAAAAGAAGCGTTTTCTAAAATTATTCCCGAGAGCGAGGCGTTCAGGGAGGGAAAGTTTTTAGTGGAAAAGCTTAAATCCGTATTGCCTCCGGAGCAATTTTCCGTTGCTTTGCAGGCGGCGGTGGGAAGCAAGATTATTGCTAGAGAAACAATAAGCGCGAGAAGAAAAGATGTTACTGGCTATCTTTATGGCGGCGATTATTCAAGAAAACGCAAACTTTTAGAAAAACAAAAAAAGGGAAAAAAATTATTAAGAGACGCAGGCAAGGTAAGAATTCCAGCTAATGTTTTTCTGGAAATATTTCGCTCCTAAAATAATATAGCGGGAACACTTCTCGCCATATTATGAACGGCTACCTCATTAGGGGCGCGAAAAGGAGAAGCACGGTGCTGAGAGTTATCAGGATAACTATAATAAGCCAGATTATTTTAATTATTTTATTTTGTTTCATATTTTAATGCAAAAGTTATCTTTGCGGGAGGTCTAGGCGAGACGAAGCAAAAATTTTGAGGCATACTGAAGAATGAAAGTCTACCGAAAAATTTTTGCAAAGTCGTAGCCAAAACTAAAACATAAAAAGTTAAAGTAATTTCGTAATTCAAGGCATTATAATTATGGTATCAAAATTTAAAAAAAATAAAAAGGTGGGGCGTTTTCTGAACTTATTTTTTTCTTGTTTAATGGGGGCGCTGTTTTTATCCGCTATTGCGTTTTTAATATATACTGATATAAAAATAAATAAGAAAAGAGGAGAATTTGTTTCTAAAATAGAGTCCTTGAAAACAGAAATAAGCGGTCTGGAAGAAAAGAACTCAGTTTTACGCCAAAAAACATCTGAAGCAGGCGCCAAAGAGTATCTTGAGGAAGTGGCGAGGGAACAGCTTGGCTTGAAAAAACCGGGTGAAGAAGTGGTAGTTATTAAAGAGGAAACTGCGGAAGAAAATAAAATTACAGAAGAAAAAAAGGGTTGGTGGGAGTGGTTAAAAGACATTTTAGGAAGATGATTTCGTTCGCGAGGTTAGTATAGTGGCATTATGCAACCTTCCCAAGGTTGAGATACGGGTTCGATTCCCGCACCTCGCTTAGAATTTAATATTGCCGGAGTAACTCAGTTGGCAGAGTAGCTGTTCAGCCAGCCCCATTAGAAATGCCGATGTAGCTTAGTGGCAAAGCAGTGGTTTCGTAAACCACCGACGGCAGTTCGATTCTGCCCATCGGCTTAACGGCATTTCTAACGGGGTAAACAAGTCGCGAGTTTGATCCTCGCCTTCGGCTTTGGACATGGTTTTCGCGTTAGCGGAGGCCTTTTTCTATTATTTTCTTTGATATTTCAAGGAATTATGGTAAATTAAAATTAAGACAACCAAAAATAAGTAACGCCATTAGGTATGGAGAAAGATGATATTAAAATTGAAGATTTGGAAAGACGACTCTATCATCTGATGGACCGGCTTTGAGTTTTCTGAAAATAAGGAAAAATTAAAAGAGCTGGAAAAGGAATCGCAGAATCCAAATTTTTGGCTGAACCGGGAAAGGGCGGGCAAGGCAAGCCAGGAAATTTCTGAGTTCAGAGAAACAACAAGCGGGTTTGAAAGAATTAAACAAGAACTAAAAGAATTAAAAGAGCTTGAAACATTGGCAGAAGAAGATGATGGCTTGGCGAGCGAAGTTCAGGATAAGATAATTATTTTGGAAAAAGAAATAAAAAATCAAGAGGCAAAAGTTTTTCTTTCAGGCAAGTATGATAAGAATAACGCTATTTTGGAAATATTTTCCGGAGCGGGCGGGGTTGACGCGCAGGATTGGGCAACAATGATTTTGAGAATGTATCAGAGATATTGCGAGGAAAAAGAATTTGATGTTAATGTTTTGCATCAGTCGTTCGGCGAAGCGGGTGGGCCAGAAGGAAGAATCGGCGTAAAATCCGCCACCTTGGAAATAAAGGGGAGGTACGCTTACGGGTTTCTGAAAAAAGAAACAGGAGTGCACCGTTTGGTAAGGTTGTCTCCGTTTTCAGCCAAGAAACTGCGCCATACTTCTTTTGCTTTGGTTGAGGTTATGCCTGAGCTTGACAGGGAGGAGGAGCAAGAAATTAAGATTAAGCCGGAAGAAATAAAAATTGATTTTTACAGGGCCTCGGGACCAGGAGGTCAAAATGTGAATAAAAGGGAATCAGCTGTAAGGATTACTCATTTGCCGACTGGAATCGCGGCGAGCTGTCAGATGGAGAGAACGCAGGGTAAAAACCGGGAAATGGCGCTTAAAATTATTTGCGCTAAGCTTTATCAAGTTAGAGAAGAGGGATGGTTAAAGGAAATAAAAGAAGTAAAGGGGGATAGGATTTCGGCGAGTTGGGGAAATCAGATAAGGTCTTATGTTTTGCATCCGTATAAAATGGTGAAGGATTTGAGAACAGGGGTTGAAACATCGGATGTGGAAGCGGTGTTAGACGGGAAATTAGAAGAATTTATAGAAGCGGAAATAAAAACATAACAGGAATATTTTCCATTATAAATTTGAATTATGAATCAGGAATTATGAATTAATAATAATTGCCCCTTCCTCAATCCTCCCCCAAGCGCTCAACGAATTTGAGCATTATGGGGAGGAGGGGTGGGGGGAATTCTTAATTCCAAATTCATAATTCAGTTTTGATGCTTTGTTTTAAGAATATAATCAAAAATTATCCGTCCCGTTCGGGCAATGAATTGGCTGTTGCTTTAGACGATGTTTCGTTTGAAGTGAAAGAAAAAGAGTTTGTTTCAATAGTGGGCAAATCCGGAGCTGGGAAAACAACTTTATTGCGGCTGGCTATCGCCCAAGAGTCGCCTACAACAGGCCAGGTTTTTTTTCAAGGCAGGGATGTGCATAAAATAAAAAAATCTCAGATTCCGAAATTACGCCAGAGAATTGGGGTTGTTTTCCAGGATTATAAACTGTTTGCTTCAAAAAATACTTTTGAGAATGTGGCGTATATAATGGAGATAACAGGAGCGGAAGATAAAGAAATAAAACGCGATGTTCCGCAGATTTTAAATATTGTGGGGTTGTCTAGCAGGGAGCGCAATTTTCCAAACGAGCTTTCCGGAGGAGAAAAACAGCGGCTGGCAATCGCCAGAGCGCTTATCCATAGGCCGGAAATAATTTTAGCAGATGAACCGACTGGAAATTTAGACCCTTATAATACTTTTGGAATTATCCGTCTTTTGGTAAAAATTTACGAATCCGGGACGACTGTTGTTTTAGCTACCCATGACAGGGAAGTCATCAACACTTTGGGTAAAAGAGTAATAACATTAGACGGAGGAAAAGTTGTTAGAGATGAAGAGCGAGGAAGATTTGTTTTATAAATCAGAAACTTAAAACTTAAAATTATGTTTATTTCCTTAAAACGAGTAATCAAAGCGGGTTGGAAAAATTTTGTTCATAATATTGGTCTTAATTCAGCGGCTATTTTTATTACGGCAATGGTTATTTCTTTAATATCTTTTCTTTTTATTTTAGCGGCCGCTTCCCAAATTTTAATTTCTAATGTCCAGGAAAAAATAGATGTTTCTGTTTATTTCAAAGAAGATGTTTCGTCGGAAAATATTTTGCAGGCAAAATCAGAAATCTCCGGCTTGCCGGAAGTAAAAAATGTAAGCTATGTGTCAAAAGAACAAGCGCTGGAGGATTTTGTTCAAAAGCACAAAGACGACCCTGTTTTAATGGAATCTTTAACGGAAATAGGGTATAACCCTTTCTTGTCGTATCTTAATATTGAAGCCGAGCAAGCGCAAAATTACGAACAGATCGCATATTATTTAAAAAATGGAGAATTTGAAGATTTAATTGACAGCGTTGATTATAATCAGAGAAAAGAAGTTATTGATAAGGTTTTTTCAATAACTTCGGTGATAAATAAAATAGGAATTATTTTCAGCATTGTCTTGGGCTCGGTTGCGGTTTTGGTTATTTTTAATACTATAAAAATAGCCATTGCCGGTTCTGGCGAAGAAATATCAACTATGCGCTTGGTGGGCGCTTCAAATTGGTTTGCGAAAGGTCCTTTTCTAATTCAGGGCTTAATCGTAGGTATAGGGGCTTTTATTCTCGCTTTTATAGTTATATTATCTGTTTGCTGGAGCATAGACATTAAAATGCAATCAATTATTCCGTCAGTCGGCGCCTTTAATCTGCTCGTCAGCAATATCTGGCTCGTCTTGTTAATCCAGTTTTTGACGGGAGTGTGTTTGTCGTCCGCATCCGCCGTAATCGCCATAGGAAAATATTTGAAAGTTTAGCGATTTTCGTTTAGAAATGTGGGTAGTTTTATTATTGCGGGGTAGTGTAATGGTAGCACGTCACGCTCTGGACGTGAAAATTTAGGTTCGAATCCTAACCCCGCAGCAGCGAAAATAAACTTAATTCAAGGTAATTTAATAAAAAATCGGAGTTGATATTGTTTTTATAATATGGAAAATCTTAAAAAACCATTTGTATTTTTATGCGCCGGAATGTCTTTAGACGGAAAATTGAGTAATTATAAAAAAGAATGTTCCGCTATCTCAAGCGATAATGACAGAAAAATGCTTTACGATTATCGCGTTATTGCAGATGCCGTGATGATTGGTGGGAATACATTGCAATTAGATGATTCTGGTTTAACGACAAAAAGCGTAGAAAGACAAAATAAGAGAGTTAAGTTGGGTAAATCGTCAGAGCCGATGAAGGTGTCTGTTATATCAGACGCCAATAATTTAAAAACCAGCGGCGATTTTTTTAACAAAGGAAATGGAAAAAGAGTAATTTTTACGACAAAGAAAACATTGCAGAAAAAAATAGACGAAATAAAAAAGAAAGCGAAAGTTTTTATTTTAGGGGATAATTGGGTAGATCTTAAAAAGGCATTAGAAATTCTTTATGAATTAGGAGTTAAAAAATTAATGGTTGAAGGCGGCGGTACTCTTATTTATGAATTATTAAAAGATGATTTAATAGACGAAATTAATCTCAAAATAGGAGATTTGATTATTGGCGGAAAAAACACCGTAACTTTATGCGATGGGGAAGGATTTGACAAGCTAAATGTTAAAAAAGTTAAATTTGTTAAAATAACCAAAAAACCAAATTTTTTGATATTAAAAGCAAAAATTATAAAGAATTAGAACTGACGCTATTTCATAAGTTTTATGAAAATTATATTTTTAGGGGTAGGGGAGGCGTTTGATGAAAATTTGCCCAATAATTCTCAATTAGTTATGTCTGGCAAGATAAACTTGCTTTTGGATTGCGGATTTACAGTTCCCCAGCAAATTTGGAAATACAGCCAAGATAAAAATTTATTAGACGCTATTTATATTAGCCACCAGCACGGAGACCATTTTTGTGGCCTGCCCGCTTTGCTTGTAAGAATGTGGGAGGAGGGAAGGAAAAAATATTTAACGATTATCTGCCAGAAAAATTTCAAAGAAAAATTCAAGGAGTTTATGGATTTTGTTTATTTTGGATTTATGGATAAGTTTGATTATAAAATAAATTTAATTGAAGCCAGAGAAGGGGAAAAGATGGAATTTCAGGGTTTAAATTTATTTTTTGAAAAAACCAACCATTCTGCAGAAAATTTGGCGATAAAAGTAAACGACGGAAAAAATATTTTTTGTTATAGCGGGGACGGATCTCCGAAAGAGAAAAGCGAGTTTTATAAAAATACCGATCTAGCTATTTTGGAAACATATCTATATGATGTGAATAAAATCGGCCATTCATCAGTCATCGGAGCAACAAAATTCGTTCAAAAAAATAATATTAAATGTTTGGCGCTTACGCACTTAAACAGGGATTTGAGAAGAAACGAATTAACCGTGTTAAAAGATAAGATAAAAAACAATAAAGTTAAAATTATAATTCCCGAGCCGTTTGAAGAATATAATTTTTGAGTCAGTTTTTAATGGCGAGATCTATTTGTTTGTGTTGGCATTCATCTCTGCGCAAACAAAAATTTGCAAAAAATTTTGGGTTTGCTATTATATACCCTGAAGCGAACTAGTTATATTTTTATTTTGGCTACGCCTTTGCAAAACTGTGTGACTGCCAGATAGTCACAAGATTGTTACTATCTGGCAGTCATACAATTTTTGCTTCGGCTCGCACATACCTCCCGCAAAGATAACTTTCCGCAACGAAATTTAATAATTTTGAAGCGAAAATTTGATAGAACGAGGAAGCATATCTAATGGATATGCTTACGAGTTATAGGAAATTTATAGCCAGAATTATTAAATTGCGGTAGAAATGGTTATCTTTGCAAAAGGTTTAAAACCAAAACAAAATATCTATGATATAATTGGGTCGCTCGCTCGGAAGAGGAAAATCTACGCTCGTCAGAATGAAAATAAATTTTCATTCTTCCTCGCTTGCTTTTCCTCTTCCTCTCTCGCTCACCAATTATAGTCCGGAAGGAATTCCACAATTCAAAGTATTTAAAATTTAATTTTTAAAAATAGAAATATAAGGTTGTATGCAGGAAATATCATTGAGGGCGGAGGAAATTTTTAAAGTCGGAAACTACGCCATTACTAATGGCTTATTTTTATCCTTTATAGCGCTTTTGATTTTATCCGTCTTTGCATGGAAATTCAAAAAGAATATAAAATCCGTTCCAGACATTATCCAAAATATCGCTGAATTTTTGATTGAGTCTCTGCTTTCCCTGATGGATTCTGTTTTTTTAGACAGAAAAAAATCAGAGAAGTATCTGCCACTGATCGCCACGATTTTTATTTTTATTCTAGTTTCCAATTGGCTTGGATTGCTTCCGGGGGTAGGTTCATTTATTTTACATAAAGAAGAGGGGAGTATTCCATTGCTGAGATCTCCGGCAAGCGATCTTAATTTTACTCTCGCTCTGGCAATAATCGCCATTTTGTCAACTAATTTTTTCGGGGTTGCGGCGCTTGGTTTTCTTATGCATATCAAAAAATTTTTCAATTTTTCAAATCCGATAAAATTTTTTGTGGGCATATTGGAGCTTTTGTCTGAATTTTCCAGAATGATTTCATTTTCTTTCCGGTTGTTCGGCAATGTTTTTGCGGGAGAGGTTCTTTTAACGATTGTGTTTTTCCTAGCGCCATATATTGCGCCAATTCCGTTTTTATTTCTGGAAATGTTTTTCGGAGCGATACAGGCCTTGATTTTCGCGATGCTTACTTTGGTTTTCCTGTCAATACACACGGCGATGGAGGAACATTAAAAGGTCGTTAATAAAAATTAAAAATCAAAATTATATGGATGCAGAAACAATAAATTTTATAGCCATTGCCGTGATAATGAGTTTTGGGGTGGTTGGTCCGGCATTTGCTATCGGCAAAATCGGTTCGTCGGCGTTAAGGGGCATAAGCAGAAATCCGGAGGCGTCCTCAAAAATACAAACAAGCATGGTTTTAGCGATTGCTTTTGCCGAGGCCTTGGGCATTTACGCGTTAGTCGTATCGCTTATTCTTAAATTCGTCGCTTAGTCGTTGTTACATACCTTGAACTACGAAATTCCTTTCGGACTATAATTGGCGAGCGAGAGAGGAAGAGGAAAAGCAAGCGAGGAAGAATGAAAATTTATTTTCATTCTGACGAGCGTAGATTTTCCTTTTCCGAGCGAGCGACCCAATTATATCATAGATATTTTGTTTTGGTTTCAAGCCTTTTGCAAAGGCGTAGCCAAAATAAAAATATAACTAGTTGAAGAAATTTCTCAATTCAAGGTATAAATATAAATGGGAGAATTTCTCAGCCAATTCGGAATCAGCTGGAAACTTCTTTTGAGCCAGCTTATAAATTTCGCCTTAATCTTAATCGTATTAAGGATTTTTATTTACAAACCTTTGCTTAATGTTTTGAAAGAGAGAAGGGAAAAAATAGAAAAAGGATTGATGAAGGCGGAAGAATGCGATGTCCGCCTAAAAGAAGTGGATGAAATGGCGAAAGGAAAACTAAGAGAAGTTGACGAAAGATGCGTTATTTTATTATCGCAAACCGATGCCAGAAAAAAGCAATTAGAAGCAGAAATTATTTTAAAAGCCAAACAAAAAGAAGAGGAATTGCTCAAAATGGCGGAAATAATGGCAGATAGCCGAAAAAAGGAAATGTATGAAGGATTAAAGATGGAGGCTGGTCAGATTATCCGTTCCGTAATAGCCAAAGCCATTAAAGATGAGCCGGAACAGATTGATGAAAAATTAATCAAAAAAACGGTAGATGCGCTGGTTAAAGATTTTCGTGACTAAATTTTTAAATTTTAAAACGAAAATTTGATAAAACGAGGAAGGCTTATAAACGAAGCGATAAGCCGACGAGTTTTAGCGGATTTGCAGTTAAAATATAGAAATTGCCGTAGAAAAATTTTTAATCAGCGCGTCTATTAATGATCTTGGAAAAAGAAAATGAATTGCAATATTAAAATATACGCAATAGCTTTTTGCGAAGCGGCAATGAGCGCAAAAAGCAAAAGCGACGTGGATAGATGCATAAAAAATCTTTTAGTTTTAGTTGAGGCGAATAGAGATCAAAAAAAACTTAAAGATATTTTTTCATCCGTGGAAAAAATAATCAGCCGTAAAACCGGGCATAGGAAGATTACAATAGAAAGCGCGAGGCAATTAAGCCATGCTAACGAAAAAAGAATCAAGAGCTTAATAAAACCGACAGACCGGGTTGAAAAAAAAATAGATAGTCGCTTGATTGCCGGCGTTAAAATAAATATAGATGATGAATTTCAATTAGACGGGTCTTTCGCGACAAAAATAAAAAATATATTAAATTTGCCTTGTTAGAATAAAAAACTTAAAACAATGTCTTACGAAATAATAGAAAAATTGAAACAGGCGATAGGCCAGTATGAAGATACGGAAAAACTGGAAGAAATAGGCCGGGTTATTGAATCGGGCGACGGGATAGTAAAAATCTACGGATTGAAAAATGTGAAATCGCAGGAGGTTTTATCAATTGAAACTGCTGAAAATAAAATAGACGCGCTTGCCTTAAACTTGGAAGAGGACTCTGTGGGCGCTTTGGTTCTGGGCGATCATATTACCGTAAGAAGCGGGGATATCGTTAGAAGAACCAATAGACTGCTATCCATAGATGTCGGGAAAAGTTTATTGGGGAGAGTGGTGAGTCCTTTTGGCCGGCCGCTTGACGGAAAAGGTCCTGTATTCGCAGAAGGAAAATCAACTCAATATTTTTTAGAAAATGACGCTCCATCTGTTTTAGATCGTGAGCCGGTTAATACTCCTCTGCATACCGGCATCAAAACTATTGATTCAATGATACCCATAGGAAGAGGGCAGAGAGAGCTTATTATTGGCGATCGGCAAACAGGAAAAACAGCCATTGCCATTGATACTATAATAAATCAGCATTTGGACGCTTATAGAAAGATGCCGATTTGTATTTATGTGGCAATCGGGCAAAAAGAATCAAAAATAGCGAAAACAATTGAAACATTGAAAAATTTCGGAGCGTTGGAATATACAATTATTGTTTCCGCGCCCGCTTCTTCAAGCGCGGCTCTATGGTATTTAGCTCCTTACGCAGGGTGCGCGATCGGAGAATATTTTAGGGACAGGGGAGAGGATGCGGTTGTGATTTACGACGATTTATCAAAGCACGCTTGGGCGTACAGGCAGATTTCTTTGCTCTTAAGGCGGCCCCCGGGAAGAGAAGCGTATCCGGGAGATATTTTTTATCTGCATTCCAGATTATTGGAAAGGGCGGCGAAATTATCCAAAGAAAAGGGTGGCGGTTCTTTGACGGCTTTGCCGATAGTTGAAACTCAGCTCGGCGATGTTACGGCTTATATCCCGACCAATATTATTTCAATTACAGACGGCCAAATTTATCTTGAAAGCGATTTGTTTTACCAAGGCATAAGGCCCGCCGTTAATGTCGGCCTGTCTGTTTCCCGGGTAGGGTCAAAAGCCCAGACGTCGGCAATGAAAAGAATAGCAGGGAAGCTTCGTTTGGAGTTAGCCCAGTTCCGAGAGCTTCAGGCGTTTATTCAGTTCGCCTCCGATGTTGACGACACTACGAAGAAAAAAATCAAAAGAGGGCAGGTTATTACGGAAGCGTTGAAACAGCCGGATCTGAGCCCGATGCCATTTGAAAAGCAGCTTATTATTCTGTACGCTATGCTGAATAATTATTTTGACGATATAGACACGCTTGAACTGCCGGCTATACAAGCCAAGCTGATAGAAAATGTGGAGAAACTGCATAACATGGAAATAATGGAACCATTGAGAAAAACAGGAATACTTACAAAAGAGATAGAAGAAAAATTGAAAATAGCTATTACGAAAGTCGTCGCTAAATAGCCAAATACAAATTCCAACTATGGAATCAACCCAGTCAATAAAAAGGCGGCTGAAAAGCATAAAAAATATTGGCCAGATAACTAAGGCAATGGAATTAGTTGCCGCGACAAAGATGCGCAAATCACAGGAAGCGGCGTTGTCTTCAAGGAATTATGCCTATACCGCATTAGATCTTCTTGCCAGAATATCCGGCCAGGAAATAAAACTGCCGGAATTGCTCCGGCAGAGAGAAGTAAAAAGAACCGCGTTTGTTATTTTAACTTCGGACAAGGGATTAGCGGGCTCTTTTAACAGTTCTGTTATTAGGTTGTTTGAAAAATATATCAAAAAAGAAAATATAAACATAAAAGACGAAAGATATTATTTTATTGCTATTGGCAAGAAAGCAATTGCGTATTTACAGAGCAAAGGAATAAAAATAACGGAAAAATTCATCAGGGCGGGGGATTTTACAACTCCAGAACAGATAAATCCAATATCTGATTCTATTTCAACGGGATACCTTGGAAAAAAATGGGATGAGGTTTTGCTTTTTTCAACTTATTTTATATCAGCCTTGAAACAAGAGGTCTTCGCGAGAAAAATATTCCCAGTAGAACTTTCTTCAATTAAAAAAATTATAGAAGAAATTATTCCTAAAACAGGAAAGTTTTCGGATTTGGCGAATAAAAAATTTTTTCTTTTTGACAAAATTGACGAATATCTAATTGAGCCATCACAGGAATTAGCGCTAAAAGCGCTGGCAGAACATTTGATAAGAATGCAATTTTATCATTTGATTTTAGAGACTAACGCGTCGGAACACGGCGCTCGGCGAATGGCAATGAAAAATGCGTCAGATAATGCGGAAGAATTATCAGAATCGCTTAATCTTTTATACAATAAATCAAGGCAGACAAATATCACAAAAGAAATAACAGAAATTGTCTCAGGTACGGAGCTATTAAATAATTAACGCAAAATACAAAACGAAAAACGCAAAATTTAGGTATCAAAAATTTCTGAAAGAAATTTTTGATAATATAATAGTCGCGAAGAGACACATTAGTTCTACGCTTTTCGTTTTACGTTTTACATTTAGTTTTATGAATAAAGGAAAAATAATACAAATAATCGGCACGGTGATTGATGTTGCGTTCCCCGAAGACGTTGAGCTGCCGAAAATTTACCATATTTTAAAAATAAGAAGACGAGATAACGAGGAAATAGTTGCCGAGGTTGTGAAACATTTGGATCCGACAAAAGTAAGGGCGATTGCCATACAGCCGACAGATGGTTTGGAAAGAGGAATTGAAGTGGAAGATACGGGCAGAATGATTGAGGTGCCGGTTGGCCCAGAAACATTGGGAAATATTTTTAATGTTATCGGGAAAGCGCTGAACGATCCCAAAAAACAATTTAAGAAATTTCTGCCCATTCACAGATTAGCGCCTCCACTTACCGAACAATCCACGAAAACAGAGGTCTTTGAAACAGGCATAAAAGTAATTGATCTTATAGCGCCTATTATCAAAGGAGGAAAAGTTGGGCTTTTTGGCGGAGCCGGAGTCGGCAAAACAGTTTTGCTTATGGAACTTATCCGTAACATCGCCCAAGAGCATGGCGGGGTTTCTGTTTTTGCCGGAGTAGGCGAGAGGACAAGAGAGGGAAATGATTTATTTCTTGAAATGAAAGAATCGGGAGTTATCAATAAAACTGCCTTAGTATTTGGTCAGATGAATGAAGTTCCAGGCGCGAGAGCGCGGGTCGGATTATCCGGTCTGACTATGGCGGAATATTTCAGAGACGAAGAAAAAAAAGATGTGCTTTTATTTATTGATAATATTTTTCGTTTTTCTCAGGCCGGTTTGGAAATATCAACCCTGCTGGGTAGGATTCCTTCGGCTGTCGGCTATCAGCCGACCCTTGCCTCTGAAATGGCTGAACTACAGGAAAGGATTACTTCCACTTCAAAAGGGTCTATCACTTCCGTGCAGGCGATTTATGTCCCGGCTGACGATATCACTGACCCGGCCCCGGTGGCGACCTTCACCCATCTTGACTCAATAATTGTGCTTTCAAGAGCTTTAACGGAAATCGGCATTTATCCGGCAGTTGACCCGCTGGCGTCTAATTCTTCCGCTCTTGATTCTAAAATTATCGGTAAAGAGCACTATGAAACAGCCAGGACTGTCCAGAGAACTTTGCAGAGATATAAGGAATTGCAGGATATTATCGCGATTTTAGGCATTGAAGAGCTTTCTGATGCAGATAGAAAAGTTGTTGATAGGGCGCGGAAAATACAGAGATTTTTATCCCAGCCGTTTTTTGTGGCAGAAGCATACACAAACCAAGTTGGCAGATATGTCAAACTGGAAGACACGGTAAATGGATTTAAGGAGATACTGGAAGGGAAATATGACAATCTGCCGGAGGAAAATTTCTATATGAAAGGTGGAATATCTGATGTTGTAAAATAATATTGCGTGGCTATCCGATTGTAACATCGCGCGTGGTAATCGGATAGCCACGCAAATATTTTACTTATGAAATTATTTATTTATTCGTTAAAAAATACGCTTTTTGAGAGCGAGGCCGAGTCCTTAACTTGCGAAACCGTGAATGGGCAGATTACTATTTTAAACAACCACGAGCCCCTGATTACTTTGCTAAAAGATGGGGTGATTAAGATAATTGACAAAAACCAAAAGGCAAGCTATATTCAAACTATGGGAGGGTTCCTTGAAATTCGCGGTTCAAACGAAGTTCGTTGCATAATAGATCAAAACATAACAAGTCAAAATGAGAACTAATTATGGTGCTGAAACAAATCACATCGGTCGGGTTGAGGAAAGAGCACTACAAAGCAGGCGCTCTGATTCTTTATTGTGTTGACCGCAGAGGCAAGGAGGCGCTTGAGGAGTTTATTCGCGTAAAAGAATTTGAACATTACGATCTAATCCAGATTCCCGGAGGCGCGAAGGCACTTGTTGCCCCTATGAATGATATTACAGGAAGGAGAAGTATTTGGAACTATATTGTCCGATTAGTAGGGAGAAAGATGATCTTAAGTTGGATTTCAATATTAATCCAACTGCATCATGCGGGGCGTATAATTCTGACGACCCATATTGATTGTGGCGCTTTTGGCGGAAGTTCTTCGTTTCTCCTTCCAGAGTTGGAGCGTGGAATCCACAAAAGCTGGCTTAGAAAGAGCAAGGATTTTTTGGCTAAGAAATTTCCTAAAATCCCGATTGAGGCGTATTTCGTTGACTATGACGGATTTTGGCAGGTTTTTTAACTGAATCCGGTCGGTTTTTTTCTCGCAACTCTCCATGAGACAATATAATATTGTCTCCTTTTTTTATTTTCCAACAGATAAATTAAATTATTTTATCGTCAATTAAAAACCACGATCGTGGTTTTTAATTGACGATAAAAATAGATATTGCGGACACATACACTTTTATATCTTTTTTTGACGAAAATGGAAAGCAGATATAGGATAAAATATTATGGAACCATTGGCGTCGAAAATCAGGCCGAGGCGGCTGGAGGACTTCTTTGGGCAGGATCATTTAGTGGGGGAGGGGAAGCCCCTTAATGTTGGCATAAAACAAAAACATCTTTTTTCTTTTATTTTTTGGGGGCCGCCGGGAACAGGGAAAACAACTCTGGCAAAAATATACGCTAATTGTCTTAATGCCAAGCTGTATGAGTTGTCGGCGGTTTCGGCCGGCAAAGCGGACATTAAAAAAATAATTAACGAGGATTCCAGCGGCATTTCCAAAGTTTTATTTTTGGACGAAATTCACCGCTTTAATAAATCTCAACAGGATTTTCTGCTTCCTTTTGTTGAAAAAGGAGAAATAACGCTTATTGGCGCCACAACCGAGAATCCGAGCTTTGAAGTGATACCCGCCCTGCTTTCCAGGTGCCGGGTTTTTGTTTTGAACGAGCTTTCGGACGAAAATATGACGGCCATTATCAAAAGGACTGGCTTGAAAATAGATAAAAAATCTGAGGAGTGGCTGATAAATATGGCAAATGGAGATGCTCGGCAGGCGATTACGATGCTGGAAAACACTAACGAGCTTTACAAAAAAATCACATTGGAAAATTTAAAAAACGCCTTGCAGTCAAAATTTTTAAGGTATGACAAGGCAGGGGAGGAACATTATAATACTATTTCCGCTTTTATTAAAAGCATGAGGGCGAGCCAGCCGGACTCTGCTTTGTACTATCTGGCGCGCATGGTTGATTCCGGCGAGGATCCGAAATTTATAGCGCGGAGGATGGTTATTTTCGCTTCCGAAGATATCGGTGTAAGCCAGCCGACCGCTTTGGTGGTTGCCAACGATGTTTTCAGGGCAGTAGAAATTATTGGCTTGCCGGAATGCGCGATAAATCTAGCGCACGGAGTTGTCTATTTATGCCTTTGCAAAAAAGACAGAAGCGCTTACAATGCATATGTGTCGGCGATGGAAGATGTTAAAAAATACGGAAACCTGCCTATCCCACTGGAGGTAAAAAATCCGGAAACAAATCTTATGAAAGAATTGAATTACGGCAAAGGATACGAAAAATATTCTAAAGATTCGTTTCTGCCCGATAAACTAAAAAACAAAAAATATTTCAAAAGATAAAATGGTATAAATCTTTCACGTTCCAAAGCGTGAAAGCTTTTGGAATTTTTTTATTTGCGTTGAATTTATTAAATAGTAAAATAAAAATATGGATTTGGAGTTGGAAAAATTAAATAAAGAACAAAAAGAGGCGGTTTTACATAAAGAGGGCCCGCTTTTGATAGTTGCCGGAGCCGGGACAGGAAAAACAACTGTAATCACGAAAAGGATCGCTTGTTTAATTGAGGAGGGCATGGCAAAACCTGAAGAGATTTTGGCTGTAACTTTTACGGAAAAAGCGGCTGAAGAAATGGAGGAAAGAGTTGACAAAATGCTTCCTTTTGGCTATGCGGATTTATGGATTTCAACTTTCCATTCTTTCTGCGAAAGGATTTTAAGGGATTACACTTTGGACATCGGCCTGCCTACCGACTTTAATGTCTTAGACCAGACAGCCGGCTGGCTTTTGGTTTATCGGAATTTTGACAAGTTTAATCTGAATTATTACAGACCATTAGGCAATCCGACAAAATTTATCCAGGCTTTGGTTTCTCATTTTTCCCATTGCAAAGATCAAGAAATTTACCCTGATGATTATCTGGAATACGCCGAGAAGCTGAAAACAAGAGACGATATGCCCGAAAACAGCGAAACAGAAAGAATAAAAGAGGTTGCCAATGCTTATCACGCCTACCAATATCTACTTTTGGAAAATGGATTTTTAGACTTCGGGGATTTGATAAATTACTGTTTAAAACTTTTCAAAAAAAGGCCTTTGGTTTTGGAAAAATACAGGGAAAAATTCAAATACATTTTAGTCGATGAATTTCAGGACACAAACTGGGCGCAATACGAACTGATAAAAATTTTATCCGCTCCGAAAAATAATTTGGTCGTATGCGCTGACGACGATCAAGCAATTTACCGCTGGAGAGGAGCTTCGTTTAGCAATATAATTCAATTCAAAAAGGACTTTCCGGAGGCGAAACAAATCTCTTTAGTAAATAATTACAGGTCTTTCCAGAATATTTTGGATTTGGCTTATAAGTTTATAAAATTTAATGATCCGGACAGATTGGAATTTGTCAATAAAATAGATAAAAAATTAATTTCCCGGCAAAGCGGAGAAGGGGAGATAGAGCATATCAGCGCCAAAAATTTGAATGAAGAAGTTAATAAAATAATAAATAAAATTTTGGAAATTTTGAAAAAAGATAAAGAGGCGAATTACAACGATTTTGCTATCTTGGTGAGGGCGAATGACGCCGCAAACCATTTTGTAAAAGCGCTGGAAAGGGCTGGTTTGCCTTACCAATTTTTAGCGTCGCGCGGGCTTTATTCAAAGCCAATTATTTTGGATATAGTTTCTTATTTTAAGCTTTTGGATAATTATCACGAGAGTTCGGCTGTATATAGAATTTTGAATATAGGGTTTTTAGATATTCCGGTTGAAGATATAATGAAGCTTACGCGCTATAGTTCTCGCAGGACAAAATCGCTTTACGAGGCAATGGATGAACTTTCTTTAATTCCCGGAATTTCCCAAGAAGGAAGCGAGAAGATTATTTCTGTTTTTAGCTTGATTAAAAAACACAGCGCTCTTTGCCGGGAAAAACTAACTTCGGAAATGCTATCGCTTTTTTTGGAAGAATCAGGTTATCTTAAATATCTCGTGGGAAAAGAAAGCAAGGAGCAGATAGACTTTATCACCCAATTTTACAAAAAAATAAAGGACTTTGAAGCGGCCGGTGTTGAGCCGACTCTGAATAATTTTGTAAAAGAAATAAACCTTGAAATAGAATCCGGGGAAGAGGGAAAAATTCAGTTTGACCAAGAACAGGGGCCGGATATGATAAAGATTATGACAATCCATGGAGCCAAAGGCTTGGAATTCAAATATGTTTTTCTGGTGAATATGGTTGACAAAAGATTTCCGACTATTGGAAGAAAGGATTTAATTGAATTGCCCGAAGATATGATTAAAGACATAAAGCCAAAGGGAGATGTTCATTTGCAGGAAGAAAGGAGGCTTTGTTATGTGGCGATGACGAGGGCGAAAAAAGGGCTTTATTTTACTTCAGCGTTTGATTACGGCGGAGCTAGAAAAAAGAAATTGTCGCGGTTTTTAAGTGAAATGGGCCATAACGAAATAATTACGAATTATGAATTACGAATTATGAATGACTTGACAACCGAGAAACCGGCGCCGATAGAAAAAAGAGAGAAAATAAAGGCGGAGTATTTACCGGAGCAGTTTTCTTATTCTCAATTGGCGGCTTTTGAAAAATGCCCCTTGCAATATAAATTCAATTTTATTTTAAGGGTTCCAGTGAGAGGCAAGGCGGTTTTCTCTTTCGGAAAAACAATGCATAACGCTTTATTTATGTTTTTGAAAGCCGCGGCTGAAAATAGCGCTAAAAGCCAGGATAATTTATTTGGATTTAGCGGGAAAAAAATTAAATTAGAAGATAAAGGTAATTTTCCCGGGCTTGATTATTTTATGGATATATACGAAAAGAGCTGGATTGACGAATGGTATGGAGATAAAAAGCAAAAAGAAGAATATTATAAGCTTGGGAAAAAAATAGTGAGAGACGCGCACTCTGAATTTTTAAAAAATCCGCCAAAGGTTTTGAAAATTGGTCAGGAATTTGCCTTGGAAATGCCATTTAATTTGAAAATAGGGGAGCGCTCATTGCGCGGAGTAGTGGATCGCATAGACGAGATGGAGGACGGAGTGGCAATTATTGATTATAAAACAGGGAAGACAAAAGAAAAACTAGAAGCCGACGATAAAGAACAATTATTAATTTATCAAATAGCCGCGGAAGAAATTTTCAAAATAAAACCAAAAATTTTAACTTATTATTATCTTGAAGAAGGAAAAAAAACATCTTTTATTGGCTTTGAAACAGACAAAAATGATCTGAAAGAAAAAATAACACAAGAAATCAGCAGGATAAAAGAGAGCGATTTTTCAGCAACGCCTGGCTGGCATTGCGGTTTTTGTGATTTCAAAGATATTTGCGATTTTGCGGAGAGATAATGACGAAACTAAAAGCGTAAAACGAAAAGCGTAAAATTATTGTGTCGTTTCGCGACAATAATTATGACGGGGACATTCCTCGCCATAACCATGGCGAGGAATGTCCCCGTCATAATTGATACCTAAATTTTATATTTTTCGTTTTGCATTTTTAATTCCAAAAAAAGAGCCTGCCGGGAAAAAGGAATTGTCCTTTTCTGTAGCAGGCTATAGAGATCGTTGAGCATGGAAAATGCTTAATTGTCCTCCTCTGGTGGTACCGGCGAGATAATATGCTCTGGTTTGGGTCCATCGGCGTCGGAGAATATCTCGCCGAGCGGCACTCCGGGCTTCGGCTTGTCGTTGCCGTTGTCGGCATTGACGGCCAAATAGTCGTCAACGAGTTCTAAGATGATCGGTTTCATAAACTCCAACAATTCACCATAGGAAATCGCGATCATCCGCGCGACTTTTTTAATCTCGGACTGCGAGGGGAATATAATACCCCTCTCTTGCAGTTGATACTTGACCAACTTGAGAGCGATTTCGCCTTGCCGTTGCGGATTCATAGAATCTCCTTTCTAAATAAGGTGCTGTCTCTACGATAACCTCGTAGTAGTTTTTTGGCTTTGAACTATGTTATATTATATTCCTATTATTAAAAATAGTCAAGCGGGAGTCGGATTTTGGCGCTAACTATTGACATTGGTTATTAACATATGCTAATCTGAAATAAATCAAGTTAACAATAATATGGAACTAAAAGAATTTTACACAACGGCTGAATTAGCTGAGATATTGGGAATCAGTAGGGTGGCTGTGTTCAACAAAATAAAGAAAGGCGAAATAAAAGCTCTGAAAATGGGCCGTAATTTTGTCATATTCAAAAAAGATATCGGAGACATTGAAAATTTTTTGAGTAATTTATTCAAACTTGCCAAAGAATGGGTTGCTTTTGAAAAAGAATTTCCTGAGCAATTTTATTGCCAAAACAGCGCGGTTTTTCAGGACCGCGTAACAAAAATGGAAACTTTAATGATCCAGCACAAAAATGCAAAAAAGTTGTTTTCTTTATTAACATCTATCACCGGCGAAATAGGAAATAATTCATACGATCATAATTTGGGCCAATGGCCGGATATTCCGGGAATATTTTTCGCATATGATTTAAATAAGAGACAAATTATTTTGGCGGATAGGGGATTGGGAGTTTTGGAAACTTTAAAAAGAGTCCTGCCAGAACTTAAAAATCACGAACAGGCCTTGATGGTAGCTTTTACAAAAATAATTTCTGGCAGAAAACCGGAGGCGCGCGGCAATGGGCTGAAATATGTAAAGAATGTTATTTTAAAATATCCAATAGATTTAATATTTCAAACTGGAGACGCAAAATTAACCTTAAAAGGGAATGGCATGGATGTCAATATGGAAAAAAGCCCGGTAAATATCCGCGGCTGTCTTGCTTTAATAACATATTAACTTTTGTAATTTGTAATTATGATTATAGAGCTAAAAAAATTTGGGACAACTCTTTTATCGCGTCAGACAGGGAAGGAGGCGGCTTTAGCTTGCCAGACATTATTGAAAAATATTAAGAAAAGTGAAAAAATTGAAGTTGATTTCAAAGGAGTTTTGACTTTTTCGCCATCTTGGGGGGACGAGTTTTTGACACCATTGCTGAAGACATACGGAGAGAGACTAATTCTAAAGAATACAAGCAATCTATCAGTGCAGGCGACTTTAGATATATTGCAACAAACTATTGGTAAAAATTTTTCCAAAAATTAAAAAAACGGCTTCAACTTTGGTATGAGTTTATCAATCGGGATAGTGGGACTGCCCAATGTGGGCAAGTCAACGCTTTTTCAGACAATAACGAAAAAGAAAGTAAGTATAGAAAATTATCCTTTTTGCACTATTGATCCTAATGTGGGCGTTGTTGCTGTGCCTGACGAAAGGGTTGATAAACTTGCCGAATTGGAAAAGTCGGCGAAAAAAATATACGCTACTATTGAATTTTTTGATATTGCCGGTTTGGTTAAGGGCGCCAGCAAGGGCGAGGGGCTGGGAAACAAATTTTTAACAAACATAAGGGAAACAGACGCTATTGTTTATGTGTTGCGCGCTTTTGCGAACGAGAATATAATAAATACCCAGATAAGCTTGGATATTATCAGGGACAAAGAGATTTTAGAAACAGAGTTGATGTTAAAAGATATGGAAACAGTTAGCAAGCGGATTAGTGGCCTGGAAGGGGACGCCAAAACCGGAAAAAAAGAAGCCATAAAAGAGTTGGGAGCTCTAAAGAGAATGTCTGGATTCTTGGAGGCCGGGAAAAGTTTAGTTGAGCAAAATTTTAGCGAAGACGAGATAAAAACAATCCGTCAATATCAGTTGTTGACGATGAAGCCGCGATTGTATTTACTTAATGGCAAAGACGAAGAAGCTCCGGAAAATATAATAGGCCAGTTCCAAAAAAATAATTGGCCCTTTCTTATAATAGATGTTTTATCTGAATTTGAAGCGGCTGATTTCAAAAGAGAAGACAGGATTTCTTTAGGATTAGTTCCTGATTCGGAATTAGATATTTTGATAAAAAAGGCCTACGATATATTGGGGCTGATAACTTTTTTCACAACAGGACGGGACGAGACAAGGGCTTGGACTATAAAAAATGGACAGAAAGCGCCTCAAGCTGGAGGAGTCATACACAGCGATTTTGAAAGCCATTTTATAAAAGCGGAAGTGATAAACTGGAAGGATCTGCTGTATGCTGGCGGCTATGGAGGGGCGAGGGAAAAGGGTTTGGTTCGCACAGAAGGAAAGGAATATTTAGTGAAAGATGGAGATGTAATTGAAATAAAGTCAACGATTTGTCATAAGAGATAACCTAAAATTATGAGAGTAAAAAAAGAATTAAAAGAACCCAGCCAAAAAGTAAAAGAAATTTTTGACAGAAGAATAAAAGGCGAGAAGATTGCTGAAATTGGCAAAGTTTTCGGCATTTCAAAACAGGCGATTTGGGATCATTTTCAAAGACGCGGTGGAGACCCTTTCCGCCCTATTGACCCAAACACTTGACAAATAATTTTAACGGATTTAATATTAAATTAGGATAGCTCTTATTAAATAATAAACATCATTTTTTAATTTGAATTTTTGCAATTAAAAACTGCGGGAAATATTACGGGGCTTTGCTCAACTTTCTCTGATTATAGCAACTCTTCCGAATAAATCTTAAAAAATAGTTTCGTGTTTTTGAATGAATACGGTCTGAAAACGGCCTCTTCGAAAAAACGAACATAAGAATAGTCGATTCTTTTGTGTTCGTTGCGAGGAGGCTGTTTTTTTATGGAAAAAAAAATAAAAGTTGAAATTGTTGCAACTGACGAAAAAATTGATTTGGTAGATTTTGTTGAAAAAATAATTGAAATAAAAAAATAAAAAAATAAATTTGCGGTTTCGGTGAGGGAGGTGGCAAATTAAAACCTTTTCATCTCCTTCGCCGAAGTCAAAAGGTTTTTATGGAAATTTTGCAAAGCGAAATAGACGAATTGGAGGAAGAAGCTCTTTCTAAAAATAAATATTCCGATAACGAATTATTGGAAATTTTCCCGGAGGCAATTCCTTGCCTAAAAAGAAAATTGGGGTTTTTGAAAATGGAAGTAAAGGCGAGAGAATTTGAAGTTCTAAAATTATTATCCCGAATTTATAGCAGGACGCTTCAAAATAGTTTTGCCCAGTGGTTTTACTTGGAGGTGGTAAAAGTTTTGCGTTGCGAGGACATTGATGATTCAAAAAAAGAAATCTCCAAATTAAAATTCCTGCTTTTTCCTCCAAAAGAAATCAAGGGAAAAATCACTCCTACTGAAATTCAAAGAGCGAAAGATAGAGATTTCCACGATTTATTGGAATTTAACAGACAGGGTTTTGCATTTTGCCCATTTCATCAAGAAAAAACCAAATCGTTCCATTTGTATAAAAATAAATGCAAATGTTTTGGGTGCGGGAAGTCCGTCGATACTATCCAATTTATCATGGAAACGAAAGGTCTAACATTTCCAGAAGCTGTAATGGAGTTAAGTAAATGATAAATACTTTTGAAAAATTAGATTCAAAGATAAGTGCTGGAAAGGTTTTTACCCGGATTGGGCAAGCGGAAGCTTTTATCTCAAAACAACCGATTTATTATTCTCCGGAAGGATTATTATGGTTCTGGGATTTTGAAAGACATTGTTATGAATTAAAAGATGAAGTGGACTTATTAAACGGGATAAGAACCACTATGGGAATAGATACTATTGACGGCAAAACCCGAACAGAAATATTGTCAGCCCTTAAACAAGTTGGACGGCAACAATCGCCAAAACAAAAACCAAAGGGCTGGATACAATTTGAAGATGTGATTGTAAATCCTAAAACGCTTGATGTTGAAAAAGCAAATTGGAAATACTTTTTAACTAACCCAATTCCTCATAAAGTTGGTGAAATTGAAGAAACTCCGGAAATTGATAAATTATTGCGTGATTGGGCTGTTAAAGAGGGGGTTCAAGACGAAAGTTATATTCAAGGGCTTTATGAGTATATTGCCTACGCTTTGACAGACGACTTATTTATGCAAAGAATTATCGCTTTGACTGGGGGCGGAAGCAACGGCAAGGGGACTTATTTGAAGCTTGTAGAACAGTTGGTCGGTCGCAAGAATTGCGTTTCCATAGACATAAAAAAGTTGTCTCAAAATAATTTCGCGATGAGTTCTGTTTATAAAAAGTTGGTGGCATTTGCGGGAGAAGTTGGCTATTCGGATTTAGCGAACACTAATGTTCTTAAAAAACTAACCGGAGAGGATTTGGTGGAATACGAGTTCAAAGGAAAAAATTCTTTTTCCGATGATAGCATTACTACTTTCTTTATCGCTACGAATAGCTTGCCAACTACTCCGGATAAGTCGCTTGGGTTTTATAGGCGTTGGGCGATCACGGATTTTCCGAATATATTTGATATTCAGGCCGATGTTCTTTCAAAGGTTAAAGAAGTTGAATATGAAAATCTTTGCTTAAAGTGCGTCAACATTTTGAAGAGATTATATGAAACCCATAAATTTACTAATGAAGGGGATTATGGGGAAAGGGAACAAAAGTATGAAGAACGGAGCAATCCATTGCCGACATTTCTTGCGGAAACATGTGAAGAAATTGTAGGTAAAAACATTAAATTACAAGAATTTGGGAATAAATTTAATGCTTGGTTAAAAACGAAAAGATTGAGGCAGATGACTATTAGGCAAACTGGACAATTATTAAGAGGACTTGGATACGAAATTAACAAAAGAGGATTTCCAAATGAGCCTAATACTTCTGCTACTGCCATATTAAATATTGGGTGGAAAGAGAAAATTAAAGAACCCCAAAAAGGTCTGTTTTCAGAAGAAGAATATGAAGAGATGTCAAACGAGATAAGCTCAAAAACTACCGAAACTACCGAAACTACCGAGCTTCCAAGTTAATCTTTATAAAGCTCTGAACTGAACCTTCGGTAGTTCTGGTAGTTCTGGTAGCAAATAAGCTTAAAATAGTAAAAGGCAAAGATAACTATGCTTAACCAAAATAAAAATAAACTTTGATAGATATGTTTTTATTTATTCAAGGATAAAATAAAATTATGCAAATTCAACAAAAATTGTTTGAAATTTCAAAAATCAGTAAAGTTTTACCCAAAAATCCCGAAGTATCAGATAGCAGGGAAGATTTTATTTTTTGGTTGGCAAGTTTGAGCCCGGAGGATAGGCAGGATTTCAACTTTGTGTTCGGGGATTAAAGGTCGCGTAAAAAATTGGTAATCATTCGGGGGTGGGTTCGCTGATTAGCAATCCCTCCCCGAATTAAAAATTATGGATTTATTTTATTCTTTCGCTTCAATGGTGTTCTTTATGGCAATTGGAGCGTTTATCTTTCGCCATTAGAAGCAGGGGAGGGTGGAGCTATTCTTCGCCCTCCCAAGAATTATAAATTAAGGAGGAATAAAAAAAATATGGAAAATAAAACTGATGAAGAGATTAGTTCGATGAGGTTTGAGGTTTTGCTGGGAAATCTAAATTTATTGGAAAGTAAATTAGATAAATTGGAAGCTAAAATTGATTTGTTAAAGCCTAAAAAGGCTTCTTAAAGCGAAAAATAAGGGTCGTATAGCGACTACAACTTCCCATCGTGGGAACTTGATAGCGACTAAACAATCTACTCCCCCTAATTTGAATGGGAATTAAGGGGAGTAGAATTAAATAAATAATCAGTAGTTTGTTTATAGGAGGAAAACTTATGGAAAATATAGATATAAAAAAAGGTGGCATTGAGGAAATGATTAAGGCATTCCGCGAAGACCATCAAAATGAGGAATTAAAGCAAAGGGTGGCGGCGAAGGGTTGGGGCAACGCAAGTGAGAGCGAGAGGAAAGAGATTTTATCAAAATTGGGGTATTCAGAACCTAACTATCCCAAAAATGTCGAGGACTTGGGTTCTTCGGAGGAAGCCATTAGGTCATTCGCGGAAAAGGGTCAAAAAATAGACAGAGGCGTAGAGGCAGAAAAGGTCAGAAAGGATTTTTTATTCGGCATTAAAGATGTTCCTGCGAAACAGGGAACGATTTTAAGATGAAAATGCTCACACTAAAACAGAAATTGTTTGTTCAACGAACAGCTCAAAGCTTAAATCCTACTCAAAGTGCCAGAGAGGTTTATGATTGTTCTTCGGGCAGTGCAAAGGTGATCGCGTCGATAAACCTTCGAAAGCCCGCAGTGGCACTTGCTTTGAAAGAGAAACTTGAAATAAGCGGTTTTTCTGATGAAACAATAGTTGAAAAGCTCAAAGAACTCATCACTGCCAACAGGATAACTGAATATAAGGGAGTAGCGAAGATGACTAACTTGCCAAATTACCCGGAGAGAAGGAAGACGCTTGATATGGTGCTGAATTTAATGGGAGCATACCCGCCCTCACGGGCGGAAGTTAAGAGCGTCAAGGCGGAATTTAAAGGCAAGTTGAAAGAATTGAACATAGAACAATTACAAGGGCTGTTAGGGAAGAAGTCCGATGATGAGTAGGGGGTGGGGTGGGCTTTCACTTTGTAGAATAGATAGATTTAACCCCCCTTATACGCTCTTATAAAATTTCAATTTCAAAAACCTCCCATACGCTCTTATAAAATTCCAATCCCAAAACCCTAAAAAATAATATAATAAAAAAGGAGTGAACAAAATATGGCATTAGCAACCACAACTTCAATCGTAGATTATTTAAAATCGGAAGGAAAACCCTCTGACTACACTTATCGCAGTAAGCTTTACAAAGAACTTGGTTTGGAAAGCAAATACGGAGGTTATGTCGGAGCGGGTCAACAAAATACCGGAATGATAAATCTTTTAAGTTCTCAAAAGAGCGTTGCAAATCAACCTGCTCCCGCAACGAATAGTCCTTCGCCACAGCAACAAACTATTCCCAACAAGGTTTATAAATACCAAGTGAACGGAGTTGATTATTTTCAAGTATTGCCGGGAACGAATACTCCGCGCGGTTCAACAGAAGTTGCTCCAGAACAAGCAATTACCGAATTGCAAAGTTTAATATCAAAAAATAATCAAACCTATATCCCAAATACTACAAAACTTCAATTTCCTACTCTTTCAAGCGAATATCAGAAACGGATTGACGAAATAAAAGCGATGTCTCCGCAAAGCGATGTAATCTCTTCATACCAAACTCCGTGGGGAGAAACACTAACAAATACAAAACAATCAACCATAGACGAAATACAAAAGAAGGAAGAAGCAGTGAAAGCGGGGACGATGAAAAGCTTGGGCAATGGGTTATATGTCCCGACAGGAAGTCCCGCCAGTATGGAGACGAGTATTTTGAACGGAAGTGAAGTGAATTCGTCTTATCAATACACCGCGCCAACAGCAAAAGATTTGCAGGGTATTATTGAAGAGTCAATCGGAACATCAGATTTATCTGAAATTATTGGCGATGTTTCGTCCGGGAATATCACAACTCCTGAACTGGAATTATCAAAAGAAGATAAAGACGCTCAACTGGCAAAGCTTAAGACAGATACCGCTTCTGCGTTGCAAACTCTTCAACAAAATCTTGCCAGTAGAGGAATGACTTTCTCAGGGGTGAGAACCGTGGCAGAGGAGAAATTGGCGGCAGATTCTTTAGCCGAAGAAGCCGGTATCAGCAGAGACTTTGCAGGCAAGATAATCAGCGCGGCGAGGCAAGAGCAAAGTAGGCGTGAGACCGCATTAAAATCAGCGGAAAATAATTACAATAAGGCTCTTGAAGCTCAAGGTTTCGTTTATAATCCGTTCACAGATACCATAAAAAAAACACTTTCAAGAGAACAATTTGAAGCTAATCAAAATCAGCCAGAAAAAGTTGATACGCAGATAGTAGAAATCAATGGCAGAAAACTCTTAATCAATTCCCAGACAGGCGAAACAATTCAGGACTTAGGGAATATCACAATCAAGGACACAACATCTGGTTCAGATGACTTGGCGACTATTGAAAACAAATTATTGCAAAGCCGAAAAGGCGGAACTTATGTTGATGGTAATGTTTATCAAGAAACTAAACGAAACGCTAAAATGTCCCCCACAGAATTTGATCGCCGTTATTCTGATTTGTTAAGCCCGGGAGACCAAGTAAAATACGGATTAAAGTCGGGAACAAGTTCAACTGGCTCAACAAATAACGCAGATAATCTCTTTGATACTCTCTAAAAATATGGATACTACTTCAAAATATATTCAAGACCCGAATAATCCGAATGCCAGTATTCCTAATCCAAATTATGGGAAGAAATTATCGTTCATTGATTTTCTAAAAGAAATCCCAGCTACTACTCAAAAAGTTATCAATGTTATTCAAGGACTTTCTAATCCCTCTGTTGGAATGGTTCAATTAGCTTCTAACAAAAAGGTTCAGGAAGCAGGATTAAGTATGGGAAAAGAGGTCTTGCGAGGAACAGCTCGGAGCGGAGGAAGCGTTGCAATGACATTGGCAACTCCTTTTATCGGAACGCAAGAATTAACTTCCGAACAATTTGAAAATGACCCTGATTTGAAATGGGCAAAAGAAACAATTTTTGGCAAAGACCCAGTAAAATCCTTGCAGACAAGAATTGCGGAGGCGGAAGTCAAGACAAAACCATATCTCGGAAAAACAGCTCTGCCTCTTTCTGTTGTTGGTGTTGGTTTAATGACTGGTTTAGATTTTACAGGGGCGGGTGGAGAAAAGAACGCAATAAAACTTCTTTCTAAAACTTCAAAAATTGAAGAAGTTGGCAATATCTTAAAATCATTAAAGGTTGCAGACGAGTTAATTCCTGAATACTCAAAAGTTTTTGCGGGAATAACAAAAGAAGCGGAAGTGGCAAATAAATTAAACGAAGTTCAGAAAGCGACAAAAGTTGTTGGTTTAGAAAAAGAGTTAAGGCAAACATATCTTTCAAGCAAACCTGCTATTGAAGAAAATCTTGGCAAGGTTTGGCAGGAGCTTGATATGTCCGAAGCGGGGGAAAGAATTTTAACAGGAGAAGCAGGCCAAACAGCAGGTGGCGAATGGATAGGAAAGCCATCGTCTTTTCCAGATTGGATTCCGGAGAATTTACGCTCCAAAGAATTATTTGATAAAGTAATGAATGGGCTGTCCGATGTTGAAGGGATTAAATTTCCAGTAGGCAATAGACCAAAACAGAGAGAATTGTATAATATCTTATTAGACGAAGTTGAGAAAAAGTCGGGTCTCGATTCGTCTAAAATTAGAAATCAAATCATAGAAATTTATGGAGAAATCAACAAAGGAGAAATTACAGAGAGCGTTCGTGGAGGCGTTAGAGGAAGCCTCGCAGGAGCAATCTCAAAAGAGCAACTCCCAAGAGGAATCGAAGAACTCGGAGAAATAAAACCAGCCCTGCAAGGTGGCGATTTAGCGACCAAAGAAGCTGGTTTTTTAATTGGAAAAGAAAGACAATTCCTTCAAAGTGTAAAAGAAGCAAGACCTGATATTCCAATAAAAATTGGCGGACAATATATCCCAAGAAGCACAGATAATTTAGCTATCCAAGCAAGGAATTTAATTAAGGATAATTTGGCAGAAGCAGAGAGTATAGCAAGAGTTGGGACAGACGATAAAGCAGTAGCCATAGCTTCCGAGCTTATAAAACATTACGGAGACGAAGCAATAAAAACCTCAGACCAAGCAGTTAAAAACACTCTATACGAAAAAGCCAGTGAAGTGGCTCATACAACAGCAGAGAAGCTCACAGAACTTGGAAGAGGAGTTCAGGCCGCCAGCATTATGGGACGACTAACACCAGAAGGAATGTTAAGGTTCGCCGCCAAAGAAATAAATAAATACAATGATGCTGTTGATACTTCAAAGGGATTATTTGGATTAAAAAAGAAAATACCGCAACTAACACCAGAACAAACTGAAACGATTTTGAAAGAAATGAAAAACATTTCTGCAATGCCAGACGGAACTAAAAAGGCAATAGCTTTTAAGAAAGTGGCTGATGCTGTCGCAGATATTATTCCATCGTCAAATTTCAAGAAATTTATTTCTCTTTGGAAAGCAGGTTTATTAACGGGAATAAAAACATCAGGGCTTAATACTTTATCAAACCTTTTTCACGGAACAAGCGAAGTAATAAAAGATATTCCAGCTTCCGCAGTGGATAGCGTTGCAGGTTTATTTACCAAAGAAAGAACTCTTGCGTTCACAACCAAAGGAACTTTGGAGGGAATAAAAGAGGGCTTTATAAAAGGTTGGCAATATCTGACTACCGGGTTGGACGAAAGAAACATTGGCGCGAAACTTGATTTGAAAAAGGTAAGTTTTGGAAAAGGCAAAGTTGCAAAGGCGTTGCAAAAATACGAAGAGAGTATTTTTCATCTTATGGGAGCTGAAGACCAGCCATTTTATTACGGAGCAAAGGCAAGAAGTTTAGCAAGCCAAGCAATAGCCCAAGCAAAGAATGAAGGATTGAAAGGTGCAGAAGCAACGAAGTTTATTGAAGACCTCATAAAAAACCCAACAGATAAAATGATGAAGTATGCTGTAAGCGACGCGGAGATTGCTGTATTTCAGAATAAAACAACTCTTGGAGAAATAGCTCAAGCAGTTCAGAAAGCTCCGGGCGGAGAGATTGTTGTTCCTTTTGGCAGAACACCCGCAAGCGTTGCAACGCAGATGATAAATTATTCTCCTATTGGAATAGTTAAGACGATCGTTGAAAACATCGGCAAAGGAAAGTTTGACCAGAGAGCTTTTTCACAGGGAATAGGTAGGGCAATCACTGGGACAGGAGCGATGTATATTGGGACAGAATTATTCAAAAAGGGCTTAATAAGTTTGTCCTACCCAACAAGTGAAAAAGAGCAAAAGCTCTGGGAGCTTGAAGGTAGGACAGCTAACTCAATAAATATCGGAGGGAAGTGGAGAAATATCAGTATCTTCGGCCCAGCAGGAAATCTCTTAATCGCTGGCGGAAACTATCAGCAAGCATTGGAAGAAAGCGGAAGCCCAACTCAAGCGATAATCGCTTCTTCTCTTGGGGGAATTAAATCCCTGAAAGAACAGACATTTCTCTCGGGAATAAATCAAATCATAAACGCCATAGATAATCCGCAGACATCTGCCGTAGGATACGCAGGCGGTTTAATCTCTTCCCTTATCCCCACGATCGTTGGAGATGTGGCAAAGACGACAGACACAACGGAGAGGAGAACTCCGGCTATTCTTGATAAGTCGTTAGCCAAGATACCGGGAGCGAGGGAAACTCTTGAACCCCAAGTAAATGTTTTGGGCCAAGAAAGACAACTGGGCGGGAACTGGTTGGAAACAATGATTGACCCAAGCAGGCCTTCAAACATAATCTCAACTCCTGTCTCAACAGAATTAAGACGCCTTTGGAACGCAGGACTAAAATCCTCTCCGACTTTGGTTGGAGATAAAAACGGATACAAAGGACTAACGCCCGAAGAGAACACTGCCATTTGGAAAAGAACAGGAGAATTGATGGACGGCAAACTGAATAACTTAATCAACTTGGAACAATATAAAAAACTTGATGATGAGGACAGGGCGAATTTAGTAGAGATCGTGATTGATAAATCCAAGCTATTGGCAAGAGCTCAAGCTGTTATGGATTTGACAGAAGAATTATCGGGACAGGAATTAAAAAACAAGTTGAGCGAATTGAAAAAAAGCGGATTGATGACAAAAGAAGTTTTCAAGAAGTATTTAGAAATAAAATAATTATATGCCAAGACGATTGCCAACAAATAAAACAAAGGAACACAAGATGATTATTCTGGCGGTAGATGATTATTTTGGAAATGGTTGTTCCCCAGCAGATAAGAAATTAAAGACGAATATCTGCCTTTGGCTAATGCGGAGAAAGAGAGGCGTTTCCCTATCAGATGAGCAGAAAGAAGCAGTGGCGATAGTAAGAGATAACCTCAACGATAAGATATACCGGAATAACCTTTGTTGTGCCCTATAACAATAGCTTGATAGGTCAAAGAGGTAGTAAGTGTCGGCTCGGAGGGGTTATGTCTGGCGATGTGAGGGCGAAAAGGGTAAGTAGGGCAAATTTAAGGCCTGTAATAGCTGTTTGAGGGGCGATGGTATAAAGGGAGAGAGGTTGAGGCAAAGGGTGGGGGGGGATACCTCATCTTATAACCAATTAGAGAGAGAAACGGGTAGAGATAGACAAAATCTTAAATTTTGGCACGATTTGTATATTAGCAGGCGCCTATACAGAAGCAAAGATTGGGGAAATTATAAGCAAGATACCAAAAGAACCAACCGAAAGTGGACACGGGGGAACTTTCGGTGGAAGTAAAAAAATACTTCCAATCGGTATTACTAAAAAACAATCCCACCAGTTTCAACAGTTGGCTGAACATAAAGACTTAATTGAACAAGTGAAAGCGGAAGCAGAAGAAAATGATAACTTTGAAAGAGAAAAGATATATGGAAAAAAGATATTGCAACGCGTTGCAATATCTTTGGGGAAAAGCGAACGAACTATTTATCAAGCAGTAGAATTTGCTCAAAAATACCCCGATATACAAAAACTTCCAGAAGGAAAAAATATAAGCTGGCATAAAATATGTAATAATTTATTGCCAGAAGTTAGACAACCTGTGATTTATTGAAAAGTGCAGAACCCTATTGACAGGGTTTGCGGATATGCAAATATAAAAGTAAGTTGAGGTAAATTAGTTTTTGCAAAGAGGTATTTTATTTTCCAAACAAAAATAGAATACAAAGAGGGGCTGAAACTGGTTTACCTCAACAATAAACCTTTTTGCTTTCAGCCCCTTTTTGTTAGTAAAATTAACCAGTTATGGGGGAATAAAAATTATGACAGAATTCGACGAAAACTTAAATAAAAAAGACAGCTTATTGAATACCTTAAATCGTTCTTTGGATAATTCCACGCCTGCAAATGAAATATCAGGCGGAGTGTTCGGATCTAACAGTTCTGACAATGGAATAGCATTCGGAATAAATCCCGCAACGAATAAAAGTTATATCCAGTCAAGGAACTTTGTTTCAGGTTCTGATGGTTGGCAATTATTATCAGACGGAAACTTCGAGGGAAACAACGGAACAAAAGGAAGCACCTATTATCCTGAAAGTCCTGCCACAGATGGTCAAAATGGTTCTGACGGAGAAGTAATTCAATTGCAAATTTAATAGTAAAAGTTTATAAAAATTAACCACAAATTTTAGGGCAGAATATAGTTTTTTGGTTAATTCTATTTTCCGCCCTCAAATTTGAAAACAATGAGAGTAGCAATTTACGCAAGGGTCTCAACAGCAGACCAGACCAATGAGAACCAGCTTATTGAGTTAAGGAAGTTCTGCCAAAATAATAACTACGAGATAACGGCAGAATACTCGGATACTATTTCGGGGACAAAGAGTTCTCGTCCAGAGTTAGACAAAATGCTAATGGCGATGAGGAACAAAGAATTTGAAGCAGTAGTTTGTTGGAAATTTGACAGAATTGGCAGAAGCACATTTCACTTGCTCCAAGTGTTGGAAGAAATGAAGAACAAGGGAATTCGGTTGATAGCAACTTCCCAAAATATAGATACTGAGACATCGCAGGGCAAGTTCTTTTTTACAATCCTTGCAGGGTTCGCTGAAATGGAAAGAGAGATGATTGTTGAGAGAATAAATCTTGGATTGCAAAGAGCAAGGAAAGAAGGCAAGACACTTGGCAGACCAGTGGGAGCAGGGGACAAAGGTCGGAGAGTTAGAAGTGGATATTTTCTACGCTGGGCTAACGAGAAAGTAATGGTTTAATAAAATATGAAAACTGAAAAAATAGCGTTATATTGCCGAGTTAGCACAGAAAAACAGGAAAAGGAAGAAACGATAAAAGACCAGTTGTATATTTTGAATGCGATATACAAAGGAAAAAATGTTGTCGCTCAATACTTGGACGATGGATACAGGGGCGGAAGTATGGAAAGACCAGCAATGGTTAAATTAAAAGAAGACGCAAAAGCAGGGAAGTTTAATGTATTGGCCATAAGTGATTTAGATCGCTTTACAAGAGGAGGAGTTTCTCACCTTGAGCCGGCTTTTAAAAACCTTATTTCTCTTGGAATAAAAATTGAAGTAAGGGGAATGCCAATTGATTATACCTCGCCAGAGGGAATAATGAGTGCCGATGTATTATCATCAGTAGGTAAATACGGGAAGAATAAAGCAGTTCAGATTATGGTAAATGGAAAATGGGCGAGAGCAGATAGGGGCATTTTGATTGGTTGTTATCCGAGCTGGGGATATAAGTTGATAAGAAAACATTGGGAGGGCAATATTCTAAAAGAAGCATATTTTGAAAAAGATTTGGCAGAAGATTGGAAAATAAAAAAGATATTTGAAACATACCTCAAAGAACAGAGTTTGCATAAAACAAGCAGGGAACTTTATAAAATGGGGATTTACGCGAGGGGAAAGAAAGGCGAAGAGGGAAAATATAAAAACTATATTTTACCAAGCACTATCAGGCAAATTTTGATAAACGAAAGTTATATTGGAAAATTCTATTTTGGAAAAAAGATATACGGACAAGCTACAAAGTTTGTAAAGAAATACAGCAAGACAAGAGAAAGGGGAGGGAATACCGGCTGGAAGTGGAGATCGCGGGATAAATGGAAATTGATAAAAATTCCTCCAATAATAAATAAAGAAACATTCAATTCCGTTCAGAATATTCTAAAAAAAAGAGCTGAAAATTTCTTGAGAAAAGCAAAATATAATTATCTCTGCCAAAATTTAATTAGATGTATTCATTGTGGTAGGGCATACAGGGCGAAGCCAAATGGGAAGTTTTATTCAAGGAAAGACGGAGTGGAAACTTTATCTTATTCTTATTTTTGCTATTCAAACGAAGGAATTGAAAAGAAATGTCCCTCTTGCAGAGTAAATGGCAGATTTTTTGACGAGATTGTTTGGGACACAATTAGGTCGTATGTTTCAAATCCGGAAGAAGTAAAAATAGCAATAACCGAATCAGAAAATAGAAAAATAGAAGAAAAAGATACTACTCAAAAAGACCTTAATTTGTTGCTATTAGAGAAAGCTAAAAATGCAAAAGAGAAATATAGAATAATAGATTGTATTGGGAGGGGGATTATCAACGAAGGAGACGCGAGGGAAAATTTATCCATATTAAACGAAAAAGAAGAGAAAATAAACAATAAAGAGGAAGAATTATCCCAGAAAATAAAAAAGATTAAAGAAATCAAAATTATTGAAAAGGAAATTGAAAAAAGCTGTAAGATTTATAGCAATATAATAAATTCAAAAGAGGAGTTGCCATTTGATATAAAGAAATGGATAGTAAGAACTTGGGTAAGCGAGATAAATATAAAAGACGATGGAAATGCTATAATAAAGGTCAAGATACCCGAGATATTGGGAAAACCAGTAAATATAGAGAATATTTCTAACTCAATTATGGGACAAATTGTGTGCTTTAATGAAATTAAACATAATGCTTAATTTTGCGATATTACTCAACCGATGACGAAATTCCCACGATTGTAGGAATTTCGTCATCGGTTTGCGAATATGAATCAAATTCAAAACGGAGACAAGGAAAAAATAAATTTTATTCCAAAAAAGTTTTTATTCATTTCTTTGGAAAATTTAAGTGGAGACCTTGCCTGGAAAATGAAAAACGAAGGGCACGAGGTTAAAATTTATATCAATCCGGAGACAGAAT
>MHMF01000037.1 GCA_001821475.1 Candidatus Nealsonbacteria bacterium RIFCSPLOWO2_01_FULL_38_120
ATTGGGAATTTCCACAAATTTATCCCCGTATTTTTCAGAAATTTTTTTTGTTTCCAAATATTGGCTAAGAGGCGATATATCCGCGCCTTGATTTTGGCAGGCGGATATTCCTTCTTCCACTTCCTGAAAATTTCTAAGGTTATCTCTTAATATAATTTTTTGGCTGTTGATTTTTTTCTGCTGTTCAATGAGCTGTTTTATTTTTTCCTGGGTTATTTCTAAAACTTTATTTATTTTCCCTCTCGCCGAGTCAGCTTCCACTCCATTGCCTTGATCTGTTTGGCAGGGGTCTCCACTACATCCTACGGGCTGTCCGCCTGCTTCTGGCTTTGCGCAAAGAGCAGTCATATTATTACAGAAACATCTGTCGGTAAGAGTTTTTAGGTATTTCATTAAGTCGGAAATCCTGTCAAACGAATTGCCGCCTGGATTTTCATCTTCCGCGACAACGCCGAAAATTTTTAAGAATTTTCCGAGCCCGAAAAACCCGGCAGGACCATTGCTCGCTAATTCGGAATCTTCTATCTCATCTTCTGCCGTCATAAGCTCTTCAAGTTCGTCAACAGTCAATTTTAACTTATCAGTTGCCTCTTTGCCAAAAACGCCATTTTCATCAGCATTCATTGATTTACTCAATGGCAGTGACTCGGAGACGGCAGAGGTTTTCAGTCCCGGGTTTTGAGGCAATTGCGCGGCAGGTGCGAGAGGTTCGTATACTATAAGAGACAAGTCCGGGAGGGAAAGCAAGTTTGGATTTATAGTCGCTAAAATTAAATAAGAAGAAAGCAGAATGAGCAGACCGGTGAACGCGGCAGTCATCTGCTCTTTGGCTGTCTTTATTTTCATCGGATCGCCGGTGGAAGTGAAATAAATAAAACCGCCCCAAATTAAAGAACCAAGTGTTATCAGCCCGGCAAAAGCAATAGCAAAGTCGTAAATATATTTTATGTAAGAAGGCAAGCTCGTCGCGATTGTTTCAGGTTTTTGGCCTAAAATTTCCGGGTAATCAAGCTCTAATTCGCTGTCCGCAGCTTGGGCTGGAGCGATATTAAAAGAGAAAACAACAGCGAAAAAAGCGAAAATAATAAAAAAGAAAATAAAAACAAGAGAAGGGGAAAACAAATTTTTAAAATGTTTTTTTCGGAAGAGAGAAGTTGCCATTGTATTCCGCTATTATATCATACGGGCAAAATCCGCAATAGTGGAAAAAATAAAAGTGGTGGTAGAAAATAGCAACAGCGCAATTTATCGTCAATTAAAAACCACGATCGTGGTTTTTAATTGACGATAAAAATAACGGGAGTATGTCCCGCTATATTGCATATTTGCCTATCTGTTGCCTATTTTTCTATCTATTATATTATTTATTTTTATGGAGATGGGGCGAGATTTTCTGCTGGCGCGGGATTTTCCAGCGGAGTGAAATTTTTTTTTGGAAATCTGGGAAGCGTTTTATTAAGAAAAGCGCGCCAAATCGGTCCCGCCAAAACAGTGCCCGGCTCTTTTGCCATTGCCGCGTTATTGTTGTTGCCAACCCAAACGCCAGCGACCAATGATGGAGTATAGCCGATTATCCAGCCGTCGCGATAATCATTGGTGGTTCCTGTTTTTACCGCCACTTGGTAATTTGGAAAATGCAAAACAGAATTTATTCCAAACATCGGAGCTCTTGCTTCATTGTCGGAAAGTATGCTGTTTATAATTATGGTTGATTTGCCGTCTATCACCCTCTTAGAATCGTTTTTATTTTCTTCAATTATATTTCCTTTTGAGTCCTCTATTTTCAGAACAGAAAACGGCGCGATTTTCAGTCCTTCTGCGGCAAAAACGCCGTAAGCGGAAACCATATCCAATAGCTTAACTTCTCCTCCGCCCAGAACAATTGCCGGTCCGTAAAAAGAATTTTCATGGTTCAATGTGGACAATCCGAATTTACGGGCGTTATTTATACTGTCTGGAATTCCAGCCAATTGCAAAAGCGCCTTTATGGAAGGTATGTTTAGGGATTGGGCGAGCGCTTGCCTTAGGGTCACGGGTCCCCTGAATTTTCCGTCATAATTTTGCGGAATATATTCTTCCCCGCCCCAGACGCCGAAGTTTGTCTGTTCATCAATAACCACATATTGGTCGTTGTATCCTTTTTGAAAAGCTGTTGCGTAGATAAACGGCTTGATTGAGGAACCGGGCTGGCGGCCGATATTAAAAGTCGCAACATTTACTTTCGGGTCAAAGAGGCATTTTTTTCCGGAAACACAATCTTTGGGATACGGCTCGCCGAACCAGTCGGCTGATCCTACCATAGCCAGGATTTCGCCGGTTTTCGGGTCAATGGAAACCAAAGCGGCGTTATAAGCGCTGTATTTTTTATTTTTTTCCACGCCGTCTAAAACTGCTTTTTCCGCATCGCTTTGGATGCCCCAATCAAGCGTAGTATAAACTTTGAGCCCGCCTTCTTCCAGAAAATTTTGCCCGTATTTTTCCGTCAGATAGTTTTGGACAAAAAAAACAAAGTGAGGGGCTTTTATAGGGCTTAAGGCAGGAGCGAATTTCAATTCTTGTTTTTTCGCTTCTTCGGCTTCTTCTGTTGTAATATAATGTTCTTGCGCCATTCTGTTTAAGACATAATCCTTTCTGCCGAATAACTCTTCGTTGTTTTTAGCATTATATGGGTTATAAAAACTGGGCGCTTTTATCGTCGCCGCCAAAAGCGCTGATTCCGCCGCAGTAAGGTCTTTTGCCGGTTTGCTGAAATATGTTTTCGCCGCGCTTTGGACGCCGTAGATATTGGGGCCGAACGGAACTTGGTTTAGATGCCATTCCAAAATTTGGTTTTTTGAATATCGCCTTTCCAGCTCCAATGTTAAAATAATTTCCCTGATTTTTCTTTCCACGGATTTTTCATTAGTCAAAAATGTGGAGCGGATTAATTGCTGGGAAATAGTTGATCCGCCGAAGGTCGGTTTCTTTAGAGCAAGGTCAAGCTTGATTGCCCTGAAAATTCCAGACAAGTCAATGCCGAAATGCTTATAAAAATTAGCGTCCTCGGCCGATATTACCGCCTCTTTCATATAGTTGGAGATTTCGCTTAATGCCACGACTTCTCTTTTTTCTTCCCCGTATAATTCGTAAAGCAGAGCTTGTCCCGTCCTGTCGTAAATTTTAGTTGATTGGTTGAATGTTTTTTCAGTGAATTTTTCCGGTCTGGGCAGGTCTTTGGCATAATATATGAAAACGCCGACGGAGAATATAAAAAAAAGCAGAACGAGCGCGAATCCAAAAACAAAAAGCCGGAAAACCAGTTTTATTTTCCGCTTGCCCTGTGTTTTTCCGAAAGAAATTTTTTTAACCATATACAATTATATTTTTTTATTATATGATAAAAAAACAATAAAATAAATGTCTTAATTCAAAATATAGCATGCAGATTAACACTAATTCGGAAAAAATTAAAGATATATTGACTCGGCGGGTTGAAGCAGTGGTAGAAAGGGATAGTTTGGAAAAAAGATTAGCGTCCGGCAAAAAATTAAGGATAAAGCATGGTATAGACCCGACCGGGCCAAAGATTCATTTGGGCAGAGCTGTTCAGTTTTGGAAATTAAGGGAATTTCAGAAAGTGGGGCATCAGATTGTTTTGATTATTGGCGATTTTACTGCCCAAATCGGAGACGCGTCTGATAAAACATCAATGAGAAAGCCGCTTTCAGAAAAAGAAATAAAAGAGAACATGAGGGGTTATAAAACGCAGATTGGCAAGATATTGGATATAAAAAAAACAGAAATCCATTATAACAGCGAATGGTTAGGCAAGCTTGCTATAAAGGACTTAATGCGGCTGTCGGGAATTTTTACCGCCCAACAGTTAATTCAGAGGAGAAATTTCAAGGAAAGGTGGGAACATGGAAATCCCATCGGTTTGATTGAATTAAACTATCCCTTGTTTCAAGGGTATGATTCTGTCGCGATTGAGGCGGATGTGGAAATTGGGGGCACAGATCAGACATTTAATCTTTTGGCAGGGAGAAGGATACAGGAATATTTCAAAACAAATCCTTTATTTTGTTTTGGTGGGAAACAAAAATTTTACGCCAAAGAAGTTCAAGATATCATTACTTTGAAAATGCTCAACGGCTTGGACGGCAGGAAAATGTCAACCTCTTGGGGCAATATTATTGCAATCGTTGACGAGCCGGCTGATATGTATGGCAAGATTATGTCTATGAGAGATGAAATGATTCTTGAATATTTTGATCTTTGCGCGAATGTCCCCTTGAAGGATGTGGAAGAAATTAGGGATAGTTTGAAAAGCGGGATGGCGAATCCCAGAGATATAAAGGCGAGATTGGCGAAAGAAATTGTCGGGCTTTATTACGGGAATAGTAAAGCGGAAAAAACCGAAAAAGAATTTGAAAATGTTTTCAGGGACAAAGAATTGCCGAGCGAAATTAAAGAAATTGAAATTAAAGAAATTGAAATTTCCATTTTGGATTTATTGGTCAGGGCGGGTCTAATAGAGTCAAAAGCAGAAGCAAAGAGATTGGTTTTGCAAAAAGGAGTTAAAATAAACGGGGAGGTCCAGAACGATTGGCAAAAAATTATTAAAATAAAAAGCGGAATAATAATTCAATCTGGCAAAAGAAATTTTGCAAAAATAAAATAAGGCGAAGAATAAAAGCGGCGTATATAAACCACGATCGTGGTTGATATACGCCGCTTTTATTTCTATTTTTCTATCCTTGATTTATTGTTTGAAACGATTTTTATCGCGCAGTTCCATCGCCCCGCAAAAGGCAATGCCGAGAGCGTCTGCCGCGTCGTCCATCTTTGGAATTTTATCCAAATTGAAAATAATTTTTATCATTTTCTGGACTTGTTTTTTTTCCGCTTTTCCGTAGCCGGCTATGGTCATTTTCATCTGCAAGGGGGTAATTTCGCAGACCGGTATTTTGTTTTTTGCGGCAGTGTAAAGAATTACGCCTTTTGCCTGGCTTACCGGCATTGCGGTTTTTAAGTTCTTAAAAAAATAAATACTTTCAATGGCAAGAAGAGAGGGTTTGTATTTTTTTATAAGATTATCTATTCCTTTATTTATTTCAATCAGTCGTTCGCCCATATTTTTTCCAAACAATGTTTTTATGCATCCAAATTCAATTGTCTCTAAATTGCCGTTTTTAATTTCTAGTTTTAGATTTTTAATTTTGATTATCGCAAAACCCGTCGTGGCAGTTCCCGGATCAATTCCTAAAATTATCATAATTTTCAAAACCCCCTCCTCAATCCTCCTCTCCGATGACCATCGGAGGGGAGGGAAGGCGGGGGAGGGAAAATTGTTTAAAAATTCCCAAACATCGGGTGTTTGGGAATCTGGGATATAGGTAGAATGCGCTATGCGCGAAGGTTTGAGTATATATCTTGGACAGTGTCGTTCTCGTCCAGCGCTTCAAAAAGTTTCTGGCAGGATTCTTTTTCTTTTTCGTTTATTTCAACGGTTTCTTTTGCTATCCATGCCGGCTTAACGGAATCAATTTTTAATCCTTTCCCTTCTAATGTTTTTTTTGCGGTTTCTAAATTTTCAACTTTTGTATAAATATCAAGGATGTCATTGTCCCAATAAATATCTTCCGCTCCCGCCTCAATGGCCTCAAGCTCTATATTTTCTTTATTTTTGAGACTTGAGACTTGAGATTTGAAATCTATTGTTATAACTCCTTTTCTGTCAAACATCCATCTTACCGAACCCTCTCCCGCCAGCTTGCCGTTTTGTTGATTAAGAATTTGCTTAACATCTCCCAGCGCCCTGTTTTTATTATCAACAATGCCTTCAATAATAATGGCAATTCCTCCCGGCCCGTATGCCTCAAAAACCACTTCTTCTAGGTTTTCTCCGGCAAGCTCTCCTGTTCCTTTCTGTATCGCTCTGTCAATATTTTCTCGAGGCATATTAAAACTCTTTGCCTGTTCTACGGCAATTTTCAGTTTGGCGTTTGCCTCAGGGTCTCCTCCCTTTTCTTTTGCCGCAATGGTTATCACCCGCGCCATTTTTGAGAATATTTTTCCTTTCTTGGCGTCAGCGATGTCTTTTTGATGCTTGATGGATTTGAAATGACTATGGCCACTCATACCTAATTTCCTCTTTTATTTATACCCTTAACTGCGAAATCTCTTCAACTCTTTGTATTTTGGTTTTGACTGCAAAGTTGCTATAACTCGTCGGCTTATAATTGGCGAATGAGAGAGTAAAAGAAAATAGATC
>MHMF01000038.1 GCA_001821475.1 Candidatus Nealsonbacteria bacterium RIFCSPLOWO2_01_FULL_38_120
TTGATGAGCTGAAAGAACAAATAAAAAATTTAAATGAAAAGGTCAATAATAAATAATAAAATTAGATAATTTAATAAATACTACGGGATTATGTTCCCGCATTAATTAACCCCTTCTCGCTTCTTCTCTCTGATGGCCATCGGAGGGAAGGATGGGTGGGGGAGATAAAAAATATGTCCAACAAAAAATTTATCGTCATAGGTATAATTATCGCCGTTGTTTGTTTCGCTCTCGGATTTATCGTTGCTCAAATGAATAAAACTGGCGTGAGCTTGGGCGAGAATACTTTCCAGGCCGGCTGGGATGCGGCAAAACAACGGCTGGCGGAAAGCGGTTTTGCTCCGGCGATAGCTGGCATGGAAATAAAAACCATATCAGGCGAGGTGAAAGAAATAAAAGGCAATAAAATTAATTTGAAAATCAGGCCGTTGGAGCCATTGGCCGACCCGAAATTGGATAACCGCGTTGTTGTAGTTGATGATAATACTAAAATTTTCAAGCTTGAATCAAGGGACCCGGTTGAATACCAGAAAGAAATGGATGTGTATAACAGAAAAATTCAGCAGCAGACAGCGAATCCTGCTGTTGGCGCCCAACCGCTTGTGTTCCCTGATTTTTTTATCAAGAAAGAGGTAAAATTATCCGATTTGGAAGCGGGACAGCAAATTACCGTTGTAACGGACGAGGATATTAAAAACATCCTTGAATTTAAGGCGGTTGAAATAACATTGCAATCCACAGCAGCCATTTCTCCCGCCACAGCGCCAATCGCTCCGGCTGTGCCGCCATCTGTTCCGGTTGTTCCAGTTGAATAAATCTTCAATTACCACCCCCTTTGCCAAGGATACGGATGGGGAGGGAGTGAGAATGCATATGAAACTTGAGCATTATCCGGAGAAAAATTGAAGAAGGAGATAAGATTTGACTTTTGATTTTTGATTGTGGTAGAATAAATAAAAATGTTATAAAATGTTTAGTGATTATTCATAAAAGTAAATATGGCTACGATATTCATGCACCGGCTCTTCCAGGGTGTCATAGTCAGGGAGCAACCGAAAAAGAAGCATTAAAAAATATTCAAGACGCTATTCTTACTTACCTTGAAATGGAAAAAGATGAACTAAAAGGAGCAGAGGCGCGAGAAATTGAAGTTGCTTTTGCTTGTTCAGGGTAACTAATTTTTCATGCTTTTTACAGATGTGTCTTCCGAGATAACGGTAAGTGCTTTCAAGAAAGCCGGTTTTTAGATTTCAAAGGAAGGCAAACATACTGGCATGACTAATGGCCGAGGAGAATTATTATTCCTCGTCATTGCAGATTAAACCCTTATACTTTAAATGGTATTATTAGAGACGCAGGGCTTACAGATGAAGAATTTAAAAAATTGCTTTAATTAAAGGAAAAATGGTGTCAACCTTTATTTTCTTAGGTTAAAATATGAAGCTTGAGCATTATCCGGAGAAAAAATTAAAAAAAGAGATTTTAGAGATTGTCGGCAAGCGGTTGGATTTGAAAAAATACAAGGTTTTCTTTTTCGGGTCAAGAGTAAGTGGAGATAATTTTCCAAAGTCGGATATTGACATTGGCATTGAAGGGCTTAATCCTATTCCATTTGAAACTATATCAGAAATAAAAGAAAAGATTGACAATCTTCCAATTCTTTATCGCATTGATATTATTGATTTTCAAAATGTGGACAAGGACTTTTACGAAGTTGCGAAGCAGCATATTGAAGCCATAAACTAATTTATGACCAAATTTGATGCGCTAAAAAAACAATATCGGTCAGCGGTTGAGCGGTTAGATGAGGTTTTAAAAGTGAAAAAAACTGATATTATTCGCGATTCTGCCATTACGCGGTTTGAACTTTGTTTTGATTTGGCATGGAAAGCCGTTAAGGCGTTTTTAGAAGAAAAAAAGGGATTCAGATGCGCTTCCCCAAAAGATTGTTTTCGCGAGGCGTATCGCCAAGGTTTGATTGATTATAGCGATCTTTGGATGAAAGTAACTGATTGGCGAAATGCGGCGGTTCATACTTACAGCGAGAAATTAGCGGATCAGCTATTTGAAAAATTGCGCTCTGTTTTCAAGTTGTTTCAAACGTTAAAAGATAAATTTGAGGAATAAGAACACCCCCCCTCAATTCTCCCCTTTTTTGAGGGGGAGAAAAGTGTAGTAATATTATGGGTAGCAGGATAAGATATTTTTCAATGTTGAGTGTAATTATAGTTGCTCTTATTGTCGGCTCTGTTTTGTTTTTTTCGGATAAAATAATGGCTGGCGCTTCTGATAATATTCGGGGCTGGATTTGGGGAGAAAATATCGGCTGGATTAGTTCTAATTCGCTTAATTGCGATTTTGACGGCAATCGCATCACTGATACCGGAAATTATTCTGAATGCCCGACAGGAACTGCGAGCGTTGACTATGGGGTTAATGTCCCAGCGAGCGGAATTTTTTCCGGCTATGGCTGGTCGGAAAATATCGGATGGATTAATTTTGCGCCAGGGGGCCCGTATCCTTCAGCTCCCAATTATTCAGCTTGTTTGGATTGGCCTGCTTTAACGAGCGAACCTTGCAATGGGTTTGGAAATTATGCTGTTTCCGGCTGGGCAAGGGCTTGCGCTGTTTTTCCAAACAGTTCTTGCAGTGGGGCAATGAGACCAGATGCGGAACGGGGCGGGTGGGATGGTTGGATAAAATTAGCTGGAAATTCAGGATCTTATGGGGTCTCTTTTGACCCGGTTGCGGGAATATTTTCTGGCTGGGTGTGGGGAGGCGACGATTCTTCTGGAGAGGCAATAATCGGTTGGAGTGAAGTTAATGGGGTTATCCCACCCGCTTCATATCCAGTGCAAGTTACACCTCTTCCGCCTGAAGGAGGGAATTATTGCAATCCGAGCGGAGGGTCAAAATATTATCCTCCAATTACTTTGAGTTGGAATTTTGATGGTGGAGGCGGAAATACGCAGTCAGCATATCAAATACAAGTAATAAATAGCGGTGGCGCCACTGTGGTGGATAGTTGTCCGTCTGGGGCTGGAACTTGTACTTTGGGACATAGTAGCGCAAATTTTTACATTGACCCGCTTAGCAGGTACGGATCTATTGATTTCAATAATACCTATAGCTGGAGAATAAGGGTTTGGGGAAGCTCTGGTTCTGTTTCTGATTGGGTAAACGGCGCGAATTTTTCAACAGCCAGTCATAGGTGGCCCAATGCCAGTTTTACAGCCAGTCCGACGAACACTCTGCCCAATAGAGATGTTGTCTTTACTAATAATTCAACTTGCTATAATATTGCCGGCAGTTCAGTTGCATGCGGCTCTTATCTCTGGAATTTCGGAGACGGCGCAACATCAAACGCAACTAATCCTGTTCATCTCTACACCGCTAAAGGAGTTTACAATGTTCAGCTTAATGCCACGGACGGATTAGGGACATGTTCGGCAAACGCTAACATCACAATTCGACCGCCGCTTCCTTCATGGCAAGAAGTTCCTCCGACTTTTTAAAATATGAATTATATCATGAGCTTAGCTCATGATAAGTTCATGATGAATTATTAATCTTAATTAATAATAGAAACTGGGTCCCTGCAAGCCCCCTTTTTCATTTTTATATCTGTGTGCCTACCTGGTAGGCACACAATGTAAATATAAAAATACGGGCGAAAGAGTCCCACAAAAAATGTTGCTATTTATATATATCGTCATGGGAGTAATCATTGTTTTGGTTTTTTGGGCGATAGCGGTTTTTAACCGCTTGATAACGCTTCGGACAAGAACGCAGGAGGCGTGGTCTGATATTGATGTTCAATTAAAAAGAAGATATGATTTGATTCCGAATTTAGTGGAAACAGTAAAGGGTTATGCCAGCCACGAAAAAAATCTTTTTGAAAGCGTTACGTTGGCGAGAGTGTCGGCAATGGGAGCCAAAACCGTGCAAGAACGAGCAATGGCTGAAAACGCGCTTACAGAAACATTGAAAACATTATTCGCTGTAACGGAAAATTATCCCCAATTGCAGGCGTCCCAGAATTTTCTGGAGCTTCAGCGCGAACTGCGCGACACTGAGAATAAAATCCAGGCGGCGCGGAGATTTTATAACGGCAACGCCAGAGATCTTAATATAAAAATTGAGGTTTTTCCAGCAAGCGTTATTGCCAGTTCTTTTGGGTTTAAGAAAGTGGAATTTTTTGAATTGATAGAAGAAGTAGCCAAAGAACCAGTGAAAGTCCAATTCTAATAACTACGGGAGCATGTCCCATAGTATCGGCCGAATAAAGATATGACAATCTACAATCAAACTGTCTGTGTTATTATCGGATAATCACACAAACCGTGTTATTATCCGATAATAACACGATAATTATGACACTCTATAATCAAGCAGATTCTAACATTCGTAAAACCTGGTTTTATGTCACCGGGTTTTTGGTTCTTGTGATTTTTTTCGGCTGGCTGGCTTCTTATTATTTAAATTCCTACGCTATTTTATGGATTGCGGTGATTTACAGCATTTCGGCGAGTTTTATCAGTTATTGGTATTCCGATAAAATAGTTATGGCAATTACCAAAGCCCAGCCGATTGCGAGAGAGGATAATGCGGAGCTTTATCGGCTTGTTGAAAATCTTTGCATTACAGCCGGACTCCCTCTGCCAAAAATATATATTCTGAACGAAGCCCAGCCAAACGCGTTCGCGACTGGCCGCGACCCAGAACACGCGGCGATAGCAGTAACAATTGGATTGATGAATAGACTAGAAAGAACAGAATTGGAAGGCGTAATCGCTCACGAATTGTCCCATATCGGGAACCGAGACGCTCTGCTACAGACAGCCGTGGTAGTTTTGACAGGAGTTGTGGTTATTGTGGCGGATTTATTTGTAAGATTTAGCATATTCGGCGGAGGATTTGGGGGTAGGCGGAATAGCCGAGATGGAGGCAATGCCGGCGCAATTTTTCTTTTAATTGCCTTGCTTTTTTCCATTTTGGCTCCATTGGCCGCGACTTTGATAAAATTAGCCATTTCTCGAAAAAGAGAGTTTTTAGCTGATGCCGATGGCGCGCTTTTGACAAGGTATCCCGATGGCTTGGCAAGGGCGTTGGAGAAAATATCCAGCGACCAATCGCCTCTGCGAGTTGCCAATAATTCAACCGCCCATCTTTTTATCGCTTCGCCATTTAAGTCCGGGCAGAGGCAAAATTGGGTAAGCAAATTGTTTATGACCCACCCGCCGATTGAGGAAAGAGTGGCGGCGTTGAGAGGAATGAATATGTAAAAATCTTAAATCTCAAAATTATTGCGCCGCTTTGCGATAATTTATAAGATGTGAATTTGTCCCTTGATAAGATTAAGACAAATTCCTAATATTATCTAATGACAAACCTATATATTTTAATTTTGAAATTTAAGATTTGAATTTTGAGATTAATTAACAGAGATCGGGTCTCTGTAAGCCCCCTTTTTTGTTTTTATATCTGTGTGCCTACCAGGTAGGCACACAATGTAATTCAAAGTCAAAGTTCAAAGTTATTATGCTTTGTCCAAATTGCAAAAAAATTTTATCAACTTCGCTTCTGCATAATACGGAAGTGGACTATTGTCCCGCTTGCCTTGGTCTTTGGTTTGAAGAAGACGAATTGCGGCTGGCAAAAGACAATAAAGACGAAGGTCTGAAATGGCTGGACATTGGCTTGTGGGAAGATGAGAAAAAATTTAAGA
>MHMF01000039.1 GCA_001821475.1 Candidatus Nealsonbacteria bacterium RIFCSPLOWO2_01_FULL_38_120
GTAAGCATATCCATCGGATATGCTTCCTCGTTCTATCAAATTTTCGCTCTGAAATTTGGAAAAAATACCAAGAAAGCATTTCGCAATTCAAAGTATATTAAATTATTAAAAAATGGCGAAGAAAATTTACGACATAATCCCTCCAGTAAAAACTGGAACGAAAAAAGAAAAAGCAGATTTAAGAGTTCAGGCGAAAATAAAGACAAAGCCGAAAAAAATATTTTGGAAATATTTTTTAATTTTGCTTGCTTTTATCGTTTTAATAGGAGTAACCGGCCAGTTGTGGTTTTCAGGCATAAAAATTAAAATACAGCCGAAAACAGAAGAAATCAGTTTTGAAACGAAAGTTATAGCGGACTTAAATATCAATCAAATTGATTTCGGGGCAGGAATTATTCCTGGTCAGATATTGCAAATTCAGAAATCCGTTTTGGAAAATTTTTTATCTACCGGCAAAAAGATGAAAGAAGAAAAAGCAAAGGGAGTGATTAGGGTTTATAATGGCTATTCTGAATCGTCCAGAATTTTGGTTCCGTCCCGCTTTGTTTCATCGGACGGAAAATTATTTTGGTCAGTTAAAAAAACTATTATCCTAGGCGCTATCCGGGACAGCAAGGGAAAATTAACGCCGGGATATGCGGATATTGAAGTTGAAGCGGCTGAACCTGGGGAAGAATATAATATTGAGCCAACCACTTTTGCTATGCCTGCTTTAGCCGGCACTCCGTTATATTCTTCTATTTATGGAAAATCGTTTTCCGCTATGAAAGGAGGAATCAGCGAAGAAATAATTGAAGTGGCGAGGCAGGATGTTGATTCGGCAAAAGACTCTTTGATAAAAAAAATACAAGGAGAGAATAGCGAATTTTTGAAAGCGAATTTTTCTGAAGAATTTATTATAATAGAAGGTTCTTTTTTTCACGAAATTTTAGAAACGAAAAGTTCGTCGGCGCCCGGAACAGAAGCTGATTCATTTGAGGCGCAGGCAAATGTAAAAACAACGGCAATGGCTATAGCGAAAAAGAATTTAGAAAAATTCAGTCGGGACAGCGCGGATTTGAACGCCATTGGCTTGTTTGAAATAGAGGATGGAATAGTTTTTACTCCCCGGATAAGAGAGGGAGGGTTGGAGGAAAGTTTTACCATTGAGTCAATTGATTCAGAAAAAGGAACAGCGGTTTTGGTTTTGAGGATAAGGGCGGTTATTTTTGCTGACAGCGAATTGCCTGAGTTGAAAAAAGCGGTTTTTGGGAAATCAGCCAAGGAGACAGAGCTTTTTTTCAATAATTTGGGCAATATTGAGTTAGTGGAAATAAAATATTGGCCGTTTTGGGTAAAGACAGCTCCCGAGAGCGCCGGTAAAATAGCTATTGACTTCAAATAACAATCTTGCTAAATTAAAGATTGCATACAATGGATACAAATAAAAATAAATATCGCAAAAGCGGTTTTGTTCTTGAGGCCCTGCCGAGCACTAATTTTAAGGTAAAACTTGACGACGGAGGAGAGATCCTCGCTCATTTGGCGGGACGGTTAAGAATTAATCATATAAAAATTGTGGCAGGCGATAGGGTTACGGTTGAAATGAGCCCTTATGATGAACATAGGGGTAGAATAGTTTATAGAGGACGTTGATAATTATGCAGATAAAACGTTGATAGTTTTAGCGTAATTTCAGTGTAAATATCGGCGTTAATTCAGCGGATTTTTATGAAAGTAAAGCCTTCAATTAAAAAAATTTGCGTTAATTGTAGAATAGCGCGGCGCAAAAGAAAAATTTATATTATTTGTAAAAGAAATCCTAAGCACAAACAGCGACAGGGATAATTTTCTATGCCAAGAATTGCGGGAATAAATATACCAGATAAAAAATATATAGACATATCTTTAACTTATATCTACGGAATAGGCCTGCCTTTAAGCAGGAAAATTTTAAAGATTGCCAGCATTGATTTTAACCGTTTAGCTTCGGAATTAACCGCGGAAGAAGTAAATAGGCTGAAAGAAATTATTGAGAAAAATTACAGAACAGAAGGAGAGTTGAGAAGAGATGTGATGACCAATATAAAGCGGTTGAAAGATATAGGTTGCTGTAGGGGATTAAGGCATATTAAGGGATTGCCGGTAAGGGGGCAAAGAACCAAAACAAATACAAGGACAGTGCGGGGGAATGTCAGGAAAACAGTAGGCTCGGGCAGAAAGCCACCATCCGAGCCGACATAAAATAAGCTCAAAACTCAAAGTTTAAATCTCAAAATTACAACTCAAAATCTAAAACTTCACCCTCTCCTCAATGCCCCCCTCCGATGGTCATCGGAGGGGGGGGATAGTTTTAAGGTTTTAAGTTGTGGTTTTGAGCTTTGAGTTTAAATTATGGGAAAAAAAAGAATTATAAAACCATTAGAAGAGGAATTATTAAAAGAACGGGAAAAGGTGGACGCAAAAGCGAAAAACGCCAATGTAAGAACGGCCTTGGCGTCGGAATACGGGAGAATCTATGTCTATTCTTCTTATAACAATACTATACTTACCCTTACTGGTTTGACAGGAGATGTTTTGAGCTGGGCGAGCGCTGGAGCCATAGGATTCAAAGGTTCAAAGAAAGCGACTCCTTTTGCCGCCTCAAAAGTGGCGGAGAAAATTTGTTTAGCTGCTCAGAAGTTAGGAGTGGCAAAGGTTTCTGTTTTTGTAAGAGGAATAGGTGGAGGCAGGGAATCGGCGATAAGGTCGTTGGCAGGGCGCGGATTGGAAATTATTTCAATAGCAGATATTACTCCGGTGCCTCATAATGGTTGCCGTCCGCCCAAGGCGAGAAGGGTATAATATGGAACATGAATGAAATTTTTACTCCCACCTTTTTTCCCCGCGGAGCCATGGTTAAGCAGAAGAGGATTGAAGGGGAGAATGTTTTAGGTTCTATGTTTCAATTTTAATGATTTATGGATAATCCAAAATGTAAAATTTGCAGAAGATTGGGATTAAAGCTTTTTTTAAAAGGGGACCGTTGTTTTTCTCCAAAATGCGCGATGATTAAAAGGCCGTATCCTCCAGGGCAGAAAGCAAAGAGAAAAAGCAAGGCCTTGTCTGAATACGGCAAAGAATTAGCGGAAAAGCAGAAAATGAAAAATTGGTATAATCTTCGGGAAAGGCAGTTTGCTAAATATGTAAGAGAGGCGCTTGATAAACGGTCAAAAAACGAAGACGCTGGCGCGTTGCTTTTTAAAAAATTAGAAAGCAGGCTGGATAGTGTGGTTTTTCGGATGGGATTTGCTTCTTCCCGGGTTCAAGCGTCGCAAGAAGTGGGGCATGGGCATTTTCTTGTGAATGGAAAAAAAATTGACGTGCCGTCTTATCACGCTAAAAAAGGAGATAAAATTTCCATATCGCCATTTTCAGCGAAGAAAGCGCCTTTTCAGAATTTAACAGCTGTTTTAAAAAAATATAATCCTCCTTCATGGATAAAGATAGATCCGGAAAAGCTGGAAGGAGAATTAATAAAAGACGCAAACATGGAAGAAGCGTCTTTTCCCATTGAGGTTTCTTCTATCTTTGAGTTTTATTCAAAATAAAAAAACTGCTGATACGACGTTGATAACTACGCAGACAAACCGCTGAAAATTCAGCGTAAATTTAACGTAACTATCAGCGTAAATTCAGCGTATATTATATGATAGTTTTACCTAATCCGCCAAAAATTATAAATAGAAAAGAAAACTGGGCGCGGTTTGAAATAGAAGGCCTTTATCCTGGATACGGGCTTACGGTCGGCAATTCCCTGAGACGGGTTTTGCTTTCTTCTTTGCAAGGAGCGGCTGTGACTCAAGTCAAGATAAAGGGCGTTCAGCATGAATTTTCAACAATACCGGGCGTTTATGAAGATGTAATCACGATTATGATGAATTTGAAACAGATGAGATTTAAGATGCATTCAGAAGAACCTCAAAAAGCGGAATTAAAAATAAGCGGAGAGAAAGAAGTCAAAGGTTCTGATTTTAAGTTTCCTAGCCAGGCGCAATTGGTTAACGGGTCTTGCCATATAGTTGCTTTAACAGACAAAAAGGCAGAGTTGGAAATGGAGATTCAAATAGAAAAAGGCATTGGCTATGAGACAGTTGAAAAAAGAAAGAAAGAGGGCAGATTGGAAATAGGAGCTCTTCCCGTGGACGCTATTTTTACTCCGATAACAAGGGTAAGCTATAAAGTTGAAAATATGAGAGTGGGAAAAAGAACTGATTTTGACCGGCTTTTTTTGGATATTGAAACAGACGGCACAATAACTCCGGAGCAGGCATTTTCCAGCGCTTCAGATATTTTGGTGGAGCATTTTTCTTTGATAGCAGGAGAGTTTAAGCCCAAAGACGAGAAAAAAGAACAAATCGTCAAAGAAGATGTTCCCGCAGGAGAAAAAGAAAAGGAAGAAGATGGCGCGAAAACGGAGAAGAAGGGGAAGAAAAATAAAAAAAGCCTGAAGTAAAAGAAGAGTAAACGCCTTCCTTGTTTCTCTCCTAATAGTTTAACGTTTTGAGCGCTCGGAGAGAAAGGGCGGGGGAGGGAAGAATAATTTCGTTGCCATGAATAAGAGAAAAAAAGGAAGAAAATTTTCAAGAAAAAGCGATGTCAGGAAAGCGCTTTTAAGGGCATTGATAAGCGCCTTGTTTTTACGCGAGAAAATAAAAACAACTAAAGCAAAAGCAAAGGAAATGTCTGGATTTGCTGAAAAATTTATAACCAAAGCGAAAAAAGGAGACTTATCTTCAAGAAGAATTTTAGCGGGTTATTTTACGCCGGCATTGGTTAAAAAACTGATAAACGATATTGCGCCAAGGTATAAAGAAAGAAATGGGGGATACACAAGAGTTATCAAGCTTGGTCCAAGAAAATCAGATGGCGCGAAGATGGCGATAATAGAATTGGTGAAATAGAAAAATGTAAAATGCAAAACGAAAAATGAAAAATTAAGGTGTCGCTTCGCGACAATTTATAATTTTGCGTTTTGTATTTTTAGTTTGTAATTATGGAACAACAAACCCATACAATTGACGCTACGGGCAAGATATTGGGACGGCTGGCAAGCCAGATAGCTGTTTTATTGCGCGGGAAGAATAAATCTGGTTTTGTTTTGAATGAGGATAGCGGGGATTTTGTTATTATAAAAAATGCGGACAAAATAAAAGTAAGCGGAGGGAAATATACTAAAAAGTTTTATTGGAGCCATTCCGGATATTTAGGGAGCGGGAAAGAGACGCCGTTTAATAAAATTTTTGAAAAAAATCCGGGAAGGGTTTTGATAAAAGCGGTTTATGGAATGTTGCCAGGAACCAAATTAAGGGCTGGTCAAATTAAAAGATTAAAATTTGAGTGATATTCTTGAATCGCGAAATTCCTTCCGAACTATTTTGTTTTCGGGGCGAGACGAAGCAAAAATTTTGAGGCATACCGAAGAAGTGAAGTCTGTCTAGAAATTTTTGCAAAGTCGTAGCCAAAACCAAAACATAAAGAGTTGAAGGATATTTCGTAATTCAAGGATGTAAATATGGGAGAAATAAAAACAATCGACAAAATAATGCAAAAAAAGGAAAATCCGGAAATTATTGCAAATCTTGCGAACGAACAAGACGAGGCTTGGGATATAACAGAAAGATCTCTGAAAACAGCTCGTTATTTTGAGGCGGTCGGGAGAAGAAAAACATCTGTCGCGAGGGTTCGTCTTTTCACGCAGGGAGATAAAAATATTTTAGTCAACGGGAAGCCGTGTGAACATTATTTTCCGGGTTCGGAATTGCAGGGAATTATTGCTTCCTCTCTTGATAAAATGAAGGCGTTGGATAAATTTAGGGTTGAAGTTAAGGTGAGCGGAGGAGGGGTGCATAGCCAGGCAGAAGCAATAAGGCACGGCATTGCCAGGGCTTTGGTTGAGTTTAACCCGGATTTCCGCAAACGATTGAGAAAGGCAGGACATCTTACGAGAGATCCAAGAATGCGGGAAAGAAAAAAATTCGGCTTAAAGCGAGCCCGCAGAGCTCCCCAGTGGCAGAAGAGGTAGGAGATTAGTTGACAGAAATTAGAAATTGGTAATGAAAATGGAAATAAGAAATTAGAAAGTTTTCTATTTTCCGTTTTTCTTATTTCTATTACTATTTTCTATTTTTCAGTTTCCTATTTTCAACAAAAATAAAACTCCCTTGGTTTTCCATTGGGAGTTTTTTTGTTCGGCTTTGACGCGGCGATTACAGGACTTACCGGAACTCCATAAGAACTCTCGTTTGCAGTAAGCAGAGTTTCCACGGATGTTTTTCATGATCATTGTTGTGCTCGTCAATGACTTGCTCAAGTTGTTTTTTGGCTCCAAGCGGATGAGTGCCTACTATAAATAATTCCCGTGGTACCAATTTGTCGTTGAGGCAAGGGGGTTCTTCCATTACGCCCAACATTACTTTTGTTCCGTCTTTTGCCACAATGATCTCAGCGATTTCGCTTATGCCGTATAGTTGGGATTTTTCAATTCCCGCGATTTCTATTCCGAGATCTTGAAGGATTCTTATGAATCCTGGGAACAATCTTCTTATCGCTTCTCTTGTTTCTTCCCCGATCGTTACTGTTGACATACTGTTTGTCCTTTCCATTTGATTGCGTATGGGGTTGTCAATGGCCGAAAATTTCCCAAATGTTCTGATTTTATTATAATTCAGAGCTTATTTTATGTCAATGATGTTGCGTTATTTTCAATATTAAGTTAAAGGAATATTCCCCGCTATAATTAGCGATATTTATTAAATCTGTTTTTTTTGAGACGGTGATGCTACGAGAGCCGCTTCCATTATATTGGCGATATCTATGGGATTAATTTTTCTGAGATGTAAAATGCGTTTTCTGAAAGCAGAAAAAGTTTTTTTTGGGATTGGCTCCAAAATATTTCCAACGATTTTGATTCAACAAGCTCTCCGTTAACAGAGGATATATCAGGGGATAATTCAGTTATATTTATTTTATCCCTGTCGTCTATTTCCGCTATTTTTATTTTATCTCTGGAATTAAAAATCAGATAATGGTCTGTATACCAAAAAATATTTTTGATTTTGCTTGAATACCGAGTTATAAAAATCTGCTCGCCAGCTTTTCTTTCCGGTCGGTCGTCTGTTTTTTCAAGAAATAAAATTTTGATTTCATATCCGTCCGAAAAAACCAATTTTTTATTATCCGGAGAAAATTCAACATTTTCCGCCGAGTCGGAAATTTTTTGGAATATCCCTGTTTTTTGGTCTAACAAATAAAGAGAGTTTTCTTCCCAAATGCCGATTTTTGAGCTGTAAGTAAAAACAGCATATTTTTTATTTTCTTCCACTGGGTAAGGAATTAAATTCATTTTGTCTATTTGTTCAAAGGAGAAATCGCTCTTAATTAGGAAACCTTGGCTGTCCATGCAGTATATATTTGATTTTGACGGTTGGCAGGCAATAATATTTTTTATAAGAGGGGGGGATAGTTTTTTTTCTGTCAGATCCGCGCGGCTGATTATTTTTTTATTCCCACCCGATTCTTCGGGGGAAGAGGATAAGACCAACAGTTTTTGAAGGTTTTCCGGAATAAAATAAATTTCAGACGCGCTGGAATCAATAAAATCCAGCAGGGTTAAATTATTCGGGCTTTTGTCTAAATCCAAAAAATAATATTCTATATTCTCCCGGGTTATCGCTTTGATTATAATTTTTTTTGAATCCGGGGAAAAAATAATTTCTTTCAACTCCGCGCCTGATTTTGAAATGTCAGCTTCCTTAATTAAAAAGCTTTTAATATTTTTTTCCGGTTCAAAAAGTTTCAACGCCCAGCCTTCGTCAAGGCTCCCTCCTTCGCCAAAGCTTCGGGGGACAGGACGGCTGGCTTGCCAGCCATCGCTTGGGGCAGTATTTATTTCTTTTATAATTATTTTTTTATTGTCTGGCGAAAAATAAAAATTTTCCGTATTTTGAGAAACAGCTGTGAAAATCGGATCTTGCGGAATCAGGTAGATGTTTTTCGCTTCAGTCGCTTCTTTTTCTTTTATCTCCAGAATTTTTTCCCAGCTGATATATCCGTCTTTCTTAATTTGTATTTTATATTTTTGGGGTTTGAGATTTTCAAATATAACCGATCCGGAAAAGAAGTCGGTTTTTTTTATTATGGCATTACCCTTCGCGTTTCCGCTATTATCTATCGGAGTTATGGTTGTCTCGCAATTTTTCGGCAATGCCTTGAAATAAAACATTCCAGGCTGAATCGGTTTTTTTGTTTCCAGATCAAACCGCCAGCCCAAAGAATAAAAAACAGCGCCAACGGCCGTGAGAACAAATAAAACAGCAATAATTCCGAACACAATATTTCTTCTCTTCTTAGTCATATATTAGTTAATTTTTTATTACGCTTATTATTATTCTACTTAAATTCAGTTTTTTTTCCAGTATTCATTCAGAGATGCGGTTTTTGGTGGCTTTCTGAGGCGAGCGGGCACGGTTCTTTTGTCATAAGCTAATCTCATGACAAAAGAGAGCGAGTCGAGAACTTGAGTGGGCGAGGACGCTGGTCGAGCGAGCGTACCACCCAAAACCGCATCTCCGAACGATTTGCCTGTTTTTATATTTTTAGTTAGTATGGATTATGAGTATGGATTGAGGGAGGAGACAACCATCTCCCCAATCCTCCCCTCCGATGGTCATTGGAGGGGAGGAAAGGTGGGGGAGAAATAATAATATATGGCTGAAAAATTTGTTATAAAAGGAGGGAAACCGTTGAGAGGGGAGGTGGAAATAAGGGGCGCGAAAAACGCCGCGTTTCCTATTTTGGCCGCTTCTCTTCTGACCAAAGAGGATTGTGTAGTCAGTAATTTGCCTTTGATTGAGGATGTTTTTCAGATGCTGAAAATTCTGGAAGAATTAGGAGTAAAAATTTTTTGGATAGGGAGAAGAACCGTAAAATTGAATAGTTTTGGAGTTGATTTGGCAAAAATTCCTTTTGCCACAATAAAAAAATTCAGGGGTTCTATTTTGATTTTAGGACCCTTGATCAGTCGCTTCGGGGAATTGAAAATTCCTCCGCCCGGCGGATGCCTCATAGGCGCGAGACCTATTGATACCCATTTAGACGCTTTTTCCCAATTAGGAGTTGATGTTTCTTCTAAAAACGGTTTTTATTTTTTCAAAAGTAACGGAAGCAGGCGCTCCTTCGCCTCCTCCTTCGCTAAAACTTCGGAGGACAAGAAGGCTTCGGAGGGCACAGAAGTCGTTCTGCGAGAATTCAGCGTCACAGCAACAGAAAATACGCTTTTATTTTCAGCCCTTTGCCCCCAAAAAACGATTTTAAAAATAGCGGATTTGGATTATCAGATCCAGGAATTAGTTAAGGTCTTGATAAAAATGGGAGCGGATATTAAATATAGCGGCCCTCATTGTTTTGAAATTATCGGAGCGGAAAAATTAAACGGATTTGAATATAATTTGATTTCCGATCCCATTGAGGCAGGCACATTTATAGTGGCGGCCTTAGCAACGAAGGGCGAGGTTTTGATAAAAAACGTTGAGCTGGAATTTTTGGATTTATTTTTGAAGCGGCTGAAGGATTTCGGGGCGAAATTCCAAATTTTGGATAAAAAGACAATTAAAATTTTTCCTTCGGAAAATCTTAAAATAGATAAAGTGCAGAGCTTGATTTATCCCGGCATTAATTCTGATTTACAGCCGGAACTCGGAGTTTTAGCGACCCAAACAGAGGGGCAGACTTTGATTCATGACCCTTTATACGAAGGCCGCTTGAAGTATTTAGATGAATTAAATAAAATGGGAGCTGATATTGTCTTTTGCGACCCGCACAGAGCGATAATCAATGGTCCCAGCAAATTAGTCGGCGCTGAAATTCCCAGTCCGGATTTAAGGGCTGGAGCGGCGCTTATCATAGCCGGGCTTGTAGCGAAGGGAAAGACGACGATCAGTAATATTTACCAGATTGACAGGGGATACGAGAAAATAGAAGAAAGATTACAAAAACTAAGAGCAGACATAAAAAGAGTGAAAGAGTAATTTCTAATATCCAATAAAAATAAGAAAATAGTTATTGGAAAATAGAAAATAGTAATAGAAATCAGAAAGACGGAAAATAGAAAGCTATCCGATTTCCAATTTCTATTTTCTATTACCAATTTCCAGTTTTTATCAACTAATTTCCGTTATTTACCGAGAATTGAAGACTGGGAATTGGTAATTTTTATATTATGTTCGTCCGCAAAATAGGCGTTGACCTCGGAACTTGCAATTCAATTGTTTTTACTCCTCAAAAAGGGGTTGTTTTGAACGAGCCGTCGGTGGTGGCGGTTTCTATTTCTGAAAACAGAATTTTAGCCGTGGGTCGGGAAGCGAAAGAAATGATGGGCAGAACTCCGGATGCAATAAGGGTCTATAGGCCATTGAGAGACGGGGTAATAGCTGATTACAGAGTTACTGAAGCAATGCTGAAATATTTTATTAAACGTGGAGTTAGAAATTTCAGATTCTTAAAACCAGAACTGCTGATAGGAGTGCCGGCCGGGATTACTTCAACGGAAAAGAGAGCGGTTATTGAAGCTGGAATGACTGCCGGAGCCAGAGGGGTTTATGTCGCAAAAGAGCCGATTTTAGCCGCTATTGGAGCTGGAATTCCCATTAATTCTTGCTCTGGTCATATGATTATTGATATAGGCGGAGGAACTTCAGAAGTGGCGATAATTTCTTTGGGCGGAATTGTCACTTGCCGGTCCTTGAGGGTGGCAGGGGACAAACTTGATGTCGCAATAGCGGAGTATATTAAGAAAAAACATAATCTGGCGATTGGCGAGCAGACAGCTGAAGAAATAAAAATAAAAATTGGGACCGCCTTGCAGGAAAAAGAAGAAAGAGAAATGGAAATTAGGGGCAGGGATTTAATTTCCGGCTTGCCTCATAATATAAAAGTGTCTTCGGGCGAGGTTTGCGAAGCGATTTCCGAGCGGCTGGCGGAAATGGTACAAGTTGTAAAAGAGGTATTAAGGGAAACGCCTCCGGAGCTTTCTTCTGATATTATGGACAAAGGAATGATTATTTCCGGCGGGGGAGCGCTTTTGCGGAATATTGACGAATTAATTGCCGAGGCGACCGGTGTTCCTTGTTTTTTAGCGGAAGAACCTTTGTTCTGTGTTGCCAAGGGGACAGGAGCCGTCCTTGATAATTTGGAAATTTATAAACAAACGATAATGGCAAAGCGATAATTTTATGCTTATCGGCCATAAAAAGCAGTGGGATTTTTTAGCGAAATCGGCGGAGGCCGGCCATCTGCCTCACGCTTTATTATTTTACGGACAGGAGCATTTGGGCAAAAAAACATTTGCGATTGAGTTCGCGAAATATATTAGTTGTCTTGATAAAAAATCCGGGATTCCCTGCCAGAAATGCATAAATTGCATAAGCATCCGGAAAAATTTATTCCCGGATTTTTTAATTGTAGAACCCGAACTTTTAAGCAAAGAAATTCAGATTTTCCAAATAAGAGGGCTTATTGAAAAATTATCTTTCCGGCCATATTCAGCTAAAATTAAAATAACCGTTCTGGCAAAAGCGCATCTGATGAGCCAAGAGGCGCAGAATTGTTTTTTGAAATTTCTTGAAGAGCCTTTGGGCGAAGCATTGATTATTTTAATCACAGAGCATCCTTACTCGCTTTTACCGACTATACTTTCAAGAATTCAGAAAATAAAATTTTTTCCTGTTGGTAGCGAGAATATCAAAAAATTTTTAGCGGAGAAAGGGGCAGGGGAAAGAGCATTGAGCGAGATATTGCCGTTTGTTTCCGGCAAACCGGGTTTGGCAGTTGATTTTTTTGAAGCGCCGGAAAAACTAAAAGAAAGAAAAAAATTTATGCTTGACCTCGGGGAGCTGGCAAGGGCTGATTTAGCTTTCCGTTTCAAGTACGCGGAAAATATTGCCGGCGATTCATTTGACTTTGCGAAAAGAAAAGAAATTTTAGGCATCTGGGTTGAATGCCTGCGAAATTTGCTTTTATCCCGATTTGAGAGAGGGGAAAAAAGGGAAGAAAAATTTAGCCATTATTCTATTAACAAAATAGAAGAGGAAATAAAACTTTTACAGGAAATTGATTCCCTTATTTCCGGCACAAACATCAATGTCCGCCTTGCTTTTGAGATTTTGCTGATGAAATTATAAAATTCTTAATAGCCTACAGAGACCGTGTCTCTGCTGGTTAATCGTTCAGTAGTTCAGTTCTCGACAAGGAGGTTGGACTTTGATAGGATTAAATATAATATAAATTGCAATAAAAAATTATGGACTATAGAGAAATAATTAAAAAAGTGAAGCCGGAATTTGAGAAAGCGTTTAATTTTCTGGAGAAAGAGGTCGCGAAAATAAGAACAGGTCGGGCATCGCCCGCTTTAGTTGAAGATATAATTATTGATTGTTTCGGAGAAAAATTTCCGTTGAAACAATTAGGCGCGATATCTCTGCCTGAGCCGAAGAAAATTGTCATCCAGCCGTGGGACAGGTCGTATCTTGAGCCGATTGAGAAAGCGCTTTTTAGTCACTCAAATTTAGGCATTTCGCCGGTTGTTGATAAAGATGTGATTAGGATTAATTTGCCTCCCCTAAATGAAGAATATAGGAAAGGGCTTTTAAGGATTCTTTCTGAAAAACAGGAAGAGACAAGGAAAACAATGAGGCGCTGGAGAGATAACGTCTGGGAAGAAATACAGGAAAAATTCAAAGAAAGAGAAATCAGAGAAGATGATAAGTTCAAGGGAAAAGACGAATTGCAGAAATTAATTGACGAGTTCCATAAAAAAATTGACGATTTGGGCGAAAAAAAGAAGAAAGAAATAATGGAATAAAATTAAAAATCAAATCTCAAAAATCAAAATTAAAGTATATGGTTTGTCCTTTCTTTGCTAAGCAAAGGACAAACCATATAATATATATTATTGTCGCGAAGCGACATAATAATTTTGCTTGTCTGCAACGCTATCCGTAGCATTGCGGGCAGGAGATTTGAGATTTAAATTTTGAGATTAAATTTATGGTTTTATCAATTGTTATAGCCTTTTTTTGTTTAATCGGGTTGGCCATTCTGCACGAATACGGCCATTTTATCGCGGCTAAAAAATTCGGGGTGGGGGTTGAGGAATTTGGAATTGGATATCCTCCCCGGATTTTCGGGAAAAAATTTAGAGGAACGATTTATTCCATAAATCTTTTGCCGTTTGGCGCTTTTGTGAAAATTAAGGGAGAGAACAACAGGACAAACGATCAGGATAGTTTTAATGGCAAACCGTTTTGGAAGAAGTCCTTAATTATTTTAGCCGGAGTTATTTCTTTTTGGCTGGCGGCGATTGTCATTTTGTCGGTCGTGATGTGGCTTGGCGCTCCGACTATAATTGAAGATAATGAGAAGGGCATTTTTACTGATTTGAAGGTGCAGATAATCGGTCTTGCTCCCGGCTCTCCGGCTAAAGAAGCGGGGCTAGAAGTAGGCGACGCGATAAAAGAATTTAAATATAGAAATGTGAATATAAAAATTAAAGATACGGCGACATTGCAAGAGCTTATTAAAGAAAATCAAGGCAGGGAAATTACTTTGGCGATTGAGAGAGGTGGCGAGGTAAAAGATGTTTTTTTGATCTTGAGAGCCAATCCGCCTGAAGGCCAGGGAGCTATGGGCGTTATTTTGGCAAGAACAGCGATGAAATCGTATCCGTGGTATTTGGCGCCCATTGAAGGAATAAAAGCAACCGGACAATTTACTATTTCTGTCTTGGAAGGGTGGGGCATTGCTTTGGCAAGACTTGCGCAAAGAGAGCCGACGGGAGTGCAGATAATGGGGCCAGTGGGAATTTTCGGATTATTCGCCCAAACCAGCCGGATGGGAGTAAGTTATTTTTTGCAGTTTATCGCGATAATTTCAATCTATATCGCAGTATTTAACATTCTGCCGATTCCAATGGTTGACGGCGGAAAATTTCTTTTTCTGGTTATTGAAAAAATAAGGGGCAAGCAGATGAATCAGAAAACAGAGAACGGCATTAACGCGGCTTTTTTCACTTTGCTTGTTATGATAATGTTTTTCGTTACTATCAAGGACATAGCCCAGCTATTCTAAATTAAAATGCAAAGCGAAAAACGCAAAATGCAAAATTAAGGTATCAATTATATAATCGCGAAGCGACACAATATTCATAATTCGTAATTCAGTTGTTCACCCATGAGGCAGTCGCATTTTTTTTGTAAAACATTAAAAACAAATCCGAAAGAAGGGGACGCAATATCGCACAAGCTTCTTTTGAGAGGGAATTTTATTTCTCAGCTCGCTTCCGGGGTTTATAGTTTTTTGCCGTTAGGGCTTAGAGCGCACAGGAATATAGAAAAAATTATCCGGGAAGAAATTGAAAAAATTGGGGGACAGGAGGTTTTACTGCCGTCCTTGCAACCGAAAGAAATATGGCTGAAAACAAAGCGCTGGGATGAAATGGACCCTCCTTTATTCAGAGTTAAGGATCGGCATAGTAAAGAATTCGCCCTGGGTCCGACTCACGAGGAAGTAATTACTGGTTTGGTAAAATTAGCAATCCAATCGTATAAGGACTTGCCTGTCGCGCTTTATCAAATTCAAACAAAGTTTAGGAACGAGATGCGGTTTTACGGCGGGTTGATGCGCGCTCGAGAATTTATAATGAAAGACCTTTACAGTTTCCATGCGGATAAAGACGACTTGGAAAAATTTTTCAACAAAGCGATTGGGGCGTACGAAGCCATTTTCAACAGGTGCGGGTTAAAAGCCATAAAAAGCGAAGCGTCAGGCGGAATTTTCACAAAAGAAAATACTTATGAATTTCAGATTTTGTCGGAGATGGGGGAAGACAGGATACTTTTTTGCGAAAATTGTTGTTGGGCATCCAATCTGGAAGTGGCGGAAGTTAAAGATGGAGGCAAATGTCCTAAATGTGAAAAAGGAAAGTTGGAAAAACGCAATTCAATTGAGCTTGGCCATATTTTTCGGCTTGGCTCAAAATATTCCGAAACAATAGGGCTTTATTTTAAGGATAAAGAGGGCAATGAAAAGCCCGTAATAATGGGCTGTTATGGAATTGGAATAGGACGGCTTTTGGCAACCGTGGTTGAGATAAATAATGATGAAAAAGGAATTGTCTGGCCAAAAGAATTGGCGCCTTTTCCAATACATCTGATTCAAATAGGAGAAGGGCAAGATGTTAAAAAAGTCGCTGAAACGGTTTATAGTAGTTTGATGGAATTTGGATTTGAATCGCTTTACGACGATAGGCAGGATAAAACCGCCGGAGAAAAATTCGCTGAAGCGGATTTAATCGGAATGCCTTGCAGAATTGTGGTAAGCGAAAGAACAATAGAGAAAGATTGCGTGGAAATAAAACCTCGGGATGAAGTAAAAGCGGAATTGGTAAGGATTGATTATTTACAGCAGTTTTTTAACTCAAAACTCAAAGTTCAAAATTCAAAATTACAACCTTAAAGTTCAAAACACCTTATCATCGCAATGCTTTATATTCTAATTTGGTTTTAAGTTTTGAGTTGTGGTTTTGCGCTTTGAGTTTTACGCTTTGAATTTAGTTTATGTTTAAAAAGCTTCTCTCATACATTTCTAGCAATATAGCCATTGATTTGGGCACCGCTACATCTTTGGTTTATTTGCAGGGTAAAGGAATAGTTATAAATGAACCGTCAGTCGTGGCGATAAACCAGAAAACAGGTCAGATTTTAGCTATTGGCAATGAAGCGAAAAAAATGGTTGGCAGAACGCCCGCCTATATTGTGGCGACAAGGCCGTTGGCCCAGGGAGTTATTTCTGATTTTGAAGTCACTGAGCAAATGCTTAAATATTTTATTGAAAAAGTCCAGGGACGGAAGCTGATTTTTAGATTGAGGCCAAGAGTTATAGTCGGCGTTCCTTACGGAGTTACCGAGGTTGAAAAAAAAGCGGTCCGGGATGCGGCGAAAAACGCTGGCGCCAAAGAAGTATTTTTGATAGAAGAGCCGATGGCATCGGCAATAGGGGCAAGATTACCTGTTCAGGAAGCGGGCGGAAATTTCGTTATAGATATAGGCGGAGGAACCACGGAAGTGGCAGTAATTTCTTTAGGAGGAATTGTTTTGGCGAAAAGTTTGCGCATAGCCGGAGATAAATTAAACGAAGATATCATCCATTTTGCCCAAGAGGAATACAGGTTGCTGATAGGGGAAAGGGCAGCTGAAAATATAAAAATAGGGATTGGATCCGCCTATCCGCTTAAAGAAAAAAAAGAACTTCCATTAAGGGGAAGAAATTTGGTCACCGGTCTTCCCGAAGAAATTATGGTAAACAATGAAGAAATTTATCGGGCATTGCAGAAATCAGTCAAGCAGATTATAGCTGCCGTTAAAACAACCGTGGAAGAGACGCCGCCCGAGCTTTTAGCTGATATTATGACAAAAGGCATTTATTTGTCCGGAGGCGGAAGTTTGTTGCGCGGGCTTGATATTTTAGTTCAAGAAGAAACAAAAATACCAACTAAAATTATTGAGGACCCGATGACAGCGGTTGTGCGGGGAGCTGGAATGGTTTTGGAAAATATAGACACGCTTAGCGAGGTCTTGGCAGAACCGGAAGAACTAAAGACGCCGAAGTAGAACAAAATTAAAAACGCAAAACGAAAAATGCAAAACTAAGGTATCAAAAATTTTTGAAAGAGATTTTTGATAATATAATAGTCGCAAAGCGACACATTAGTTTTACGCTTTTCGTTTTACATTTTTAATTTTTTATATGATTTCAAAAGAAGAGGTGAAAAAAATAGCCAAATTGGCGCGCTTGGGAATTTCTGAAAAAGAAGAGGAAAAATTCCAAAAGGATTTGTCCTCTATTTTGGATTATTTTTCTATTTTGAATAAGGTTGATGTTTCCGGGATTGAGCCATTTTCCCAGAGCGCCGGCGGACTTGCTCGTTGCGAAAATGATGTGGCAAGAGAAGATAAAGCATGGCCGGAGAATCCTGATTTAGCTGATAAGCTTGTGAGCCAAGCGTCGGATAAAATCGGAAGGCATATAAAAGTAAAGGCGGTATTTTAAGTTCAAAACTCAAAGTTCAAAACTCAAAACCACAACTTAAAGTTCAAAATTTTTTATTATCATAATACTTGTATTTTAATTCGGTTTTAAGTTTTGAGTTGTGGATTTGCGTTTTGAATTTTTTATTATATATACTTTGAATTGCAAAATGCCAAATAAAAAGAGAATTTCTTGGTCTTTTCTCCAAATTTCAGCTGTAAATTTGCTATAATTATTCGGCGTATGCTTTGCATATGCCTCATAATTATATCAAATTTTCGCTCTGAAATTTGAAGAAAGGACCAAGAAAGCATTTCGCAATTCAAAGTATTTAAATAATGGAATTACACAATTTAACCATAACAAAAATTCAAAATGGATTGAGAAATAAGGATTTTTCGGTTGTGGAATTGATAACGGCGTTTTTGGACAGAATAAAACAGGAAGACGAAAAAATTTCCGCGTTTTTGTCAGTAGAAGAAAATTCGGCTATCAGTCAAGCAAAAAAAATTGACGAACTGATTTCCTGCGGAGGAGAGCTCACGGCGCTTGCCGGAATTCCGTTGGCTGTTAAAGATAATATATTGGTCAAGGGAATGAAAGCAACTTGCGCTTCAAAAATTTTGGAGAATTATGTCGCTCCTTACGATGCCACATGCGTTAAAAAATTAAAATCAGCGGGAGCGGTTATTTTAGGCAAAACAAATTTGGACGAATTCGCTATGGGCGGGTCTACTGAGAATTCAGGATTTTTTACCACAAAAAATCCAAATGATTTAGGGCGGGTTCCGGGCGGGAGTTCTGGCGGGTCTGCTGCGGCCGTTGCGGCTGATATGTGTTGCTTTGCTTTGGGTTCGGATACGGGCGGGTCTATAAGGCAGCCGGCTAGTTTTTGCGGAGTAGTTGGGCTGAAGCCGACCTATGGTTCTGTTTCGCGATACGGATTGGTTGCTTTTGCTTCTTCGCTTGACCAGATCGGGCCGATAACAAAGACAGCTGAAGACGCTAAATTAGTTTTTGATGTTATCTCCGGGAAAGACCCCTTGGATTCCACCTCCATTAAATCCATAATTCATAATTCCAAATTCTTAATTCAAAATTTACGGGTTGGGGTGCCGAAAGAGTATTTTATCGGAGGAATGGATAAAGAAGTTGAAAAAATAATCAGAGATGCGATAAAGAGAATAGAGGATTGCGGCGCCAAAATCGAAGAAATAAGTTTGCCTAATACGAAATACGCTTTGGCTGTTTATTATCTTATCGCCACCTCCGAAGCGTCTGCTAATTTAGCGAGATATGACGGCATCAGATACGGGGGAATTATGAATTACGAATCAAGAATTATGACTGACGAAGGAGGTGATTTATTGGAACATTATTTGACGACAAGGGGGACGGGATTTGGAGATGAGGTGAAAAGAAGGATAATGTTGGGAACATTCGCGCTTTCCGCTGGCTATTACAATGCTTATTATTTGAAGGCGCAGAAAGTAAGAACTTTAATTAAAAATGATTTTGAAAAAGCGTTTCAGAAAGTGAACGCGATTTTCACTCCCGCTTCGCCGACTCCTGCTTTTAAGATAGGAGAGAATATGTCAAACCCGCTTTCAATGTATCTGGCCGATATCTTCACTGTTTCAGCGAATCTGACTGGTTTGCCGGCTATTTCTATTCCCATTGGTTTTACTCAAAAAAAATTGCCGATCGGGCTTCAAATTATCGGAAAACCATTTGAGGAAACAAAAATTTTAGAAATAGGAAAAATATATGGATCTTAATTATTTATTATCTTCTGTATCGGATTATTTTAATGCCATATCTAATTCTATATCTCCTTGGATTTATTTTTCTGTTGGAATTTTGAAAATTGTTTTCATAGTTATTTCTTTGGCGCTTTTTGTCGGCGCGATTATTTTGCTCTTTAAGGCGACATGGATTAAAAGGCGCTATTTTGATAATGTGAAAGTTATGGCGGATTATAAATTTTCCGGCGCTAAAAAGATATTTAAGGAATGGCAAAAAATAACCAAGCGCCTGGAAACAGACATAGAGGCGGAATATAAGTTGGCGATAATTGAGGCAGACGGATTGTTTGACGCTATTTTAGCGAAAATGGGATACGGCGGAGATGTAACGGATGAAAAGTTAAAAAAAATAGAGCCGTCCGTTTTGGCGAATATTAACGACATTTCAGGAGCGCATAAAATCCGCGATAATATTATTCACGACCCGGATTACAAGCTTGACTTGGAAAAAGCAAAAGAAATGATTGGCATCTACGAACAAGCCCTCCGCGACCTTGAAGTTTTTTGAGATTATTAATTTTATAAAGAGTTTAAGGCTGGATTTAATCCCGTTTTTGTTTCTGTGTTATATTAGAGTTAATGTTGATTTTTGTTCTTAAGTGTAATAAAGTATAAATATAGTATTCAAAAGCGTAGTTTCTTTTATCGCGGGGTAGAGAAGTAGTATCTTGCGAGGCCCATAACCTCGAGACGTGGGTGCAATTCCCGCCCCCGCAACAAATTATATATTGTGTTATTTTTGGACCCGCGGTATAATTAAATAAAAGTTATATATCGTGGGTTTTATGGCAAAAAGCGCAGAAAAAAATAAAGCGATAGGATTAAGAAAAAAAGGAGAGAGCATAAAGGATATTGCGAAAAAAATAGGTATTGCAAAAAGTACGGTTAGTTTATGGTGCAGAGATATTGAGTTAACATCAAGGCAAATCAACAAGTTGCATAAAAAGATGAGCCAATGCGGATATGTTGGAAGGCTAAAGGGTGCTAGAATGCAATATGAAAGACGGATGGAAAAAATAAATAAATTCAAAAACGAGGGTATGGAACTCGTAGGCAATTTATCCCATAGAGATTTTCTCATAGCTGGCATTGCATTATATTGGGGCGAAGGAGCTAAAAAAACAAGATGTTTTAGTTTTTGCAATTCAGATCCGGATATGATAAAGTTTTTTATAAAATTTATAAAAGAAGCGCTATTTGTGGACCATGGCAGATTGAAGGCATGGATACGCATCAATAAAATACACAAAAATAGAATAGGAGAAGTTGAAGAATATTGGTCCAAGATCACCGATATTCCTCGGGGTAATTTCCAAAAAACTATACTTATAAAATCAAAGAATAAAAAAAACTATATTAATTTTCCCATTCACTACGGAACGATTACGATTAGGGTAAGCGCGTCGGCAGACCTTTTTTATAAAGTAACCGGCTTAATTGAAGTATTAAAAAAGGCAAACCAAGCCGGGGTAGTTCAATGGTAGAACATTGCACTCATAAGGCAGTAAAGTGAGTTCGATTCTCACCCTCGGCACCAGAAAGGAAATAGCAAGTCAGAGGAAGCCGCCTCGCTTCGCTCGGCGACTAATTCGTATTCAATTTTGGAGGAAGAAAATTTTTTAATCATACTCATATGTTGGCTATACTTTCAAATATTATTCGTAATATAACACCTTGGTTTTTTGATCATGGCATAAAAATTGTCGCAATCGTTATTGT
>MHMF01000040.1 GCA_001821475.1 Candidatus Nealsonbacteria bacterium RIFCSPLOWO2_01_FULL_38_120
AAAAACAGCGGTCCGATGGCTATCGGACCGCTTTTAATTTTAGCTTAAAAATGCATATAATACATATAACAATAATGTCGGAAAAGTTTAATTGCATAAAATTCATCGTAGTAAATTTTCTACGATCGGAGGAATTTTACTACGATGAATTTATTAAAAATATGGGGATTTTAGGTAAAATTTTTGGCAATGTCAACGATAATTTTTTGAGAGAGATAAGACTGCTGGTGGAAAAAATAAATCGCCTTGAGCCGAAGTTTGAAAAAATTTCAGGGGAGGAATTAAAAGAAAAGACAGCTGGGCTCAAGGAGGCGTTGAAAAATGGAAAATCGCTGGACGATATTCTGCCGACAGCTTTCGGGCTTGTTAGGGAGGCGTCAAAAAGGACTTTGGAACAGCGCCATTTTGATTCCCAGCTTGTCGGAGGAATTGTTTTGCATCAGGGTAAAATAGCTGAAATGAAAACCGGCGAAGGAAAAACATTGGCCGCCACATTGCCTTTATATTTGAACGCTCTTGAGGGGAAGGGCGCTCATTTGGTTACTGTCAATGATTATTTGGCAAAAAGAGACGCGGTTTGGGTGGGGCAGATTTATAATTTGCTTGGGTTGTCGGTTGGTTGTATAACGCATGAAAAAGCATTTTTGTATGATTCAAAGTATGCGTCAAAAATTTCTAAAATATCACCCCTTCCTCAATCCTCCCCCTCTGCGGAAGGGGAGGGAGGCGAGGGAGGGAATGACAAAAGCGATAAAGAGCGCGATGTCGTCGGAGGGTTTAGGGTGATTGAGGATTATTTGAGGCCGGTAGAGAGAAAGGATGTGTATGCTGCGGATATTACTTATGGGACGAATAATGAATTCGGATTTGATTATTTGCGGGATAATTTGGTCTATGATTTAAATAGTCAAGTCCAGCGCGGATTTAATTACGCAATTGTTGACGAGGTTGATTCAATTTTAATTGACGAGGCAAGGACGCCGTTGATTATTTCAGCGCCATCAGGAGAATCAACGGATAAGTATTACCAGTTCGCCCGGCTTGCCGCCAAAATGAAAGAAGGAGAGGATTTTACGATTGACGAAAAAATGAAAGCGGCTGTTTTTACCGATCAAGGCCAGAATAAAGCGATCAAGGATTTGGGCAGAGACCCTTGGATGGATAATGATACCAGCACAACTCATCAATTAGAATCAGCGCTCAAAGCGATAGCCTTGTTTAAAAAAGACAGGGATTATGTTGTAAGAGAAAATCAAGTTGTAATCGTTGACGAATTTACCGGCCGGTTAATGTTCGGCAGAAGATGGTCTGGCGGATTGCATCAGGCGGTTGAAGCGAAAGAAGGAGTAAGAGTCCAGGAAGAATCAAAGACATTTGCCACCGTGACATTTCAAAATTATTTCCGGCTTTATAAAAAACTAGCGGGGATGACCGGAACAGCTCTTACTTCAGCCGAAGAATTTGACAAGGTCTATAAATTGGAAGTAATTGCCGTTCCTACCAATAAGCCGATGATAAGAAAGGATTTGCCGGACAAGATTTATAAAACCTGGACAGGAAAAATAGGAGCGGTTGTAAAAGAAATAAAAGAAAGGCATCAAAAAGGCCAGCCGGTTTTGATCGGCACGGTTTCTATTGAAAAAAATGAATTTTTAGGAAAACTTCTTGAAAGAGAAGGAATTGTTTTTAATATCTTAAACGCCAAAAATCATGAAAAAGAAGGACAGATAATCGCCCAAGCCGGAAAATTCGGCGGGGTCACATTGGCTACCAATATAGCTGGCAGGGGAGTTGACATAATTTTGGGGGGCAACCCGCCTAATTTGGAAGAGCAGAAAAAAGTTATTGAATTGGGCGGGCTTCATATTATCGGCACGGAGCGGCACGAGGCGAGAAGAATTGATAATCAGTTACGGGGAAGATCGGGCAGGCAAGGAGATCCTGGTTCTTCTCAGTTCTTTGTTTCCTTGGAAGACGATTTGATGAGAATTTTCGGGGGAGATAAAATAAAATCGCTGATGGAGACATTTAAGATTCCGGAAGACCTTCCCATTGAAGCGAATATGATTTCCCGCGCCATTGAGTCGGCGCAGGGGAAAGTTGAGGGAATGAATTTTGATTTGAGAAAACATATCTTGGAATATGATGATGTGATGAATAAGCACAGGGAAATATTCTATAGAAAACGGCGGGAAGTATTGGAAAAATCTCAAAACTTCCTCTTCCGCCAAGGCTTCAGCGGGCAGGCAAAACTCCCCGAAAAAGAAGTTGCGGCTTCTCACGGGGCAGGCAAATCTCAAATCTTGGAGATGGTTAAAAAGGCTGGGTTTTCGGAAGAGGAATATCTGAAGAAGGAAAAGGAAGTGGGGGAGGGGCGGATGAGGGAATTGGAAAAATTTGTTTGCTTGAAAATTTTGGATGAATTCTGGCTTGACCATCTGGAAAATATGGATTACCTAAGGGATTCTGTGCGCTTGAGAGCTTTCGGCCAGCAGGATCCGCTTATTGAGTATAAAAATGAGGGACATAAAATGTTCAAGCAGCTTTTAGAAGATGTTGATTTGGCGATTGCCAATAGTATTATGAAAACAAAAATTCAGCCCGTTTCCGCAGTTTCCGCAATTCCGCAGAACGTGGCAAAAGCAGTTCTAAAAACAGGCCTTCCTTCCGCACCTGCTCAAAAAGTAGGGAGAAATGATAAATGTCCTTGTGGTAGCGGTAAAAAGTATAAAAAGTGCTGTGGTCGATAAATAATAAATTTATATAAAAATTTATGGAATTTAAAAAAATAATTGAAAGAGCCAAAGAAATTAGAAAAATAAACATTGGATTAACGCAAAACGAAGGAAGTAAAACATGGGGATTGGCAGAACGGACTCAAGGTTTTGTCGGAGATGTCGGAGATCTGGTTAAATTAGTGATGGCGAAAAATGGATATAGAAAATATGAAGATATAAATAAGCGATTGGCTCATGAACTCGCAGATTGTCTTTGGTCTGTGATTATTATTGCCGATGAGGCGGGAATTGAATTAGAGGAGGCATTTATTAAAACAATGGAAGAAATTGAACTAAAAAAGAAATAATTTTTGAGGACGTAGAAACGAAATTAAAAAGTGTGCTTCGTAGCGAGCGAAGCGAATTTTAACAAGGCGTCACTATGTTTTTACTGATTTCTGTTAAATAATCTTGATTACGTAAAACGCGATCGCTTGTTTTAGTAGTCAACTGCGTAATTTTTTTGAATAATTGCTATGGGAAATAAAATTTGCTGATAACTTGTTGACAATTTTTATTTTTCAAATTGCGAAAAGTTGTCAATAAAATTATGGAAAAAAAATTTTTTGAAAAAAAATTGCGATGTGCTTGGAATTATCAAAAAATAATGGCGGTAAATGCAATTAGAGCGAGTGCGAAAAATGCGGGGTAATTCCTTTTCTTTATAAAATAGGTAAGGGAGAATTTTATGAAAAAAAAGAACATGTTGATAAATTAAGGCGGGACATATTGAAATAAAAAAAGCGCAGATACATTTATTTAATGTGAAAATTTGACAGCTGTTGTGGGCGGATTAGAATATAATTAGCAGAGTATAATAATAAATTATAATATTAAATTTTTAAATATACCCTATGCTTACAAATGAAGATATACAAAAAATTATAGAGGTCGTTGCGACAAAAGAAGATGTAAAAGAATTAAAAGAAGATATGAGCGCTTTGCGCGAGATGACGCAGTCGCTGTATTTCGGTAGATAAATTAGTTAAGGCGCTTGACGACTTGAGAACAGAATATGCCTCAATAATCAGTCAAAATAATCGTCATGAAAAATGGATTTCCCAAATTGCCCAAAAGGTTGGGATTAAATTGGAGTATTAATTTGTTAGTTATAAACATTGACTGATCCGGATTTTTTTTGTATCTTAAAATTAGAACATTTCGTTTGTTGATCTTTGCGACTACAATAGAATAGGGAAATTTGAGGAGAAAACTATGGCTCACAAGAAAATATATTCTGATTTATTCCATAACGATTTTGTCGCCACCGCATATACGACCTCAAATCCGTTGGGTATGCCTTTTTTTACTTTATTAGGGCATCATTCCGCAACATTGCGGAGAGCGATGGTTGGCAGGAACAGTATCTGTCCTTCATGCAATTCTGGCAGAAAAGCCAAGAAGTGCTGTCATAAAAACCAGTAAGTTTGTTTCCCTGAAATTTTTCTAATCGCGATAAAAGTCCTCTCGGGGACTTTTTTTGTTTTTAAATATATGTTATATATTGAATTACGAAATGCCCAATAAAAAGCGAGTTTCAGGTCTTTTCTCCAAATTTGCGGCTGAAATTTGGAGAAAGGATCAAGAAGGCATTCCGTAATTCAAAAGGTTATAAAAATGTATAGGCATGAGCCTATATTTTTTACGGGTTTTCAAAAATGGCTAAAAAGAGAATTTATTTGATTTTATTTTTTATTTTTATTCTGGCTTTTTTCGCCGGGAATTTAAGCTGGCCTGAATATTTCAACCAGGCAGTAGATTTAATCAACAGCAAAATCGGGTCGTCATTTCCGCATTTTTGGAATGTGCCTTTCCGGTTGGGTTTGGATTTACAGGGAGGAACCCATCTTGTTTATGAGGCGGATTTGAGCGCTATTAATAACGAGAGCAGGGCAAAGAAAATGGAAGAGTTGAGGGATATTATTGAAAGAAGAATTAATATCTATGGGGTTTCGGAGCCGATTGTCCAAATTCAGGGAGAAAATCGGCTGATAGTTGAATTAGCGGGAGTTAAAGATGTAAAAGAAGCGATAAATATGATAGGCGAGACGCCTTATCTTGAATTCCGCGAAAAATTTTCTTCGGAGGAGCAGGATGAAGCGATAAAAAATATTCCGGAAGAACAAATTTCTTCTATAGTAGAAGAAGTAAAACAAAATTCCGGCAGGAATATAACAAAGGAGGAAGTGCTAAATGTTATTAAAGAAAGTTTTTTCAAGACAACAGAGCTTACCGGAGAATATCTGAAAAGCGCTGAAGCGGTTATTGAACAGAGCGCGAATAAAATTGAAATAAGCTTGGAATTTACAAAAGATGGAGAGAATATTTTTGAGCAGATAACGGAAAGAAACATAGGGAAACCATTGGCTATTTATCTTGATGGAATGTCTATTATTGACACTAATGGAGATGGCCAGATTACCAGCGAGGATTTATACGCTCCTGTTGTCCAAGGGAAAATTTCCGGCGGCAAGGCCGTAATCACGGGCGACTTGGATTTAAAAAAAGCAAAGCAGATAGCTCTTCGTTTGAATTCTGGCGCCTTGCCTGTGAAAATAGGGGAGCCGATTTCCCAGAGCACGGTTGGCCCGACTTTGGGAGCTGTTTCTTTAAATAAAAGTTTGGTTGCCGGCATTTACGGATTTTTGGCGATAGCTGTATTTTTAATATTATACTACCGTCTTTCCGGGTTTTTGGCGGTTTTGGCTTTATTTGTTTATGTGGTTATAATTCTATCTTTGCTTAAATTAATGTCTGCGACAATGACCTTGTCCGGCATAGCTGGATTTATACTTTCTTTGGGAATGGCAGTTGACGCCAATGTCCTTATTTTTTCCAGGTTCAGGGAAGAATTAAAATTAGGGAAAAGTTTCGGAATCGCGCTTGAAGAAGGTTTCAGGAGAAGTTGGCCGTCGGTGCGCGACGGGAACCTTACAGTAATTATAGTCGCTGTCATTCTTTTCTTTTTTGGCACAAGTTTTGTAAAAGGATTTTCGCTCACCTTGATAATCGGAAATATTGTAAGCGTTTTTTCCGCCAATTTTATC
>MHMF01000041.1 GCA_001821475.1 Candidatus Nealsonbacteria bacterium RIFCSPLOWO2_01_FULL_38_120
TATGAAATTACCGACGCAATAAATCTTTTAGCCAAAGATAAAAAAATGAAAATTAAAATAATAAAAGATTATTGGATGGATTTTGGAAATCCGTCTGATGTGATAAAGCTATCAAAGTTTATAACCGCTGGCAAAACACTGCGGCCGTAAGGCCGCAGATGAATGCCAGCCCGAAGCGAGCCGAAAGGCTCGCAGAGGCGGTTATATATACCCCAAAATTTTGCGATATTTTTAGCGAAGCAAAAAATATCTAAACTCGCAAAATTTTGAAGGTTCGCAAGAACCTCGCCCGTAAGGGCGAGGGTATCTATAAAAAATGGAAATAATAAAATATAACGAATTGGCGATTGAAAAGGTGTGTGAAGCGATAAAAATGGGCGTGGTGGCTATTTGTCCGACAGACACGGTTTATGGATTAATAGTCGATGCTGTTAACAAAGAAGCGGTTGACAAAATTTTTGAAACAAAAAAAAGAGACAAAGCAAAAGCGATTTCAGTTTTTGTAAGAGGTATTGAGGAAATAAAAAAATTTGCTTTTGTTAACGAAAATCAACGAAAATTTTTAGAGGAAAATTTACCGGGGAAATTTACGGTTATCTTGAAAAAAAAGCCAAACTGCGGATTGGCGGAAAATTTATTTGGCGGGAAAGAAACAATCGGTATAAGAATCATAAATAATAAAATTATCAGCGATATTTTAGGTAAAATAAATAAACCATTGACCGCCACTTCGGCAAATATTTCTGGGCAACCGGCTTCGGGAAAGATAAAAGAAATTTTAGAGCAGTTTGAGAATCAAGAAATAAAACCGGATTTGGTTTTGGACGCCGGCGATTTGCCAGAAAGTTCGCCGTCAAAAATTATTGATTTAACCTGCGAAAAGCTTAAAATAATAAGAAAATAGCAGGGATAACAATTATATGAAGCTTAATAAAAGCGATCCTCAAATCGCAAAATTAATTGAAAAAGAAAAAGAGCGGCAGGAGACCTGCCTGGAGATGATTCCTTCAGAAAATCACAGCTCGCCGGCCGTGCGCGAGGCGTTGGGCTCAATTTTGACCGATAAATACGCCGAGGGTTATCCTGGGAAAAGATATTACGCGGGTTTGGAATTCTACGATAAAATCGAGATTCTATGCCAAGAAAGGGCGAAAAAATTATTCGGCGTTCCTTTTGTTAATGTTCAGCCCTATTCCGGTTCGCCGGCGAATCAAGCGGTTTATTTTGCTGTCTGTCAGCCGGGAGATACGATTATGGGAATGTCTTTGCCTCATGGCGGACACTTAACTCATGGCTGGAAAGTAAATTTTTCCGCCAAGTTTTACAATTCAGCCCAGTATGGAGTTGATGAAAAGTCCGGGCTTATTGATTTTGAAAAAATGGAACAACTGGCAAAAGAAGCCAAGCCGAAAATTATTTTTTGCGGAGCAACCGCTTATCCGCGAATTTTTGAATGGGAAAAATTTGCTAAAATTGCTGAGTCGGTCGGAGCCTATTTAGTCGCGGATATTGCCCATATTGCCGGCTTAGTGGTTTCCGGCGTTCATCCAAGCCCGGTTTCTTTTGCAGATGTTGTTACCACTACTACCCATAAAACATTAAGGGGGCCAAGAGGGGCTATGATAATGGCAACTGAAAAAGGTCTAAAAAAAGATCCAGAGCTTCCCCAAAAAATAAACAAAGCGATTTTTCCGGGTTTGCAGGGCGGGCCTCACGAAAACAACATTGCCGCTATCGCTGTCTGTTTGAAAGAAGCGTCGTCTCCGTCCTTTAAGAAATACGGCAAGCAGATAATAAAAAATAGCAAGGCCTTAGCAGAAGAGCTTTTGGTCCGCGGTTTTAATTTAGTTACCGGCGGGACTGATAATCATTTGATTTTAATTGATTTAAGGAATAAAAAAATTTCAGGTAAAGAAGCCCAAATCCGTTTGGAAAAAGCCGGCATTACTGTTAATAAAAATACCATTCCTTTTGATCCAAATCCCCCTTTTGAGCCGTCTGGAATACGATTGGGAACGCCGGCAATAACCACCAGAGGAATGAAAGAAAAAGAAATGAAAATAATCGCGGAGTGGATAGATAAGGTGATTGTTGATGAAAAGTCAATTTCTAAAGTTAGGCAAGAGATAAAAAAGTTCTGTAGAAAATTCCCATTGCCGTAGTTTCTTAATTTCCAATTTTATAAATAATGATTTAATGATTAAATTTTTAAACCGGTTCGCCGTTATTAAAAATTAAGTCATTTAGAAATTATTTAAAAATTAAAAATTAGAAATTTAGTCGATGATTATAGATGGCAAAAAAATATCGGAAAAAATATTGTCAGAAGTAAGAAAAAAGATAGGAAGAGATAATTTAAGGCTGAAGTTGGCCGTTGTTTTGGTTGGAGATGATTATGCTTCAAATGCTTATGTCGATAGAAAAAAAATTGCTTGCGAGAAAGTAGGAATTGATTTTGAATTGTTTAATTTTTCTTTTGATATTTCCCAGGAGGATTTAAAAAATAAAATAAAGGAAATTGCTGGAAAAAAAGATGTAACCGGAATAATTGTTCAATTGCCATTGCCCGAGAAGTTTAACACGCAAGATGTTTTGGATATTATCTCCGATAATAAAAACGCGGAATTTATATCTCCGGTTGTGTCCGCGGTTGAAAAAATTTTTAAAGAATATAATATTTCTTTGAAAAATAAAAAGATAGTTCTAATCGGGAGGGGTAAATTAGTGGGCAGACCGTTGGCAGACTGGCTTTCAAAAAATAATTTAGAATTTTTTGGGATAGAAGAGATTAAAACGGCTGATATTGTGATCTCCGGAGTAGGGGATTCAGGACTGATTTCCGGAGATATGATAAAAAAAGGAGCTGTGGTGATTGATATTGGTTTTTCTCTTGATAAAAATAAAAAAGCGGTCGGAGATGTTGATTTTGATAGCGTTTCCAAAAAAGCGAGCTATATTACGCCCGTGCCGGGCGGCGTGGGACCGATAACAGTTGCCTGCCTTTTAGAAAATTTATTGAAGCTTAAATAAGAGCTTATCCGAAGTCGGGCCTTGGATAATTTAGCCGAGGTCTGACCTCGGCCAATTCTGAGAACATTTCCTTAAAAATATGGATTTGTATATTTTTAATTTAATAAACCAATACGCCGGAAGGTGGGCTTGGCTTGATTTTTTAGGCGTGTTTTTCGCCCAATATCTTGAATACGTTCTGCTTTTTATATTATTTCTATTATTAATTATAGAATTCAAGAAATATTTCAGAATTGTTTTTTTGTCGCTGGTTGCCGCTATTTTTTCAAGATTTGCGGTTGCTAATTTTATCCGTTGGCTTTGGTTCAGGCCCAGGCCGTTTGTTGATTACAGCGTAAATTTTCTTGTAAGCCATAACGCCAGCGAGCCGTCTTTTCCTTCGGGCCACGCTTCTTTCTATTTTGCCCTATCAACGATTATTTTCTTTTATAATAAAAAACTGGGAATATTTTTTTATATTTCCAGTTTTTTAATCGGTCTCGGCAGGGTTTTTGTGGGCATCCACTGGCCGTCAGATATCTTAATCGGCGCAATCACCGGCGCATTAGTAGGGGTAATTTTTCATTATATATTCCGTAAATTTGCGCGCAATAATTAAAATAAAAAAAAGCCTCGCAATAACGAGGCTGGGGAGCGGTTAAAGAACAAAATTGCTTAATGGCTTTTTCCTCCGAAGTTTGTTCGCCAAGCGGTTAGATAACTAAATTTTGGACGTTTTCGTTTAACACTTTCTTTGAGTTTTCTCATTGTTTCCGCGGTCAAAGGTCCGCTGTTCGTTATACAACGAGCTCGCAGAGCGCCTTCCAAATCAATTTTTTGCAGTTCTGTCATGTCATTCTCCAATTAAATTATTAGTGTGCCGCGAAGGTGTTTGTATGTAAGTGCCTAGGGTGGGAATCGAACCCACACGAGATTGCTCTCACAAGTTTTTGAGACTTGAGCGTATACCGTTCCGCCACCTAGGCGAATTTACAGACCATCTAGTTAAAGATCTTTTCTACTACAATTTTTAGATTTCGTCACGAAAAATTTTTAATCAGAAGGTCTGCTATTATTCTGCTATTTTTTTGTTAGATTGGCAAGATTTGTTGGAGCATTTTATTTGTTTTCCTTTCTCAACCATTGCCGAGCCGCATTTTGGGCATTTTTCAATTTCTCCCTGCTCGGTTTTTACGGGTTTGTCCCATAGCGCAAAATCGCATTCCGGATATTTATTGCAACCGTAGAAAATTTTTCCTCGCTTTGTCCTCTTTGCCACCATTTGCCCGGTTTGGCATTTCAGGCATTTTATGCCTAAAGTTTTCTCTTCCAGAGGTTCTGTGTGTCGGCATTTCGGAAAGCCTGAACAAGCGTAGAATTTTCCAAATCTGCCAAAGCGGATAACAAGCTCTGCTCCGCATTTAGGGCATATCTTGTCTGTTTTCTGGACAGCTATTTTTTCCTTGGAGACCTCGCTATATTTTTCCAGCAGATTTTTATTGAACGGCTCATAAAATTCATGGCAGACATCTGTCCATTTTTTATTTCCTTCCGCAATTTCATCCAAGTCCTCTTCCATTTTTGCCGTGAATTGTATATCAACTATTTTTGGAAAATGCTCCACCAAAAGGTCGTTTACTATATTACCTATTTCAGTCGGCTGGAATCTTTTTTGCTCGTCTTTGGCAATGTAGTTTCTTTCCTGCACAGTTGAAATTATCGGCGCGTAGGTTGACGGCCTGCCTATGCCGTTTTCTTCAAGGGTTTTAATCAAGCTGGCTTCGTTGTATCTTGGAGGCGGTTCTGTGAAGTGTTGGGAGGGGACTATTTTTTTCAGTTCCAACAGTTCTTCCTCAATTAATTCCGGAAGCTCTTTTTCTTCAAATTTCATAGGATAAACCTTTAAGAACCCGTCAAATTTTAAGGTTTGGCCGTTTGCTCTAAAAGTGTATTTTTGGTTCTGTGTTTCAATTTCAACCGCAGAAGAACTAAAAATCGCGGGTGACATTTGGCAGGCGATAAATCTGCGCCAAATAAGTTCGTATAATTTATGCTGGCTCGCCATAATAGAACTCTTTATTTTTTCCGGAGTGTTTTCCGGATAAGCAGGCCTTATCGCCTCATGGGCTTCTTGCGCCTTGCCTTTCGCCTTGTATTTTTTGAAAAAACCGGGCCAATAATTATTTCCAAAATTTTCTTTTATGAATTTTTCAGCGACAAAAAGCGATGTTTCGGAAAGATTTAATGAGTCGGTTCTGTGATAGGTGATATGCCCGTTTTCGTAGAGTTGTTGGGCGAGCCGCATTGTAAATTTTGCCGGGAATCGGAATTTTTTCCACGCTTCCTGCTGTAGTGTGCTGGTAGTGAAGGGAGGCAGAGGATTTTTCTTTGCTTCTTTTTTTTCAACTTTTCCAACCTTATATTCCGCGTCTTTTAGGTCTTCTAAAATTTTATCCGTCTCTTCTTTTGTTTTGATTCCAAGTTTTGGAATAACATCGCCATCTTTTTTCACCAACAAGGCTCCAAATTCAGTTTGCTTATTTTGATTTTTAATTTTATTGAAAAGGGCTTCAATATTCCAGTATTCTTGTTTCTTGAAATTTTCAATTTCTTTTTCCCTTTCCGCCACCAATCTTACCGCCACTGATTGGACTCTTCCCGCGGAAAGTCCTCTCGCCACTTTTTTCCACAGAAAAGGGGATAGTTTGTAGCCCACAATTCTGTCTAAAATTCTCCTTGCCTGCTGAGCATTAACCAAATTTAAATCAATCGTTCGCGGATTTTCAATAGCATGGGCAATGGCTGATTTCGTTATTTCATGGAAAACAATTCTTTTCGGATTGTCCAATTCAAGAATTTGGGCGAGGTGCCAGGCGATCGCTTCTCCCTCGCGGTCTTCGTCGGTCGCGAGAATAGTTGATTTTATTTTTTTCGCTTCTTTTTTTAATTCTGAAATTGTTTTTCTTGCTTTTAGAGGAATTACATATTTCGGAGTAAAGTTATTTTCCACATCAACGCCAAGTTCGCTTTTCGGCAGATCTCGCACATGGCCAAAAGAAGCAAGGACTTTGTAGTCCTTTCCTAAAAATTTTTTTATTGTATTGGCTTTTGTCGGACTCTCTACGATAATTAACTGCATAGATAATTAAAATTGACGGATTGAAAATTAAAGAATTAACGGATTAAATTCTCAATTCGTTAATCCGTTAATTAAAAATTAGAAATTAACGCCGTAGGGCATAAATATTTCCCCCTAGATTCCTTATTTTTTCTTCCATTTCCAAGATAGCAAGAATGCCTGCTGTTTTGGCGGCGCTTAATTTTGTCGTTTTGATTATTTGATCTATATGCAGTCCGCCCTCTTCCAAAATATTAAGGATTAAATTTTCTTCCGCATTTTGACCGCCTATTTCGTTTGTATCGTTGTTCTCGGCCAATGTCAAATTTAACTCTTTTAAAATGTCGTTGCTGTTTTCAATTAGTTTGGCTCCTTTTTTAATCAGAAAATGGGGACCCTTGGAGTTTAAAGAATATATGGATCCCGGCAAAGCAAAGACCTTTCTGTCTTGCTCAAAGGCGCAATCTGCGGTTATTAATGCTCCGCTTCTCTGTTTCGCTTCAATTACTAATACACCCAAAGAAAGACCGGAGATTATCCGGTTTCTTTGGGGAAATGTCCAGCGAGTTCCTTGAGTTCCGGGAGGATATTCTGAAATCAAAAGTCCGCCGGTTTCTAATATTTTTTCCGCAAGCCTCATATTTTCAGATGGATAAATGCTCTGTTTGTCTACACCCGTTCCAAAAACAGCGATTGTTCTTTTTCCTCTTTCAATCGTTGCCCAATGAGCGAATGAATCAATGCCCGGAGCCAATCCGCTTACAATGGTTAATCCGGCTTCGGCTAAATTTCCCGCTATATCTATAGTGGCTTGCTTGCCATAGCTGGAACAGTTTCTTGCGCCCACAACAGCGAAGAGCGGTTCGTTTTGTTTTATTTCACCCCTAAAATAAAGAATTTTCGGGGGATTTTTTATTTTTTTGAGGTCTGCCGGATAATTTTTATCGTCTATTGTTATTTTTTCTATATATTCTTGCATTGTTAAAATGATAACATGAAAGGGATATATCCCATAAATTCTACTTACTCATTATTAATACGATCGTATAAAAAGTGAGTAAGTCGCTGGAATAATGTTTTGGGTATTATCGCGCATTATTTTGAATTTATTTTGTATAGTAAATTTCATCGTGGTATATTTTCTACGATCGTAGGAAATTTACTACGATGAAAAAGTATTTTTTTTAAAGATGTTTCCAAGGTTAGAAAATATTTTCAATAGCAGAAAATATTTTTAAGGATGGAGATTGATTGTTGTATTGTTTCTGAGAGGATTTTCTCTTCGCTTTCGCTGAATTTTTCAAGCACAAATTGTTCGGTATTTTCCGGCTTGCCTATTTTGGGAAGGATGCCAATTCTTATTCGCGAGAAATTTTTAGTTCTCAATGCGTTTATTATTGATTTAACGCCTTTATGTCCGGCAGAGCCGCGGTTTTGGGAAATCTTTATTTCTCCGATAGGCAAATCAATGTCGTCATGAATGACAATAAAACCAATTTCTACGGGAATAATCTCACCCACCTTTCCTCCCCCTCTTTGATGGGGAGGAGCGAGGATGGGGAGAAATGAGGGAGTAGTTTGCTTTGCATTATTGAAGTTAATGATGGATTTTATTGCTTTGCCGGATTTGTTCATAAATGTCCGGGGCTTGGCAAGAATTATTTTTTTATCATTGATAATGCTTTCAGAGATCAGAGAGTTGAATTTTTTATACAGCTTAAATTCAGGAAAATTATTTTCCTCCGCGAAGTTGTTAATAATTCTAAATCCTATATTATGCCGGGTAAATTCGTATTTTTTTCCCGGATTTCCGAGTCCCGCAATAATCATCATAGTTTGATTGTATCATTTTATGCGCTATTGACAAGATATTTTGCTTGTGTATACTGAAAATAGGAATGTTTTTTTAGCTCTTTTGTCAGACGGCTGTCTCGGTCTTGCCGAGCAGGTGATAGGCGTAGGTGTCGGAAATTGAACGGATTCTTTTATAGGAGGTAGGAGATGCCTACCGCGAGTGGAGTGCCGCCCTAGCTATTGTTGTGTGAGGAATTTATCACCTTAGCCATTTGGCGCTAGGACCGGGGTAATCCCTCCGTCCACACGATAAATCGGGCCTAATCCTTTGTCTTCGGACATCCGGATAGGCCCATTTTTTTTGTTCTCTTTCGTAAAAACGAAAGAAAATAACCCCCCCGTAGCTTTAGCGAAGGGGAGTGGCGGAGTAGTTAACAATGGCGAAGGAGGGTGTGGAAAACTAATTTTGCATTTTTTTTGGATATAACTTATAATAAGATTAGTTTTTTCCCCCGTTAGTTTTTTTAACTGGCTGATTCGCCATGACCGCGTTATGGTTGGGCGATAAATGTGGATGGGCATTACTTTGAAATGGTACTGCCTATGAGGAAGTGAACATTGATTATTTAGAAGCTACGAGGTTGAAGACGAGTATGGCGTAAGGGCCAAACGATTCTGCAAGGGTGAAGTTTGGGAAACCAACTTCACCTAATTTTTTTTGCGCTTGCAGAAATTAAATATATTTGTTATTATAAAAGCACTTTGAATTCGTAATAAGAGTATAATTATGGCTAAGAAATTTTTTAGTTTTGTTTGGGAAATTTTGAAAATAACGATTATCGCTTCTGCGATTGTTTTGCCTGTAAGGTATTTTTTGTTTCAGCCGTTTTTGGTTAAAGGACCTTCAATGGAGCCGAATTTTACAAATAACGATTATTTGATTATTGACGAAATTTCTTATCGCTTCAGGGCGTTTCAAAGAGGCGAGGTTGTTGTTTTTAAGTTTCCCTTAAATACTTCCCAAATGTTTATAAAAAGAATCATAGGGCTTCCAGGGGATATGGTGGAGATAAATAACGGGGAAATTAAGATCTCTAAAGACGGAAAAACAGAAGTCCTTGACGAATCGGAATATCTTAATTCAACATTGAAAACAGAAGGGAATATTTCGGTTGTTTTAAACCAGAATGAATATTTTGTGCTAGGAGACAATCGGGAAGCGTCTTTTGATTCAAGACGTTTCGGCGTTTTGCCTGAAAATGATATTATAGGCAGAGTGGTATTTAGAGCATGGCCGTTTGCCGCTTTAGCGGCATTCGGAGCGCCGGTTTATTAATAATAAAATTATCTATGCCAAAAAATTTAAGATTTCAGACGCCGACAGGGATGAGCGATATTTTGCCTGAAGAACAAAAGTATTATAAGAAGATTTACGACATTGTCGCGGAAATAGCTGATTTTTACGATTTCGGGAAGATTAACACTCCTGTTCTCGAAAATTCAGATCTTTTTGCGAAAAGCATAGGCGCGTCAACCGATATTGTCAATAAAGAAATGTATTCTTTTAAGACAAAAGGCGGGGATTCTTTGGCGTTAAGGCCGGAATGGACGGCGCCGATAGCGAGAGCGTATATTGAAAACGGAATGCAGTCATTGCCCCAGCCGGTGCGGCTTTGGTATTTTGGTCCTTGTTTCCGGCACGAAAGGCCGCAAGCCGGAAGATATCGCCAATTTTGGCAGTTCGGTTTTGAGGTTTTTGGAGAAAGCGATTCTGTTATTGACGCCCAGACCATTCAGATTTTCTATAATATTTTCAAGGAACTGAAGCTGAAAAATATCATTGTTGAAATAAATAGCATGGGCGACAGCAATTGCAGGCCTTATTATAAAAAGCTATTGGCTAATTATTTGAAAACAAAGGAATTTGCTTTATGCGTTGATTGCAGGAAAAGAGCAAGGGAAAATGTTTTGCGGATTCTGGACTGCAAGGAGGGGAAATGCCAGCCGATAAAAAATCAAGCGCCTCAGATTCTTGACCACCTTTGCGATGAATGCAAGACGCGCTTCAAACAAGTATTGGAATTTTTAGATGAAATAGAGTTGCCCTATATCCTTAATCCGTATTTGGTCAGGGGATTGGATTATTACACAAAAACTGTTTTTGAAATTTTTACCGGGAGCAAAGAATCTAACGGACAGGGACCTCAAGCTTTGGCAGGCGGGCTTGCCCTCCAACGGCTTGAACCGCAGGCTCTGGCAGGCGGGGGCAGGTATGATAAATTGGTAAAATTATTGGGGGGACGGGATATTCCGGCCTGCGGAGGAGCGGCTGGAATAGAAAGGATTGTAAAATTGCTCAAAGCGCAGGACGAGGGTCCGCAGAAGAGGGCGGAAGTTTCAATATTTTTAGCTCAGTTGGGCGATTTAGCAAAAAGGAAATGTTTAAAGATTTTTGAGGAATTCAGAAAGGCGAATATAAGAGCGGCGGAGTCGCTTGGCAAAGATTCTTTGAAATCCCAATTGAATAAAGCGAACCGGCTGGGTGTTAGATATTCATTGATTCTGGGACAGAAAGAAGCGCTAGAGGGAATTATTATAATAAAAAATATGGAAACAGGAAAACAAGAGACGATAAAATTGGATAAAGCCGTGGAGGAGATAAAAAAGAGATTAAAAAAATGACCGCGAGGCGGTCACCCTGAGCCGTAGGCGAAGAGTCTCATAAAACAATCAAACTGTTTGTGTGCCTACCAGATAGGCACACAAACAAATCCCACTCTTTGGCGGGATTTGAAATTAAAAATTCGCAAATGGATTGTTTATTTTGCAAAATAATAAATAAGGAATTGCCTTCTGGTATTGTTTTTGAGAATAGTATTGCTGTTGCCATTAAAGATATTTATCCTAAAGCGCCTGTCCATATCTTGATTATTCCTAAAAAGCATATTGTCTCAATAAACCAGATGGAGGAAGCGGATAAAGAATTGATGGGAGGGTTATTTTTAATTGCCAAACAAATAGCCGTAAAGAAAAAATTAAACGGCTATAAATTATTATTTAATGTCGGACGCGAAAGTGGGCAGATTGTTGACCATCTGCACCTGCATTTGTTAGGAGGAAAGATGGATTTAGAATTGTAAATTATAAAATATAGAATACAAACCTCAAAATACAAAATTAAGGTATATATTATCGCGAAGCGACACATTAATTTTGAGTTTTGAGTTTTGAGTTTAGTTATTATGCCTTTAGAAATAAAAAAAGATAATAGAGAGACATCGCAGAGCTTGGTTCGCCGGTTTTCCAAAAGGGTGAAACAAAGCGGGATTTTGATGCGGGCGAGAAAAAATCGTTTTATGGTCAGGAATAAAAGCGAGCAGACGCAAAAAAAATCTGCCTTAAGGAAGGAGCAACTGAGGAAAGAGTACGAATTGGCGGAAAAAATGGAGAAACCCAAAGAACGAAGGTAGAAGCGGGGAGCTATTTTTTATTTTCCTAAAGCTGTTTTTATAGACAAATTCTGTTTAGTTTAAAAATTTTTAATTTTTAATGATTTAATTTTTAAACAGTTTCGAAATTAAAAATTGAATCATTTAAAATTGATTCAAAATTAAAGGAATGGGGAATATAAAAGAAGCGATAAAAAATAAATTGGGGGAGTTTATGAAGCAAGACGACGAAATAGGTCGTTCCACTTTAAGGATGTTTTTGGCTGGTATTTTGAGCAAGGAAAAAGAAAAAAGGTATAAGATTTCAAAATTAGAGCCGGGTTTGGCGAAGCAAGAACTGCAGAAAAAATCAGAGTTGGGAGACGAGGAAATAGTGGATGTTGTTTGTTCTGAAATAAAAAAACGGAAAGACGCCGCGGCTATGTTTAGAGTGGGAAACAGGCCGGAGCTTGCCGAAAAAGAAGAAAAAGAAATCGGAATTTTGCAAAAATATCTGCCGGAACAGATTTCTGAAGATGAACTTAAAAAAATAGTCAAATCGGCGATAGAAAAAATAAGAGCAGAAGAGATTCACCCCGTTAAATACGCCAAAGGCGGTGTTCCGCTAAAAGCGGAACAATTCAACAGAGTAAAAGATATGGGCAAGGTTATGGCGGAAATAATGCCAAAAATAAAAGGAAAGGCAGACGTTGGTTCAGTATCTAAAATAGTAAAGGAGCTTTTATCTATTCTTTAATTATAAATAATATGACGAGAGATACTCCCGTCATATTGTTGATTCGTAATTTTAATTTTATGCCGGAACAAGTATTTCAGCAAAAAGAGAAATTAATCGGCATTGGCGATCTTTTTAGAAACGTTTGGAAAATTTATTCAGATAAATTTTTAGTTTTAGCCGGGATTGCGGTTGTTCCCGGCATTTTTTATTTTTTTCTGGGGATAATATCAGGATTTGCGGAATCCGCGGGGACTTCCAGTCAGCTTTTGTTTTTTATAATACGATCAGCTGTTTTTCTGCTTGCCGTCTGCGGGTTGGTTATAAATATACTGGCAAATTGCGCTTTGATTTTTGCGATAATTTATAAAGACCAAATCGGGTTCGGAATTAAGGAATCTTTTTCTATCGCTTGGAGCAAATTTTTTTCTTACGCCTGGGTTTCTTTTTTGGCAGGTATTTTTATTTTCAGCGGATTTTTTCTTTTTATAATTCCAGGAATTATTTTTTTCGTATGGTTCGCTTTTTCTTTGTTTGTTTTCGCGGACGAAGGGGTAAAAAGATTAAATGGGATAAAAGGAATGAGCGCTCTTTTTAGAAGCAAAGGACTCGTAAGGGGGTATTGGTGGAAAATTTTTTGGCGGTTTTTTGTCTTATTTTTTATTTTTTTTATTGCCGCGGCTTTTGTTAATTTCATCTCCGATAATGCGGGCGCTCCGTTTTTGGGCAATATATTTAGCATCCTCGCAGCCCCTTTTATTTTGGTCTTTAATTTTTCAGTTTACAACGGATTAAAGAGCATTAAGGAAGGTATTCCTTTTGTCGCGCCGGAGAGGAGAGAGAAAATAAAGCTTATCTTAATATGTTTGGCTGGCGTTTTAGTCGCGGTAGTTATAATTTTAGCCGTAATAACCCCATCGCTATGGTTGAGATTAATAATCTGACAAAAATTGCGGTTTCAAAATTATTCTTAAAGAGAGTTGCAAAAAAAGTTTTAATGGGCGAAAATAGAATAAAAGAAGAGTTGTCTATCGCAGTTGTGGATGAAAAAGAGATAGAGGAATTGAACAGCCGTTTCCGAGGGAAAAAGGAACCGACGGATGTGCTGGCATTTAGCGGGAATTATGAATTTTTTGACCCGGGAAACCAGATTGGGTTGGGGGAAATGGTTATTTGTCCGGAAAAAATCATGGAAAACGCAGAAAAATACAATATGGAGTTTGATAAAGAATTGGCAAGAGTTTTAATTCACGGAATTTTGCATTTGATGGGATACGACCATGAGAAGAGCAAAGCAGATGCTGTAAATATGAGAGAAAAAGAGGAGTATTATTTGACCAAATTCCTAATTTCTAATTGACCTAATTTCTAAATAATGTCCTAAGTCTCAAATCCCAGAGACGATAAGATTGTTTATAAATTAAAAATTAAAAATTCGCTTATGCGTTCTCGCATTATCACGGCAATAGACATCGGCTCCAGTTCTATTAAATTGCTTTCTGTTGCTCAAAAATTAAAGGACCAGAATTTTGAGGTTTTAAGCCTTCGCCAGGGATTATCAGCCGGCATAAGGAAAGGGGTTGTCATTGATATTTCCAAAGCGTCTAAAGCAGTCGCGGAAATTGTAAGGAAGGCAGAACAGGATTGCAATCAAAGAATAGAAATGGTTTATGCCAATATCGGCGGCGCCCATCTTTCCAGTAATTCTTCACATGGCCTGGTTTCTGTTTCCCGGGCAGACAGAAAAATTTCAGAAGAAGATATTGATAGAGTCTTGCAGGCCGCTCAGACATTTTCTTTGTCTTCAAATAAAGAAATTATTGATGTTTATCCGAGGGAATACGCTGTTGACGGTCAAGGCGGGATAAAGGAGCCATTAGGAATGGAGGGGGTGCGATTAGAGTCGGATGTTTTGGTTTTATGCGGGTTTTCGCCTTATTTAAAAAATTCTTCCCAAGCAATTGCGAATTCCGGTTTTCATCTTCAAGGACTAATTCCCTCCGCCATGGCTTCCAGCAGAGCTGTTTTAAATGACAGAGAAAAGGAATTAGGGGTTTGTGTTTTGGACATAGGGGCAGGGTCAACTGATATGTCTGTTTTTGAAGAAGGAGGGTTGATACACGTTGCTGTTTTTCCGGTCGGGTCGGCGAATATTACGAATGATATCGCGATTTGCCTTAAAACAGACATTAACGCGGCTGAAAAGATAAAATTGGAATTTGGTTCCTGTAAGAAATTCGGAGAGTCCGAACAAAAAGGAAAAAAATCAGAAAAAAAGATATTATTGGAAGGGGAGGACGGTTTGTTTTTTTCTAAAAAAATATTATCAAATATTATTGAAGCAAGGGTTTCGGAAATTTTTGAATTTGCCAATAAAGAGCTTAAAAAAATTTCTAAATTCGGAATGCTTCCAGCAGGCATTGTCCTTACGGGCGGAGGCGCGAAACTTCCCGGCATAAAAGAGCTGGCAAAAGAAGAGTTTAAATTGCCCTGCAGAATAGGATTTCCGGAAGAATTTTTTTCAGCCCAGCAGGACCCTTGTTTTTCCACAGTCTGCGGGCTTGCGTTGGAAGCGGACGAGGCAAGCGGGCCAAGGGATAACTGGCAGGGCATAAAAGAAGGCGTGGGGAACAAAATAAGAAAGTTTTTCAGAATTTTTATCCCGTAGCCGGCGGTTAGTTTGATTTTGAATCACGAAAATCCTTTTGAGTATTTTGTTTCGGTTTGAAGGCGAGCCGAAGCAAAAATTTTGAGGCATACTGAAGAATGAAAGTATGCCGAAAAATTTTTGTAAAGGCGCAGCCCAAACCAAAACACAAAGAGTTAAAGGAATTTCGTGATTCAAAGTCATTAATGTATGCAATCAAATATAAAGATAAAAGTTGTCGGGGTTGGGGGCTCGGGCGGAAACGCTATTTCCCGGATGATGAAATGCAAGATAAAGGGAGTGGAACTTATAGCCGTAAACGCAGATGGACAAGACCTTAAAAAAGCGAAAGCGCATTGCAAGATAAGGATAGGCAGGGAACTGACAAAAGGCCTGGGCACGGGAATGAATCCGGAGATTGGTAAAAAAGCAGCCGAAGAACAGCGGGAAGAAATTGTCCAAGCGCTTTCAGGCGCTGATATGGTTTTTATTACCTGCGGATTGGGCGGAGGTTGCGGAGGCGGGGCAAGCCCTGTTGTGGCGGGGATAGCTAAAGATCTGGGCGCTTTGACTTTGGCAGTCGTGACAAAACCGTTTTCTTTTGAGGGGCTGCAAAGGGCTGAAGTGGCGGAAGAATGTCGGAAAAAACTAAAAGAAAAGGTTGATACTTTAATTGTTGTTTCAAATGATAAGCTGTCCTTAATTTTAGATCCGGAAGCAACGATTTCAAACGCTTTTTGGTCGTGCGACGAAATCTTAAGGCAGGCGGTTCAGGGGATTTCTGATTTGATTGTTTTGCCCGGCATAATAAATATTGATTTTGCGGCCGTGAAATCAATTATGAAGGACTCTGGTTCAGCGCTTTTCGGAATTGGCACGGCCTCTGGACATGAAAGAGTAAAAGAAGCTGTTGCAAAGGCCTTGGGATCGCCATTATTAGGCGTTTCCTGCAAGGGAGCGAAAGGAGTGCTTTTTAATGTTTCCGGAGGCAAGGATATTGCCTTGGCCGAAGTTGACCAGGCCGCGAAAATAATAACTCAGGAGGTTTCGCCGGAAGCGAAAATAATTTTTGGGGCTATCCAGAACGAAAAGCTCAAAAAAGGAGAAATAAAAATAACCGTGATTGCCACAGGATTTTAATTTATTATGAGCTTGATTGGTTTTTTTAGAGAAACTATAATTGAAGTATAAAAAACAAAAAATAACAATTGATGATTTGATGTTAATAGTCCAAAAGGGATTTAACGGTACTGACGAAAAAATGGAAAAATGATTTAAAGATGTTGACGCTCGATTTGAAAAGGTTGACACCAAATTCAAATGGGTTAATGCTTGATTGGGAAATCTTGAAAGTGGCGTGGAAGAAATAAAGCTTAAATTTGATAATGTTCCTTATGGTTTTTAATTAAATGCCGTAGATAATCGTTTGAGAAAAGTTGAAACGAAATTAGAAATTAAATCTAATGGATTCTATGAAATTTTTATATTCCCAAACATTGGACGATTAGGAGGGGTGATTACAAAATATGCAAAAACTTCCGCTTGTGGGCGGAAGTTTTTTGTTGGTAAACGGTAAATATTTTTGACTACGATAACAAGCGATCGCGTTTTTGCGTAGTCAAGATGCAAAAAAATGAGTTTTCCACAGGTTGAAGATTTTTTCAGGGCTTGACCCACTTTTTATCTGGGCTAAAATATAATAACGATTTCTATATTTTACAATTTTTTTAATAAAAAAACCGCAGTTTGCTCTGCGGTTGTAGTTTCTATTATTTTCTGATTTATTACTTTTGATTACGAAATGCTTTCTTGGTATTTTTTCCAAATTTCAGAGCGAAAATTTGGAAAAAAGACCTGAAACTCGTTTTTTTATTGGGCATTTCGTAATTCAAATGTATTCCTATTATGGAGAATAAAATTGTCAAAATTCAAAAAAGGAATGGCGAAATTGTTGACTTCAGTCATGATAAAATCACTGATGCGATTTTTAAGGCGATTACAGCGATTGAGCAGGGCGACGGGAAAAAATCAAAGCAGTTGTCGGACAAGGTGGTGGAGATTATGAATAGGAGGTTTAAGAAAGACGAACTTCCCCAAGTGGAGCAGATTCAGGATGTTGTTGAAGAGGTTTTGATAATGGAAGGAATGGTGGATATTGCCAGGGCCTATATTTTGTATAGAGAACAAAGGAGAAGAATTAGGGAAGCGACGAAAGTTGTTGACGAATCAAGCGAAAAAATTGACAGCTATTTGAAAGAGCTTGACTGGCAGGTTAACGAAAATGCCAATATGACTTTTTCTTTGCAGGGATTGAATCAATATGTCGGCTCGTATATTTCCAAAAAATATTGGCTGAATAAAATTTATCCCAAAGAAGTAAGGGAAGCGGGGGCCAACGAGGATTTTCATATCCATAATTTAGAGATATTAGCTCCGTATTGCGCCGGGTGGGATTTGTATGACTTTTTAAAAAAAGGATTTGGCGGAGTAAGCGGCAAGTTGGAGTGCAGGCCCCCGAAACATTTAAGGACAGCTCTCGGCCAACTGATCAATATTCTTTTTACCCTTCAAGGAGAAACAGCCGGCGCAAACGCTGTTTCCAATTTTGACACGCTTTTGGCGCCTTTCATCCGCTATGACGGATTGGCTTATCCGCAAGTAAAGCAAGCGATGCAGGAATTTTTATTTAATTGTATGGTGCCAACTCGGGTCGGATTTCAGAGCTTGTGTTGGGACGAAATAGTGATAATTAAAGAAAAAGGAAAAATTAAATTTGAAGAAATAGGAAAATTGATTGATAAAGAGTTTAATAAAAATCCTCATCGGATTATTGAAAAAAATTCTCAAAGCTACGCAGTAGAAAACCACGACGATTATTATACTCTTTCTTTTGATAAAAATGGCAAGGCCGTTTGGGCTAAAATTAAAGCCTTTATTAGGCATAAGGTTCCTAAAAATTCAGGATTTGTGAAAATAAAAACCAATAGAGGCGAAGCGAAAGTTTCTCGAGCCCACTCTTTGTTTAGTTTTCAGAAGTTTGACGGTAAATTTAATCCGCTGGCAAAATCGGCTGAAGATATTAAAATTGCCAGAGATTACCGCCAATTAAATCCGGAAAATCATTTTCTTTCTTTAAAATTTTTAGAAAACTCTGGGAGAAAAAAACAAATTGATTTGGTGGAAATTATAAATAATATTCCTCAACTTCAAAAAAATGTTTTTGTCCAGATTAATCCTACGCGAACATTGGAAGGAATTCGCCGGAATATTCTTTTAGAAAAGCAAAGTTTTGTTCCTTTTTATAAAGAATTTGGCTTAAAAGATAGAGGAATCTGGCAGGATTGGCTTGAAAGAAAATCAATAAGATATGATATTTGGCGGAGATACGGAGAGCAAAAACAGGAAATTAATTTTAAGTTTAAAAACAGCGAAAATTATTATCCTAGAATTTTAAAAGGGAAAATTTTAGAGGAATTTGTTAAATTATGCGCTTGGTATATTATAGAGGGCCATACGGCGATTTCCACGCCGCTTTATATTTCACAATCACCATCTGACAATTCGGAAGAAATTATAGGGCTTCTCAGGGGTCTGGGCGCTTTAGGACAAATCGCTGAAAATAGCAGTTATTCTCCTAAGAAAAAAGTTTCAGGTAAGGTTTTTAAAATAACCGGCAAAGGACTTTTGTGCGAGATAGTCGGCAGAATTTGTGGTTATTTGTCTTTTAATAAAATAATTCCTTCTTTTATTTTTGAATTGAGCCCTGAATACCAGGAAATTTTCTTAAAAACATTATTGAAGGGCGATGGAAGCGAGTATGAAAACCATTGGGATTTTGGCACCACTTCTAGAAAACTGGCAACCGGGTTGGGTTTGCTGTTGGCCCAAAATAATTACCGTTTTAATGTTTATACAGAAAATACCAGTCAAAAAAATATTAAATGGCGGGATAAACTTATAGTTAGGATACATAAAAATAACTCCAAACCAAGAAAATTTTATTTTGTTAATGATTTTGAAGCGAGCGCTTGCTTAAAAGTAGATACTTTTGAATATCAGAAAGATTACGAATACGATATTTCGGTTGATCTGCCCCAGGAGAATTTTATAGGCGGAACAGGACTTTTAGTTTTTCATAATACGCCTTTTTTAAATGTTACGTTGGATATTAATGTTCCTTCTTTTTTGGCGAAACAGCCGGTGATTGCGGGGGGCGTTCCCCAGAAAGAAATATATGGGGACTTTCAGTCGGAAATGGATATGTTTAATAAGGCGTTTTACGAAGTTATTGTAGAAGGAGACGCTAAGGGCAGGCCGTTCACTTTTCCGATCCCGACTGTTTCAATCACAAAGGACTTTAATTGGGATAATCCTGTTTTAGACCCTCTTTGGGAAGCAAGCGCGAGATATGGAATTAATTATTTTCAGAATTTTATCAAATCGGATATGAAACCAGAGGATGTCAGGAGTATGTGTTGCCGATTACGTTTGAATAATAAGGAGCTTTATATGAGGGGAGGAGGGCTTTTCGGATCGGCTCCGCTCACGGGTTCGATCGGGGTCACGACAGCCAATCTTCCGAGGATAGGGTATCTTTCCAAAACGAAAAAAGAATTTTTTGAACGACTGGGAAATGTTATGGATCTGGCAAAAGAGAGCTTAGAAATTAAAAGAAAGGCCTTGGAGAATTTTATGGAAAAAGGGCTTTACCCGTATTCCAGATTTTATCTTTCTTCAGTGAAGAAAATGAGGGATTCTTATTTCGGCAATCATTTTTCAACAATCGGGCTGATAGGCATGAATGAAGCCTTGCTTAATTTCTTGGGCGAGAATATAGCGTCAAAATCAGGAAAGAGATTTGCCTTGGAAGTGCTTGATTATATGCGGGAAAGATTGATTAAATACCAAGAGGAAACTGGAAATTTGTATAATCTTGAAGCAACGCCCGGAGAGGGGACGAGTTATAGGCAGGCGAAGTCGGACCGGGAAAAATATCCGGATATTATAACTGCTGGCACGAAAGAGTCGCCTTATTACACGAATTCTTCCCAATTGCCGGTGAATTACACAGATGATGTTTTTGAGGCGTTGAAACTTCAGGACGATTTGCAATGCAAATATACCGGAGGAACTGTTTTCCATATGTTTTTAGGGGAAAAGATTGATGAAATTTCAATGGCTAAAAATTTAGTGAAAAAGGTTTTTGAAAACTTCAGTTTGCCCTATATTACCTTGACGCCGACTTTTTCAATTTGCCCGAGCCATGGATACTTGTCAGGCGAGCATTTTTTCTGCCCGGAATGCGCCATAAAACAACCCTGCGAGGTTTATTCAAGAGTTGTCGGCTATATCCGTCCTGTCCAGCAGTGGCATATTGGAAAAAAGCAGGAATTTAAAGAGCGAAAAGAATTTAAAGCAAAAATTTAAGGAGTGCTATTTTTTAATTTTTAATTTCAAATCCCGTCAAAGAGCGGGATTTGTTTGTGTGCCTATCTGGTAGGCACACAAACAGTTTGATTGTTTTTAGTAGGGATTATAAAATAAAATATGATTATCGGCGGACTGCAAAAATTAACTTTAATAGACTTTCCAGACAGATTAGCTGCCACGGTTTTTCTAGCTGGCTGTTCGTTCCGCTGTCCTTGGTGCTATTCGTCAGAGCTTGTTCTGCCGGAAAAAATTGGAAAACATCCTACAATTTCCGAAAAAGAATTTTTTGATTTTTTAAAAGAAAAACAAGGACTGTTAGACGGAGTGGTAATATGCGGAGGAGAACCGACAACGGATAATAATTTGCCGGATTTCGCGAAAAAGATTAAAGAGTTTGGCTACGCGATAAAATTAGACACAAACGGGACAAATCCCGCAATGCTGGAAAATTTAATTGATAAAATATTGGTTGATTATATTGCTATGGATATTAAGGCGCCGTTTGCGGCGAAATTCGAAATACTAAATCCTAAATTCGGAATCTCGAATTACGAAAGAGCGGTTGGGGTGAAAGTGGATTTGGAGAAAATAAGAAAAAGCGTGAAAATAATAAAAAATTCAGGAATTGATTACGAATTTAGAAGCACGGTTGTGCCCGGTATCCACACAAAAGAGGATATTATACAAATTGCCAAAGATATCAGCCCGGCAAAGAAATACTATCTGCAAAATTTTAGGCCAGAAAAAACATTAGATCCGAAATTTGAAAAAATAAGACCTTATCGCCGGGAATATCTTTTGGAAATCCAAAAAGCAATCTCTCCATTTTTTGATATTTGCCGGATAAGATAGGGATATATAGCGGGAACATTTCTCGCTATGATCATAGCGAGAAATGTTCCCGCTATTTATTTTGCAATGACTGATTCAAAGATATTTTTTTATCTCTGCCTTTCTTTGATTGTTGGAGTTTTTGCAAGTTCTGCTTTTGCGGTTTTGCTGGATTTTTCTTTCAACGAAGCCGTTTTTTTATTTATATGCGCTTGTTTGGCGGTTTCTGGAATAATTTTAATTTCTGTTTTTTGGGGACAGAAAAATGTCGTTGTTCTGGGATTTTGCCTTATTTTTTTCGCTCTTGGATTTTTTAGGCATCAGGCGCAGGAATTGGGGATTAAGAATAACGAATTAAAAAAGTATAATAATTCGGGAGAGGAAATAATTTTAACCGGAGCAGTTGTTAGAGAGCCGGATGTCAGAGAGAAAAGCGGGAAATTAACAATAGGGAATATTGAAGTTCAAAACTACGGGAGCATGTCCCGTAGTTTTGAGGGCAAGATTTTAGCTACTATTCCGCGTTATCCGGAGTACAAATATGGTGATAAATTGAGAATTACAGGGAAATTAGAAACCCCGGCAATTTTTGAGGATTTTAATTACAAAGATTATCTAGAGAAAGAAGGGATTTATTCAGTCCTTTATCTCCCAACGGTTGAACTTTTGGAAAATCAAGCCAACAGGGGTCATGTCTTTGCTATTTTCGGAAAGATTTTGGATTTTAAGGGGCGGTTAAGGCAAGGGATTTATCAGAACTTGCCGCTTACTCAAAGTTCGGTTTTGGCGGCTATGATTCTCGGAGATAATAGCGCTATTTCTGACGAATTAAAACAGGAATTGAATTTTACGGGTAGTCGTCACATTATCGCTATTTCCGGAATGCACATCGTTATTATTGTGAATCTTTTAATGATTCTTTTGCTTGGTTTTGGCTTGTGGCGCGGACAGGCGTTTTATATTGCGATAATCATTATTTCTGTTTTTATTTTTATGACAGGGCTTCAGCCGTCCGGCATCCGGGCAGGAATAATGGGGGGGCTTTTGCTTTTGGGCCAGAAAGTCGGCAGAAAGTCCGCCAGTTTCCGCAGTATAATTTTAGCAGCCGCAATTATGTTGGCGATAAACCCTATGCTTTTATTCCACGATGTCGGCTTTCAACTTTCTTTTCTGGCAACTATGGGTATTATTTATTTGGAGTCGTCCATCCGCGATTGGCTGAAATTTCTTCCTGAAAATAATTTTTTCAAATTAAAGAGCATGATTTCAATGACAATGTCAGCCCAGATTTTTACTCTGCCGATTTTAATCTATAACTTCGGGAATTTTTCTTTGGTTTCTTTGCTTGTTAATATCTTGATTCTGCCGGCGGTGGATTGGATTATGATTTTCGGATTCATATACGCCGGGTCAGCCGCTGTTTCATCAATATTAGGATGGATTATTTCTTTTCCTACCTGGCTTTTGATAAACTATTTATTGAAAATAGTGGAATTATTTTCAAAATTAAACTGGTTGGCAATTGATTTTAAGAATATTCATTGGTTCTGGCTAGTTGTCGCCTATTTAATCATTGGAATTTTATCCTGGAAATTATTTCAACGCCGAAAGTTAAAATTTTTGGATTATTGAAAAAATTTTTGGCTTTTCCGCCCGATTTTTTTTATTTGTTTTTTTAAGGTATAATGATTGATATGGAGCAATTAAATGAACAATCTTTACCCCCCTTCGCTCCGATGGCCATCGGAGCTTCTAAAGCTTCGGTGGACAGGTCGGAGGGGTTGTTTTCCTCCGTAAGCGCGGAGGAAAACAAATTTTGGGTGGTGGCGGTGAATATGGGATATGGCCACCAAAGAACCGCTTATCCGTTAAAAAGATTCGCGGCAAGAGGGAATATTATCAACGCGAACGATTATTGCGGCATTACTGAAAAAGACAAAAATATCTGGGATTCCACCAGGGGTTTTTATGAATTCATATCAAGATTCAAAAAAATACCTTTAATAGGAGATATTGCCTTTCGTATTTACGATAAATTTCAGGAAATTCCCAGTTTTTATCCTAAAAGGGACTTATCAAAACCAACTATCGGACTGGATTATATTTATTCAATGATAAAAAATGGCTGGGGCAAGGACTTGATTTTAAAAATCGGGGACAGCGCCATTCCTTTAGTTTCAACTTTTTTTATTCCAGCTTTTATGGCTGAAGAATTCGGCTACCCTGGAGAAATTTTTTGCGTTATCTGCGACACTGATGTTTCTCGGACCTGGGCGGATCTAAATCCCGCGAAAAGCAGGATAAAATATTTTGCGCCTAATTCTTGGGTGGTGAACCGGCTGAAGCTTTACGGGGTAAAGGAAGAAAATATTTTTTTAACTGGCTATCCTTTGCCTTTGGAAAATATAGGAACAAGGCAGATGGAGGTCTTAAAAAATGATTTGGCGAAAAGAATTTTAAATCTTGACATAGACGGGGAATATCGCCGAAAGTACGGTGTTTTAATTAAAAGGCATCTCGGGACTTTGCCGGAAAAATCCGGTAGGCCTTTTACAATTATGTTTTCAATCGGAGGAGCTGGAGCTCAAAAAGAAATTGTCGTAAAATATCTTGCAAATCTGGCGGAAAAAATAAAAAATGGGGAGGCAAAGGCGATTGTCTCGGTCGGGACAAGAAAGGAAATTAGAGATTATTTTATTAAGAAAGCAATTCAGTTCGGGCTGGGAAATTTTTTAGGCGCGGGAATGGAAATAATTTTCGCTGAAACAATAGAAGAATATTTTAAAATTTTTAACCAAAAATTAAGGGAGGCGGATATTTTATGGACCAAACCGAGCGAGCTTTCTTTCTATAGCGGACTTGGATTGCCGATAATTATCGCTCCTTCAATCGGTTCGCAGGAGGACTTTAATAAAAAATGGATTTTAAGGATAGGAGCGGGAATTGTTCAGGAAAATCCCAAATATGCGAGCCAATGGATGCAGGATTATTTAAAAAGCGGAAGGTTTGTTGAAGCCGCGATGGCTGGCTTCTTAAAGTCGGAAAAATTAGGGACGTATAATATTGAAAGAATATGCCGTGGTTATTAGCCGCTGTTTTATCTTATTTTTTCTTTGCGATTGTTTCTTTGGGCGATAAATATCTTTTGTCCGGCCGTCCGAATCCTAAAATTTATGTTTTTTACTCCGGGATTTTAGGCGCTTTGGCCGTAATTTTAGCTCCTTTTGTCGGTTTTTTTGTTCCGGAAACAAGCCTGATTTTATTATGCTTGTTTGTCGGCGCTATCTATATATTCTCTTTGCTGGGAATTTTTGAAGGGTTGGAAAGATTTGAAGCGTCAAGAATAATTCCGGCAATCGGCGGGCTTTCTCCGTTTTTTGTTTTGGTTTTGGGGTATTTTTTTTCAGGAGGCAAAGAAGTTTTTTCATTTTTTCATTTTTTGGCTTTTCTGCCTTTAATTATCGGAACCGTTTTAATTTCTTTGGAGCCGGGTAAAAAAATATTTTCCAAAGGGCTTGGGATTTCAGCGATATCCGCTTTTCTTTTGGCCTTGCTTTTTGTTCTTACAAAATATGTTTATCTGGAAGTGCCATTTTGGACTGGCTTTATCTGGATAAGAATAGGGGCTTTTCTTACGGCTTTATTGTTTTTTTTTACCAAAGAAGTTGAGTCGGAAATTTTTAGGCGAAAGTTCTCTTTTAGCAGGAAAACCGGCGTGATTTTCATCGCAATTCAGATGGCCGGAGCGCTTGCTTTTATTCTGCAGAATTTGGCGATTGATTGGGCAGGCGTTGCTTATCTTCCGTTTGTTATTGCCCTACAGGGAGTTCAATATGTTTTTTTGTTCATTTCGGCAATTTTAATTTCTTTTAGATTTCCAAAAATTTTGCGGGAAAAATTTTCAAAAAAAATATTTTTGCAAAAAATTATCGCGATT
>MHMF01000042.1:0-15223 GCA_001821475.1 Candidatus Nealsonbacteria bacterium RIFCSPLOWO2_01_FULL_38_120
AAAAGAAAATAAAAGAAATGGCAAGGCCGGGAGCGAGCAGAATCGTGGCAGAATACATTGAAAATTATCTGAATCAATAAAAATTTGGTTTCAAAACCATACTATAACTTCTCTCGGAAAAAATAATATAGAAATAACCGGAATAATTAACGATATTAAGTATTCGGAGTTATTGTTTAGAAATTTACTTAAAATTATTCCTGAAAAGCGAGAAGCCGTTCAATTTTTATAGGCGCTAAATGGCTGGAAATGGGCTACAATCTAAAAGACATATGGAGCAATTCTCGCCTTCACAAACAAGACCAGGAAAGGGAAAAACACCCCACTCAAAAACCTCTTGTGATTATAGATAGGATGATTAGAGCAAGCAGTTCTAAAAATGGAATTGTCTTAGACAGGGCTCCTAAGGATAGAGAGCCCTTTTTTATTTATATAATTGAAAAACGGGGGCGGAAATGGTAATTTGAAAAAAGAAAGAGGAGTAAGGAAAAAGAAAAAATGAAAAATTTAACGAAAGTTTTATTATTTTTTATTTTAGCGGGGGAAATATGTTTGATTTTTTTCTCGGTTTTCTTTTTAGTCAAAAGAAATTTTTTGCCTATGGAAAATTATTTTTTGGAAGATAAAAAATTTTATGATTTCGCTGATTTGATGAGAAAAAACCGGATCACTATTTTTGCGGTAGGAGATATTATGCTGGATAGGGGGGTGGAATACGCGGTTGAAAAACAAGGCAATGGCGATTTCAGATTTCCGTTTTTGAAAATCGCGGATTATCTGAAGAAAGCGGATATTTTATTCGGAAATTTAGAAAGCGTTATTTCCAACAAAGGAGAGAAAGTTGGCAGTGTCTATTCTTTCCGGGCCGACCCGAAAGCGATTGAGGGTTTGTTGTTTGCCGGTTTTGATATTCTTTCCGTTGCGAATAATCATATTTTTGATTACGGAAGATTAGCTATGGAGGATGGTCTGAAGCGATTGAAAAACGTTGGCATTGGTTATATCGGAGCCGGCTTTAATGAAGAGGAGGTTCGTTCGGGCATAATCAAAGAAATAAAGGGCGTGAAAATTTGTTTTTTGGCTTATAATAATAAAGGTTCTGAATATTGGCAGGCTGGAGAAAATAGCTCCGGAATTAGCTGGCTTGATGACAAAATTACAAAAGATGTCAGAACGGCTAAAGAAAAAAGCGATTTGGTAATCGTATCAATGCATTTCGGCGAAGAGTATCAAAATAAACAAAACGGAGAGCAGGAATATTTTGCCAAATTAGCTATCGATTCCGGAGCTGATTTGGTTTTAGGCCATCATCCGCATGTGATTCAGCCGGTTGAAAAATATAAACAAGGATGGATTGCACATAGCTTGGGTAATTTTATTTTTGACCAGAATTTTTCAGAAGAAACAATGGAAGGAATTTTGTTAGAAGTTATAGTTGAAAATAAAAAAATACAAAAAATTAGCCAAATAAAAATAGAAATATCGGAAAATTTTCAGCCGGTAAATATATGAAAAAGGAATATAAAGAAATAAAATGGCTTTTAGACGAGAAATATAGAGGAGAGATGTCTGAATTGGCGAAAAAGGATATTAAGCGGCTGGACAAAGGAGAGCCGGTGGATTATATTATTGGTTTTGTTAATTTTTTGAAGCGCAAAATTGACTTATCCTCAAAGCCGTTTGTTCCACGACCAGAAACAGAATATTGGGTAGGGGAAGCGATCAAGGATATGAAACAGGCTTTGCCACGCCATAGCCGAATCGAAGTCCGCCTCCGCCCTTGCGGGCTTCGGCGAGGCGAAGGCGGGGGATTAAGGATTTTGGATATTTTTTCAGGAACAGGGTGCGTTGGGATTGCGGTTTTGAAAAATATGGGCATGGCAATAGTTGATTTTGCCGAGAAAGAGAAAAAATATTTAAAGCAAATAGAAATAAATTTAAAAATAAATAGAATAAGCAAGGAAAGATTTTCTTTGATTGGTTCGGATATTTTTCAAAAAGTGAAAAGGAAATACGATTTTATTCTGGCGAATCCTCCCTATATCGCTGAATCAAGAAAAGACAAAGTTCAAAAATCAGTTTTGAAATATGAGCCGAAGATTGCTTTATTTGGAGGAAAAGACGGATTTTTTTATATTAAAAAATTTTTGATGGAAGCGAGAAATTATCTTAACGAAAACGGGAAAATTTATATGGAATTTGATTCTTTCCAGAAAAATGACCTGGCGAAATTGTTAAAAAATTTTGGATACGATAATTTCTCATTCAAAAAAGACCAATATGGGAAGTGGAGATACCTGATTATAAATTAAAAATCAAAAATCAAAATGTAAAATAACAAATCAAAATTTCAAAATGAATTTTTGCAGAAAATATTTTTCAGTAAAAAGGTATTTTAACATTTTACATTGTCATTTTTATTTTTGATATTTGCATTTTGATTTTCAGGGCGTATTGTTTTTTTAAGGAAGAAGGGCTATTATATAAAAATAAGATAAGGGGCGATAACTATGAAAAAAAAGAGGGTTAAGCCGGTCAAAAAAATAAAAAATATAAAGAAAGCGAAGAGCCGGAAGTCTGCGCTTGTTAAGCATATTCAAGGGAAGGGAAATATTCCGCAAGATTCAATCCGCTTGCCGCTTGTAGAGCCGGAAAAGAAAATCCGGGCAGACAATAATTTTCATAAACCGAAAATAAGAATAGTGGGAATCGGCGGGGGAGCGGGTTCAATTATTTCTGAAATTATTTTTAAGGTTAAATGGGCTGATTTTGTGGTGGCTAATACCGATGCCAGAGCTTTATCGTCTATAAGCAGAAAAGCGAAAAAATTTCAATTTGGACAGGAACTAACCAAGGGTTTGGGAACAGGAATGAATCCGGCCATAGGGGAGCTTGCCAGTCAAAATGAAAAAGAAAAAATAAAAAAGATTTTTGAAGGACAAGACCTTTGCATTATTTTGGCTTGCCTCGGGGGCGGCACTTCGTCAGGCGCCGCGCCAGTTTTCGCAAAGATTTCCAAGGATTGCGGATGCCTTTCATTCGGAATTTTTACTTTGCCTTTTGAGTTTGAGGGAGAGAAAAAAATGGAGATTGCCAAGCAGTCGCTGGATAAAATAAAACCGTGCCTCAATGTTTATTCCGTGATTCCCAATGAAAGAATTTTTAAGATAATTGAAAAAAACGCTCCCTTAAAGACAGCTTTGTCGGCTATAAACGACAAGCTTTCTGAAAATATTGAAGGACTTATAGGCATGATTCATTCTCCTGGTTTGATAAATATTGATTTCGCCGACTTGAGGGCAGTGCTTGTCGGAAGGGGCAAGCTTGCCTATCTTAATATGGCGGAAATCGGCAAGATTGGAGAAAATATAGTCCAAGAAGACGGCGCGTCGGAAGAAAACAGAGCGGAAAAAATAATTTCTGATTCTCTGTATTCTTATAATATTAAAGGCGCAAAAGGGATTTTGTATAATATTATCGGTGGCAAAGATCTCCGGCTTGCCGAAGTTTCGCAGATGTCGGAAATGATATTCAAATCAATAAACAAAAATGCTAAAATTATATTTGGGATAAACCAATGCCAAAAAGAACGAGATAAAGTTAAGATCGCTATACTGGCAGTCGGTTGCGGGCCGAAAAATGTTTTGACGGGATTATTGCCTGAATCGCAAACTATCTCGCAAGAAAGAAATATTCTGAAAAATATGGCGGTTAGGGCAGTAAGCTTCCGAAAGAAGATGTCGTTGAAAAAGAGAGCGGTTTTTGTAGGGAAGCAGGCGGAAAAGAAAGAAGATAGAAGATTTGCGACAGAAGAAAAACGGGAGAAGAGGCTGTTATCTGAAAATCGCGGGCAATTATTACATGAAAAAGAAAAGCTTATTCAAATTACAAGCAAGGGCATAATTGACGGGAAAATAAGGAGAAACGCGCTTCAATTAAAAAAGGAAGCGGATGAAGAACAAAAAGAACTCACGGACCAGGATATGATGCTGGAAACCCCGGCAATTTTAAGAAAAAAGTAAAACAAAATGAATACCGTGAATAATATGGAGGTCAAAAAAGCTATAATTCCAATCGCAGGCATGGCTATCAGATTTTTGCCGCTGTCAAAAATTGTGCCAAAAGAACTTTGGCCGGTTGTTGATTTGCCGATGATCCATTACGGACTTAAAGAGATAAAAGACGCTGGTATAAAAGAGGTTATTTTTGTCTTTAATTCTGGCAATAAAAAAGTTTTAGAATATTTAAAAACTTGTCCGAAAACAGAAAAATTTTTAAAAGAGCGCAAGAAAGACGAAGTTTTAGAAGAATTAAAAAATTTAGAAGAAATGTTTAAAGATATTTCTTTTTCTTGGGTTTTGCAAAAACAGCCGTTAGGAGACGGCAACGCGGTTTTGCAGGCGGCAAGATTGGCGGCGGAAGAGCCGGTTGCCAGCATTTTTGCCGATGATATTTTTGACGCTAAAATTCCGGCGATTTCCCAGCTGGAGAAAATTTTCAGGACTTGCCAGAGGCCAGTTATCGGGCTTTGCCGAGTGCCTAAAGAAAAAATCAGCCATTATGGGATTGTCGGCGTGGAAAAAATTTCCAGTCGACTCTACAAGATAAAAAAAATAATTGAAAAACCGGATTTGTCAGAAGCGCCTTCTGATTTAGCTATTGCGGGCAGATACATTTTAACTCCCGAGGTTTTTGATTATTTAAAAAAAGCAAAGCCATCAAAGAAAGGAGAAATTTATTTAGCAGAAGTCATTAACGACCAAATGCTGAAAGACGGAAAGCTGATTTACGGATACGAGCTGGAAGGTCAGTGGCTTGGGTGTGGAGATAAATTAAGATGGCTGGAATCTACCATATATCTTTCAATGAAACACCCGAAATACGGGCCGGAATTGAGAGAATATATTTCTAAACTGAAATTTTAATATTACTATTTTTTTTTAGTTTTTAATTATCAATTACTAATTATCAATCAATTACCAATTTTTTAACTATCAAATTTGCTTCTCCTCTTCGCTCCTCTTCCCCCGCGGGGTGGGGGCGATTGAAAATTAAGTCATTGATAATTTATTGATAATTGAAAATTGTAAATTGATAATTCTAATTTATGTTTACCATCGCCAAATCCATATTAAAAAAAATATACAATCCCAGGCCGTTGAATGCTGTAAAATATAATTATGGGCTTTTACTGGTTATTGGCGGTTCGGAATTTTATAGCGGTTCTCCGGCTTTAGCGGCAATGGCCGGTTTTAGAGCGGGAGCGGATATGGCAAAAATTATAGCTCCGGAAAGAGCGGCTAATATAATAGCGGGTTTTTCTCCAACCATGGCGGCTTATCCCTTAAAAGGAGAACATCTAATTAAAGAGCATTTATCCGTTTTGATTTCAATGATTGAAAGCGCGAAAGATGTCGCTAGAGGGAAAACAGCGGTTGTTATCGGCGGGGGACTAGGAAGAACTGAAGAAACCCAGGAAACAGTTTTGGAATTTTTATTGCAAGTTGCCTGCCCTGTGATTATTGACGCTGACGCTATCCACGCTTTGGCGAAAAAGCCAAAAGTTGTTTCCGACCATCCCTGTCTGATTACCCCGCATTTTTACGAATTTTATGTTCTTACAAAAGTTGATATTTCAAAAGTTCCCGAAACAGACAGGCCAGAAATTGTCAGGCAGGAAGCGAAAAAATTGAACGCGGTTATTTTGTTAAAAGGGAGAACGGATATAATTTCCGACGGCAAAGAAATCGCCTTGAATAAAACAGGTTCGCCTTATATTGCAAAAGGCGGATGCGGAGATACTTTAGCAGGAATATGCGGAGCGCTGATGGCAAGGGGCTTAGATGCTTTTACCGCCGGCCAAGCGGGAGCTTATATAAACGGTTTGGCAGGACAAATTGCCGCCAAAAAAATGAAGGATTCTTTGGTCGCTACGGACTTAATTGAGGCGATACCATCAGCGATAAAAAGATAACTATTGACAAATGTTTTTGGTTTGATAACTTATAATTAGTTCTATTAGTTCCTTCGTTTTGTGGAATACGACTTGCTCACATCAAACCATCCACAGGGCCTCCCAATCGAAGACATAAGGAGCGCACAGCTTCTTATGTCTTTTTTATTTTCCTTCGCCTTCGCGCAGCGCAACCTTTCCATAGTCCCGCCCCCGATTGATGGCGGGACGAATAAGGGTATTTTGTTTTGTGTTGATTTATAATATAATAATAATATGGCGAGAGAAATTTATGATTTAATTATTATCGGGGCGGGGCCGGCCGGGATGACAGCCGGGATTTATGCTGGCCGCTTGAATTTAAAGACGCTTTTGATAGCTAAGAATTTTGGCGGTCAGATGGCGAAAAAAGCGGTTATGATTGAAAATTATCCCGGAGTTGGGGCGATTTATGGAACGGAATTGGTCTCGTTAATGGAAAAACAATTGAAATCGCGCAAGATTAAAATAGAAACGGATGAGGTTTTGAAAATAAAAAAACAGGGAGAAATTTTTTCCACTGAAACAAAAAATAAAAATGTTTTTAATTCAAAGGCGATAATTGTCGCGACAGGATTGGTTTCAAGATTATTAAATGTTCCAGGCGAAAAAGAATTTTTAGGCAGGGGAGTGAGTTATTGCTCTTTGTGCGACGGACCTGTTTTTCAGGGAAAGAATGTCGCGGTGGTCGGGGGAGGAAATGCTGGTTTTGAAACCGCTATTTTTCTTTCAAAGATTGCCAAGAAAATATATATTTTAGAATACGGGCAAAAATCAAAAGCGTTTGGCGCAAATTTAGAAATAGCGAAAAAAGCCGAGAATATTGAAATAATAACAAACGCGGAAGTGAAAGAAATTAAAGGCAAGAAATTCGTTGATTCGCTTATTTACGAGGATAAAAAAAATAAAGAGATTAAAAATTTGGCGGTTGAGGGGGTTTTTGTGGAGATTGGCTATCAGCCGGAGACGTCTTTTATTGAAGATATGGTTGATTTGAACGATAAAGGCGCGGCATTGGTTGATTTTGAAAGTTGTCAAACGAAAACAGCGGGGCTTTTTGTTGCCGGCGATCTAAATGCGGGAAAATTTAAACAGATTGTAATTGCCTGCGGAGAAGGAGCGAAAACTACGCTATATGCGTTTGAGTATATTCAACATCTCAAAATATGATAAAAGATATTAAGGCTAGAAAAATATTAGATTCAAGGGGAAATCATACGGTTGAGGTAAAATTAGAAACTGATAACGGTTTTTTTGTTGCATCTTGTCCATCTGGCGCTTCAACCGGGAAAAATGAAGCTGTGGCGTTGCCAGCTGAAAAAGCAATAGAGAATATAAATAAAATAATTGTTCCCCAGCTATTAGGTAAAGACGAAACAAATCAGGAAGAGGTGGATAATTTAATGATTGAACTGGACGGGACTGAAAATAAATCAAAATTAGGGGCAAATGCTATTTTGGCTGTTTCAATGGCAATTTGCCGCGCTGGATCCAAAACCAATGGCTTGCCCTTGTATTGTTATATCAGCCAGCTCAGTGAGAATATCCAATATAAAGGGGGCATCTCCCATTGTAGTTGCAATAGGAGATGCTCCCCAGACATTGATTGTAAGTTGCCGTCCCCGTGTTTTAATATTATAAACGGCGGGGTTCACGGAAGAAACAATTTGGAAATACAGGAGTTTATGATAATTCCGCAGGGAGAGTCGTTTGAAAAAAATTTAGAAATAGGAAAAGTCGTTTACAAAAAATTAAAAATAATTTTGAAAAATAAATTTGGTGAAAGGGGGATTGTTATTGCGGACGAAGGCGGTTTTTCTCCGCCTATTTTTAATGATATAGAAGCATTGGATTTTGTTGTTGAGGCGATAGGGGATTATAATGTAAAAATCGGGCTAGATTGCGCCGCTTCCCAATTTTTTTTTGATGGGAAATATAAAATTGACAATAAATTATTTGACAGAAATGGCTTGATTGAATTTTACGGCAATATAGTTGGAAAATATCCAATAATTTCTATTGAAGATCCTTTTGCGGAAGATGACTGTGGGGGATTTAAGTTAATGATGAAAAATTTTGGAGATAAAATAATTATTGTCGGCGATGATTTTTTAACAACGAACATAGAAAGAATAAAAAAAGCAAAAGAGGCAGGCGCTTGCAACGGAGCGATTATAAAACCGAATCAAATTGGCACAATAAGCGAAACAATAGAAGCCGGTCGATTAATAAAATCATTCGGTTGGAAAGCGGTTATTTCCCACAGATCCGGCGAAACAATGGATGATTTTATTGCTGATTTGGCTGTCGGCTTTGGCGCTTATTTCATAAAATCAGGAGCGCCAGCGAAAAAAGAAAGAATGGTAAAATATAATAGATTGGTGGAAATAGATAGAGAAATTCAATTAATAAATAAAAATGAAAATTATTAACGGTTCCAAAACAAGTTCATTCGGCGCTCCAGCGAAAATAAATCACGACCATGCTTTGTTTTATGCGGGCAGATTATATGAGGGATTGAATAATGAAAAAATGTCAATTATATTGAGAATCAGATATTTTCGCAAAATATAAACAAGATTTTTTGTAAAAGTAGCGAGGCCATGGGAGAACTTCCCGATAATAGCGTGCATTTGATGGTTACTTCCCCCCCCCTATAATGCTGGCAAAGACTATGATAAAAATTTATCTCTTGAAGAATACAGGGGATTATTAAGACGAGTATTTAGAGAAACTTTTATGGTTTTAGTCCCTGGTGGCATGGTTTGTATAAATGTGGCTAATTTAGGTAGAAAGCCATATTTACCACTTCACTCTTATGTTATTGAAGACATGATGCTTTGGGTTTTTTAATGCGGGGTGAAATTCTTTGGGATAAAGGAAACAGCGCAAGCCCGTCAACTGCTTGGGGGTCATACCTAAAAGCAAGCAATCCTGTGTTGTGGGATGTTCACGAGTATGTTCTTGTTTTTTGCAAGGATACTTTCACTCGCTACGGTCAGCAGAAAAAAAGAGCGCCATAACAAAAGAAGAATTTTTAGAATTTACAAAAAATATTTGGAAATTTTCAACAGAAAGAGCGACAAGAGTAAAACATCCGGATCCATTTCCTGTTGAATTACCTTATCGCTTGATTCAACTTTATACTTTTGAAAACGATGTTATATTGGATCCGCTTGTAGGAAGTGGCGCTACTTGCATAGCGGCATTAAAAACAAATAGAAAATATATTGCCTATGATGTTGATAAAAATTATTGTAATTTAGCGGATCAAAGAATAAAATTATTTTTGCAACAGCAAAAAATATTATTTAATTAATATAATAAAATTATGGCAAAATTATGGCAAAATTATTTTTATTAAGGCATTTGAAATCGCAGTGGAACGAGGAGGAAAACAGGTTTACGGGTTGGGTGGATATTCCGCTGGCGGAAGGACAGGAAGAATCAGCGAAAGTCCTTGCTCAGAAAATTTTTCAAAATAAAATAGACGCGATTTATTGTTCACGGCTCTTCAGAAATATAGATACAGCGGCAAGGATTTTTGAGCATGACAATAAATATCCGATTTTTATTCATTTGGATCTTGGGAAAATGAAAAAATGGGGGCATTTCAAAGATATAAGCGAAAACGATCTGCCTGTTTTTGTTTCAGAAAAACTTAACGAAAGATATTACGGGGATTTGCAAGGATTAAATAAAGAAGAGATGATAAAAAAATACGGGGAAGAAAAAGTAAGGCAATGGCGGCGGAGTTATGATATGGCGCCGCCGGGCGGAGAGTCCCTGAAAGATGTCGTTAAAAGGGTTGTTCCTTTTTATAAAAAATATATTGAAAAGGACTTAAAAACCGGGAAGAATATTTTAATCGTGGCAAGCCATAATTCTTTGAGGGCGCTTGTAAAACATATTGAAAAAATTTCAGACAATGATATTATTAATTTTGAGATTCATTTTGGAGGCTTGATTGAATACGATTTAGGAAAATCGCTTGAAGTTAAAAATAAATGTAATCTTTAAAATTATTCCCCTTGCTCACCCCCCCGATGGTCATCGGAGGGGGAGGTAATAGTTTGGCGGAAAAAATAATTGCGTGTTAATATTAAAATTAAAGTCGCTGAAAATATCAATAATTAAAAAATAAAATAAGGGAATAATAATATGAATAAAAAAACAATTACAATGGCGTTGATAGCGGTCGCTGGCGTTTTAGTCATTGGAGCGCTTGTTTATTTGAATTATCCCGACAAATCGGGTATTTCTGGGGATAATGCCCAATTCGGCCAACAGATTGCGGAAAAAGCCATAAATTTTATAAACAATAATATCTTAAGAGGAAACGGCACAGCTTCTTTGGTTGATGTAGGTGAAGAAAACGGATTTTATAAAATAAAATTCAGCTTACAGGGAAATGAAATGGAGTCGTACATTACAAAAGACGGCAAATTTTTATTCCCGGAAGTTATAAATTTGGAAGAAACAAGCCCTGTGGCGGTTGAGACAGACACTACTTTGGGGTCTTTCTCGGTAAACAATGGTGAAATTTGCAAGGAAGGGGACAAACCTGTTGTTTATTTTTTTGGCTCCAAAACATGTCCGTATTGCAATTGGGAATATCCAATTTTTAAAACAATTATGGAAAAATTTAAAAAAGAAGTTTTTTTCCGTGACAATATGGATTTACAGGCAGATGAAGACATTTTTAACAAATACAGCACAGGAGGAATTCCGACAATTGTTTTAGGGTGCAAATATTACAGGGTTGGCTCTGGTGAAACTGGCGGAGAAGAGGCGGAGATTAAAAATATTACAGCCCTTACTTGCAAAATCACAGGGAGTAATCCTTCAGATATCTGCGACGAGGTAAAAGATTTAATTAGCCAAATACAATAATTTTATGGACGCGATAAAAAATAAAAAAAGAGTGAGGGTTTTCTCAACCCCGGTCTGCCCCTACTGCGTTACATTAAAAGAATATCTAAAGAGCTATTCAGTGGAATTTGAAGATATTGATGTTTCGCAAAATAAAGCGGCTTTGGACGAAATGATTGAAAAGTCAGACCAAATGGGAGTGCCGGTTATAGAGATTGGAGAGAAAATAGTCATTGGATTTGATAAGAGCGTTATCAATGAATTACTTGATATTAAAGAATAATATGGCTACGAAATACGAATTTAGTACGAATATACGAATATGTTTTCGTATAGTCGTATATATTTGTAATTCGTAGCTAAATTATGATAAAAATTGCGATAAATGGCTTTGGCCGCATAGGCCGCCAAGCATATAAAAAAATTTTAGAGAATCATCCCGATTTAGAAATAGTTGCCATAAACGATTTGACGGATAAGGCGACATTAGAACATCTTTTGAAATACGATTCTATTTACAGCAGATATGACGGAAAAATTGATTGTGTAATTTTGGCGGAAAAAGATCCGGAAAATTTACCTTGGAAAAAAATGGCGGTTGATATTGTTTTGGAATGTACTGGATTATTCACTGACTTGAATAGCGCGGAGAAGCATATTAAAGTTGGCTCTAAAAAAGTTATAATTTCAGCGCCCGCAAAAGACGAAGCGATTCCCAGTTATGTTTTAGGGGTTAATGAGGAAAAATATAATCCTGAGAAAGACAATATAATTGACATGGGCTCTTGCACAACGAATTGTTTAGCTCCGATGGCGAAAATTTTGAACGATAATTTTAAGATTACCAAGGGATTTATGACAACTATTCATAGTTATACCAACGACCAAAGAATTTTGGATTTGCCTCACAAAGATTTAAGGCGCGCAAGAGCGGCTGCTATAAATTTAATTCCAACAAGCACTGGAGCGGCTAAAGCGATCGGAAAAGTTATTCCTGAACTAAAAGGAAAACTTGACGGCATTTCTATAAGAGTGCCAACTCCGACTGTTTCTTTGTTAGATCTAATCGTTGAAGTAGAAAGATCAACAACTAAAGAAGAAGTGAACAATATTTTTAAGAAAGCGGAAAAAGCCCTGAAAGGAATTTTCAGGACGGAAGGCGAGCCATTGGTTTCTTCTGATTATGTCGGCGATACCTATTCTTCAATAGTTGATTTGGAAAAGACAATGGTAAATGGCAATCTTGTAAAAGTTCTTGGCTGGTATGATAATGAAACAGGATATTCAACCCGCTTAGCCGATTTTGCGGAATTCGTGGGGAAAAAAATGTAGATTTTTCTCAAAAAAAAGAGCCCGTTCCGACGGATGTCGGAACGGGTTTTGCGTTGCGCGATTGGGTTTTTTCCTGTCTGTCGAGAGATTCCATTCATATTCGTTGTCGGCGGAGTAGCGATGAATATAAGTATTGCGTTTTCTTCGGAAAATAAGTTATAATAAAGATAATAAAAATAAAATATTAAAATCATGATAAAAAAAGGAGAATTATATTATCCCGATAAAAATTTTCAGAAAAAGGCGTTGATAAATAACAGGGCGATTTATAAAAAAGCATCTGCCAATCCTGTTAAATTTTGGGAGGGGCTGGCAAAAGAAATTTTTTGGCAAAAAAAGTGGAAAAAGGCCTTTGAACATAAACCGCCTTATTTTAAATGGTTTGTGGGTGGAAAGATTAATATAACCGAAAGCGCTTTGGATAAAAATTTAGAGGAAAAGAAAAATAAAGTTGCCCTGATTTGGGAACCGGAAGCGGTGGGGGAGCGGCAGAGAATTTTCTCATATTACGATCTTTTTAGAGAAGTTAATCGGCTTGCTAATGCTTTAAAAAAAATGGGCGCGCAAAAAGGGGATAGAATCGGGATTTATTCGCCTATGATTCCAGAAGTTATAATTTCAATGCTTGCTTGCGCCAGAATCGGCGCTGTTCACGCTGTTGTTTTTTCAGCTTTTAGCCCAAAAGCCCTGCAAGTAAGATTGCAGGATACTGAAGCGAAAATTTTAATTACAGCCGATGGATATTTCAGGCGGGGTAAAGTCGTGAATCTTAAACAGGGCGCTGATGAAGGAATTAAAGAAACGAAAGTGGAAAAAATTGTCGTTGTGAAAAGAGCGGGGAATGAAATTTTTTTTCAGCCGGACAGGGATTTTTGGTATCAAGATTTGATAAAAAATGAAAGCGATTGGTGTCCTGCCGAAGCAATGGACAGCGAAGATCCGCTTTTCATACTTTACACGAGCGGTTCTACCGGCAAGCCAAAGGGTTGCGTTCATTCGTGCGGCGGATACGGTGTTCAGGCGAAATTTACAGCCAAATGGATTTTTGATTTAAAAGAAGACGATATTTTTTGGTCAACCGCTGATGTTGGCTGGATTACCGGACATACTTACAGTTGTTATGGGCCCTTGCTTAATGGCGCCACATTTGTAATTTTTGAGGGCGCGCCGGATTATCCTGATCCGGGCAGATGGTGTGAAATTATTGATAAATACGGAATAACAACTTTTTATACCGCTCCTACGGCCATAAGAATGTTTGAAAAATACGGAGTTGAATATCCGAGAAAATATAAATTGGATTCTCTACAGATTTTAGGTTCTGTCGGCGAGCCGATTGATAAAGCCGCCTGGCAATGGTATTTCAAAGAAGTGGGAAGAGAAAAATGCCCTTTGGTTGATACTTGGTGGCAGACAGAAACAGGAGGTATTTTAATTACTTCTCTGCCCGGAATAGGGCCGTTTAAGCCGACTTTTGCCGGGATTCATTTTCCGGGAGTAAATTTTGCTATTTTGAATGAAAAAGGAAAGTCCTGTAAAATAGGGGAGCAGGGAAATTTGGTTATTCTTCCGCCATTCGCTCCCGGACTTTTGAGAGGGATTTATAAAAATCCGGAAAAATATCTGGAAACATATTGGAGCGAATGCGGGAATAAAATTTACTTTACCAGCGACGGCGCTTGTAAAGATAAAAACGGGCTGATAAGAATTGTGGGTAGAATTGACGATGTTATAAAAGTGGCGGGGCACAGAATCGCAACAGGGGAGTTGGAGAGCGCCATTGCTTTACATTCTGATATTACAGAATGCGCTGTTGTCGGAGTTGCGGATGAAATAAAAGGCGAAGTTCCAGTTGCTTTTGTCGTTTGCAAAACAGACAAATCTGCGGAAAATATAAAAGAAGAAGTTGTTCGGCAGATAAGAAAAGAAATAGGGCCCATAGCAACGCCGAAAGAGGTTTATTTAGTAAAAGATTTGCCGAAAACCCGTTCTGGCAAAATAATGAGAAGAATTTTGAGAAAATTATTTACCAGCGAGGAGCTCGGCGATTTAAGCGCTCTGTCAAACCCGGAATCTGTGGAAGAAATTAAGCTAATTTTACGGTAAGCGTAAAACGCAAAACGAAAAATGCAAAATTAAGGTGTCGCTTCGCGATAATATATATCATCAATTATGACGGGAGCATCTCCCGTCATAATTAATACTTCAGTTTTGCGCTTTTAGCTTTTAATTTTTAATTTCGTTATTATGGATATTGAGATCAGAAAAATTAAGGAAAAAGATGAAAAAAAAGCGTATTTATTTTGCATCGGAATTTTTGACGAGATGGGCTGGGATAAAAGATTTAGCTATGATTTGAAAGATCTTAGCAAGACATTCGGAGGCGAGAGAGAAGCGTTTTTTATAGCGGTGGACAATAGAAAAATTGTATCTTGCGGGGGAGTAAATTGCCTTGCGGATAAAACGGCTTTAATGAGAAGATTTTATACCGCTAAAGAATTTAGGGGTAGGGGATTGGCCGCTCTTATGCTTGAAAAAATTAAACGATTTGCCAAAGAAAACGGATACGGAGAAATTGTTTTGGATGTGTTTAAGGATAATATCCGGGCGAAAAAGTTTTATAAAAAAAGCGGATTCAGAAATTTTAAACCAAGCCCCTGTAAAAATTGGCACGATCTTAACTACCCAAAACTCTTTGATTTCCAAAAACTGAAACTGAAATAATGTAGCAGGAACACTTCCCGCTATAATCATGGCGGGAAGTGTTTTCGTCATATTAGTTTCCTGATTTATAATTAGCGAGCGAGAGAGGAAAAGAAAGTCGCAATTTTCTTTTCCGAACGAGCGAACTAATTATATCATAGATATTTTGTTTTGGTTTTCGGGGCGAGACGAAGCAAAAATTTTGAGCCGTATATACGAAGCATTCCGGCTCAAAATTTTTGCAAAGTCGTAGCCAAAACCAAAACACAAAGAGTTGAAGGACATTCGTAATTCAAGGTATTATAGATAAAAAATAACCCGCGA
>MHMF01000042.1:15237-30239 GCA_001821475.1 Candidatus Nealsonbacteria bacterium RIFCSPLOWO2_01_FULL_38_120
GATGATAGAGAAAACTATCTTCGCGGGTTTTGCGGTTATGGGGGAAGAAGGCTATGTAGTGAATTCACCGATGAGCCCAAAGATGAGCCCAAAGATGAGCCCAATGATGAGCCCACTGATGAGCCCACCGATGAGCCAAATGATGAGCCAAAAGATGAGCCCAAAGATGAGCCAAATGATGAGCCCACTGATGAGCCCAATGATGAGCCCAATGATGAGCCCAATGATGAGCCCATCGATGAGCCCATCTTCATTTATGGGTTTCAAATTCCTGAAACCTCCCTTGATTGTGGCTGTGATGCATACTGCGGTACAGGCGATAATAACATATTCGCCACCGAACGCCCAGCAAATCACCAGTTGCCTCCAGGAATACGGCTGTTTCATGGTCAGTTCTCCCAACCCGAGCATTTTCCACGCTTGGATTATCAGGAGAAAATTGAGGACTGCCAATCCCCCCGTAGCCAGAGTCAGGAAGAATCTCCTCGCATCTCCCCAAGTGATGTAGTGGGTGTAAGTCGCTGCGTTTTCTTCGTTCTGTTGCGTTTCCATCTTCGGTTCCTTTCCAAATTTTCCATATTAGTTTATTGGCTTGTGTAATGAGCTGTTTTTGCTACAATTACGCGTTTTTTTCACTATGTTTTATTGATAGCATAATGTATTATCTTTGTCAAGTTTTTTAGCGCATTTTTCGTTAAATTCATCGTAGTAAATTTCCTCCGATCGGCGATTTTTTACTACGATGGAAAACTAAAAAAGATCATTTTTCCATTAAAAATGCGACCGTCGGTTTAATCTTAACATCAATATTTTTAGTTTTGCACTTTTTTGTTTTTAGGAGTTGAGGTATAATAATTAAATATAAAACACAAAACGAAGAATGCAAAAATAAGGTGTCGCTTCGCGACAGTGTATATCATCAATTATAGCAGGAGTATTTTATAATTGGAGCATATCCCGTTAATCGTGATAGAAAATGTTTCCGTTATGAAATACTCCTGTCATAATTGATACTTTAATTTTGCGTTTTAACTTTTTAATTTAAGCTGTTATGGAAAAAGAACAAAAAAATATTCTTTGGTTTAAGGAGGTGGGGATAGGAGATATTACTTTGGTCGGGGGCAAGAATGCTTCTTTGGGCGAGATGATTCAACAATTAACTCCCAAGGGGATAAATATCCCTGATGGTTTTGCAACGACAGCAAAAGCTTATTTTGATTTTTTGGAAAAAGCAGGCATTAAAGAAAAAATAAAAGAAATTTTACGAGATATTGATGTTTCCGATATTAAAAATCTTCAAGAGAAGGGAAGGGCGGTAAGGGCTTTGATCGCGCGTTCACACCTGCCCGAGGATTTGGAAAAAGAAATTTCCGACGCCTATTCGCTTATGTCTCGAGAATACGGGGAAAAACAAACCGATGTGGCGGTCCGTTCCAGCGCCACGGCTGAAGACCTTCCAAACGCTTCTTTTGCTGGCCAGCAGGAAACATATTTGAATATAAGAGGCGATAAAAATGTGGCGGAGGCGGTAAAGAAATGTTTTATTTCTCTTTTTACAGACAGAGCCATTGTTTATCGCGAAGAGATGAAATTTGACCATTTGAAACTCGCTTTGAGCGTCGGGGTGCAAAAAATGATCCGTTCCGATCTTTCTTATTCCGGGGTTATGTTTTCTTGCGACACAGAAAATGGATTTGGAGATGTTATTTTGATTAACGGCAGTTATGGATTGGGAGAGAATATAGTTAAGGGAATGGTGGATCCGGATCAGTATTATGTTTTTGAAACGACCCTAAAAAGCGGTTTTAAGCCGATTTTAGAAAAACGGTTAGGCAGGAAATTGGTTAAATTGATCTATAATAAAAATCAAAAGGCAACTACGAAGAATATCTCTACACCAATAAAAGACAGACAAAGGTTTGTTCTGACAGACGAGGAGATATTAGATCTTAGTCGCTGGTCTGTTTTAATTGAGGATTATTATGGTAAATCAATGGATATGGAATGGGCGAAAGACGGCAAGGCTGGAAAATTATATATTGTGCAGGCAAGGCCGGAAACAGTCCAAAGCAGAAAAAACTTAGCGGTTTTAGAAAATTATGTGTTAGATAAAAATAATAAAAAGATAAAATTATTAGCGGAGGGATTAAGCGTGGGTAATAAAATAGGGCAGGGGAGAGCGAGAAAAATAATGAATGTCAAAGACATAAAGGACTTCAAAAAAGGAGAGGTTTTAGTGACTGATATGACAGATCCGGATTGGGTTCCGGTGATGAAAATCGCTTCAGCTATTATCACAGATAGGGGGGGTAGAACTTGCCATACTGCCATTGTAAGCCGGGAGCTTGGCATTCCTTCTGTGGTTGGAGTTGGAAACGCAACCAGAGTGATTAAAACAAGCCAGGAGATTACGGTGAGTTGCGCCGAGGGGGAGACAGGAAAAATTTATCAGGGGATTATTCCGTTTGAAATTAAAAAAACCGATGTTTCTAATTTGAAGAAACCGGCAGTTAAAATAATGATGAATGTCGGGGAGCCGGATTTGGCTTTCGGATTGAGTTTTGTTCCCAACGATGGAGTGGGTTTGGCGCGGGAAGAATTTATTATCGCTAATAATATAAAGATACATCCGCTTGCTTTGATAAATTACAGGAAGATGCCTTCAATCGTGAAAAATAAAATAAATGAGATTGCTTTTGGTTATAAAAGCAAAACCGACTTTTATATTGAAAAATTAGCCCAAGGCATGGGGAAAATTGGAGCGGCTTTTTATCCCAAAGAGGTAATTGTTCGTTTTTCCGATTTTAAGACAAACGAATATAGGAATTTAATAGGCGGGGAATTTTTTGAGCCAGTTGAAGAAAATCCTATGCTCGGATTTAGGGGCGCCTGCCGTTATCTTGATGAAAAGTTCCAGCCGGCTTTTAATTTAGAATGCGAGGCGATAAAAAGAGCGAGGAATATTTTTGGATTGGCGAATATAAATGTGATGGTTCCTTTTTGCAGAACCGTTGAGGAAGGAAGAAAAGTAGTTGATTTAATGGAAAAAAATGGCTTGAAGAAAGGGGGTACACCCTTCTCAATCCTCCCCTCCGATGGTCATCGGAGGGGAGGAGAGGCGGGGGAAATCTCTCTTAAAGAAGGGGGGGGGAGGGGAAATGGGCTAAAAATTTATATGATGTGTGAAATACCGACTAATGTCGTGCTTATTGAGGAATTTTTAGAAATTTTTGACGGAGTTTCAATTGGTTCAAACGACCTTACTCAGTTATGCCTCGGGCTTGACAGGGATAATTCAAGAATTTCTCATATAGGAGACGAAAGAAATCCTGCCATTAAAAGAATGATAAGGAAAGTAATAAAAGTTTGCAATGAAAAGGGCAAATATTGCGGAATTTGCGGACAAGCGCCTTCTGATTTTCCGGATTTTGCGGAATTTTTAGTCAAAGAGGGGATCAAAAGCATTTCTTTGAATCCGGATACAGCAATAAAGACAATTTTATTCTTAAATGGTCTTGATGATATTGTTGTTGCTGATAAAAATAGAGCATTATTGGATCCGCGGGGCTAATTAAACGCAAAATGCAAAGCGAGAAATTAAAAACTATGGTGTCGTTCGCAACAATAATATATATTATCAATTATAGCGGGAACATTTCTCGCTATGATTATAGCGAGAAATGTTCCCGCTATAATTGATACCTTAATTTTACGCTTTTAGCTTTTAGTTTTTAATTTCGTTATTATGTTTGATGTAATAACTTTTGGTTCGGCCGCTCAGGACATTTTTTTGCGGCTAAATAAAAAACAAGTAATTGTCGGAAAGAAATTTACCGCAGGCAAAGGCGTATGTTTTGATTTGGGTTCAAAAGTTGATGTGGAAGAAATTTATTTTTATTGCGGCGGGGGAGGAATCAATACCAGCGCAACATTTGCAAAGCAGGGTTTGAAAACTGCTTATTGCGGAGCAATTGGGAAAGACCTTGCCGGGGAAGAAATAATAAAGGACTTAAATAATAGGGGAGTGGCCGTGGATTTTGTCAAAGAAAAAGGAAAACCCACAAATCATTCTATTATTTTTAATTTATCTCAAAAAGACAGAACTATTATCGCTTACAGGGGCGCGTCTGAGTTGCTTGCCCGAGAAGACATTCCTTGGGACAAAATGGGGTCAAGATGGTTTTATTTGGCTCCGCTTTCTGGTCTTGCTTGCGAGACCTCAAAAAGTATTATTAATTTCGCAAAAGAAAAGGAGATAAAAATTGCTTTTAATCCAGGGACTTTTCAGATTTCTTTGCCCGGAAAAATTTTGTCAGAAATTTTAAGTAAAATTGACATATTAATTTTAAATCAAGAGGAAGCGTCCTTTTTAACAAAAATTCCTTTTATCAAAGAAAAAGAAATTTTTGAGAAAATTGACAAAATGTGCCCGGGAATCGCCATAATGACAAAAGGCGCAAAAGGCGTTGTAGCTTCTGACGGAAGATATTTTTACAGCGCTAATGTCTTAAAAACAAAAGTGGTTGACAAGACAGGCGCCGGCGATTCTTTTGGGGCTGGATTTGTCTCTGGTTTTATCAAGGCGAACGGCGACATAGGATATGCAATGCAATTAGGAATAGCCAACTCTGCTTCTTGCCTGCAACAATGGGGCGCGAAGAACGGATTATTGGGGGAGGGCGATAATTGGGAAAAAGTAAAAATTAAAAAGTTAAAATATGAAAAATCTTAAAAATATATTGCAGGATGCGCGGAAAAATCATTACGCTATAGGCCAGTTTAATATCTCAACATTTGAGCAGTTGAAGGGAATTTTTGGCGCGGTAAATGCATTAAGAACGCCGGTTATAATCGGCACATCGGAGGGCGAAGCGAAATTTTTAGGGATAGAAGAAATTTCCGCTTTAATTAAAATTGCAGAAAAAAAATATAAAATTCCGTTTTTTTTGAATCTTGATCATGGTAAAGATTTAGCGTTAATCAAGAAGGCTGTTGATTGCGGTTATTCCGCGGTTCATTTTGACGGGTCTTCTTTTCCTTTTGAGGAAAACGCGCGGTATACCAAAGAAGTTATAAAGTACGCCCGGAAGAAAAGTGTTTTAATAGAAGGAGAATTAGGGGCGATAAAGGGGGAGTCGGGGATCCATCAAAAAAAAGTTATTCTAACAGAAGACGATCTTACTTCGCCGGAACAAGCCAAAAAATTTGCGGATTTGACCAATGTGGATTGTCTGGCAATAGCTGTTGGCACGACTCATGGAATGTATAAGGAAGAGAAAGGAATTGATTTTGAACGGCTGGGAAATATTAGCTGTTTAACAATGAAGAAATTTTTGGTTTTACACGGGGGATCCGGCATTTCCGAAGAGGATATAAAAAAAGCCATTGATTTAGGAATTGTTAAAATAAATATTAATACAGAGATAAGATTGATTTGGAGGGATTGCTTGGAGAAAAAATTAAGAGAAAATCAAGAAGAAACAAAACCATACAAACTTTTAGCAGATATCAAAGACGCTATTCAAAAAAAAGTGGAAGAAAAAATTAGGATGTTTGAAACAAGGGCTTGTAAATGATTTGTAAAATTATATGAAAATAATTCATAATCGCGGGATTTGCATCGGATGCGGTTCCTGCGCCGCTGTCTGCCCGAAACATTGGAAAATGGGAAATGATGGAAAATCAACACTTTTAAGCGCAAAGGATTTGGGAGGCGAGAAATATGAATTAGATGTTTCTAAAATTGAGTGCAATCAAGAAGCGGCTGATATATGTCCGGTTCAATGCATTGGTATTGAAAAATAAGGAGTAATATGATAATTAGAGTTTATGTTAGATTTTTCTGTTGAAAGGAGAGAGAAATTAAGAAAGAAAGTAAAGGACTTAAGAAAAAAAGGCATTACGCCCGCTGTTTTGTATGGTCCTGAAATAAAAAATTTGCTTTTGGAAGTAAATCTTAAAAATTTTAAAAATATACTAAAGAAAGCAGGAGAGAGCTCGTTGATTAATTTAAAAATTGAAGGGGGAAAAGAGAAATTTTTGGTCTTAATACATCAAATTAAAAAAAATCCTATTTCAGGGGCGCCGATACATATTGATTTTTACCAACCCATTTTAAGCAAAGAAATTGAAGTTGTTGTGCCGTTGATTTTTGAAGGCGAAGCGCCAGTTCTAAAGGATATGGGCGGGACTTTAATTAAGGAAATTTATGAATTGAAAGTAAGGGCTTTGCCGAAAAATCTTCCTCACGAGATAACAGTTGACATAAGCAAGCTGAAAAAATTTGAAGATGAAATTTTAATAAAGGATTTGATTTTGCCGGAAGGCGTGAAGACGCATAGGGGTCCTGACGAAATAGTTGTTTTAGCCGTTCCGCCGGCGAAAGTTGAAGAGGAATTAGCAAAGCAAGTTGAAGAAAAGGTGGAAGATGTGGAACAAGTTAAAAAGAAAAAAGCCGAGGAATCGGCAGCCGAAGTGAAGGCAGAAACAAAAGAACCAAAATAGGCTTCAGAAAAACAATTTCAGGACATAAGTAAATTTAGATGATATAAGGGTAATGTTATTAAAAATTTTTAAAATTGCCTCGCTTATCGTATTTTGCTTGGCTTTTATATTGCCGAATTCTATTTTTGCCGAAGAAGATATTGAACAAAAATGTCTTCAATTAGCTGAAAAAGGATGCGAGAGTGTCGGTTCCGCTGATTGCCGTAAAAATTTAGAGCAGTGCGAAGTATATTACAAAGAAAAAAGCGATAAAATTGAGTCGGATATAAGCAAGACGCAGGGAGAGAAACAAACGGTTAAGAATAAAATTTACACCTTAAGCCAAAAAATTAAAAATCTTAATTATCAAATTTATCAGAGTAATTTAGTGATTAATGATTTAAATATCCAAGTAGAAGATACTCAATCGTCAATAATAAAAACTAGTCTCAAAATAAAAGGGTCCACTTTGAAATTAGCTGAAATATTAAGAGACATTTACGTAGAAGACCAGAAATCAATTCTGGAAATTTTATTTTCCGAGAGGAGAATATCTGGATTCTTTGAAAACTTGGCGGCATTAATCGCATTAGATTCAAAGAGTAAAAATATTCTTAGCGACATTAAAGTCTTAAAAACAAATTTAGAAAGCCAAAAAGAGTCGCTGGACCAGGAAAAAACTGATTTGGAGCGGACTGTAAAAATACAAACCCTTCAGAAAAATGAAAGCGATAAAACCAAGAAAGACCAAGAATATTATTTACAACTTACAGAGGGAGAGTATCAAAAGCAATTAATCCAAAAGACCGAAATACAGAAAAAAGCGAGCGAAATAAGGGCAAGGATTTTTGAATTAATAGGAGTTTCTAAGGCTCCGACTTTTGGCGAGGCGTATGAAATTGCTAAATATGTTGAAAGCGCGGTTGGAATCAGGCCCGCTTTTTTGCTTGCTATTTTGACTCAGGAATCAAATATGGGAAAAAATGTCGGGCAATGTTATTTGAAAAACGAAGTGACTGGAGAAGGAATTGTTGCTTATAGCGGAAAAGTCGTTCTAAGAGTAATGAAACCGACAAGAGATATTTCTCCTTTTATCTCAATATGCAAGGATTTGGGAAGAGACCCTTTTAATACTCCTGTTTCCTGTCCGATGAGTTTTGGTTATGGAGGAGCTATGGGTCCGGCTCAATTTATACCCTCAACTTGGGTTCTTTTTGTAGACAAAATAAAATCAATAATCGGGAAACCAGGGGACCCGTGGAATATCAAAGACGCTTTTTTAGCGGCTGGATTGTATTTAGCTGACGCTGGCGCGAAGGCGCAGACATATAAAAGTGAATGGAACGGTTCTTTGAGATATTTTTCAGGCGGGCTTAATATGCAGTATAAGTTTTACGCTGATTCGGTTATGAAAATCGCGAGCCAATACGAAGAAGACATAAAGGCCCTGGAAGCCCAAAAATAGAGATAAAATAGAGATAAATGGATATAAGGTGGAGTTGAAACATATAAACAATAGTAATTTCATCGTAGTAAAACTCCTACGATCGTAGGAGTTTTACTACGATGAAATTATACAGATCTTTATTGTAGAGATTCAATTATTTTTTCTATTTTTCCTTCCATTATTTCTTCAATATTGTGCCAGGATTTTTTAAGCCGGTGGTCTGTTACCCTATCTTGAGGAAAGTTATAGGTTCTGATTTTTTCCGCTCTTTTTGCGCCTCCGATTTGAATATTTCTTTTTCCGTCGAGCCGAGATTGCTCTTCCTCTATTCTTTTTTCAACAATCTTGGCTGACAATATAGCTAAAGCATTTTCTTTGTTTTGTGCTTGGCTCCTTTCGGTTTGGGATGCCACGCTTATTCCGCTCGGCAAATGAGTAATTCGGACAGCTGTTTCTCTTTTATTCACATTTTGGCCTCCGGCTCCGGAAGAACGGAAAAAATCAATTTTTATTTCATCGGGTTTAATTTTAATTTCAGATGATTTTGGTTTTGGTAAAACCGCTACTGTCGCGGTTGAAGTATGAACCCTACCCGCTTTTTCTGTTTTTGGTATCCGCTGGACTCTGTGAACGCCCCCTTCATTTTTTAATTTGGCGAAAACATCTCCGTCTATCTCAAAAATTATTTCTTTGAATCCGCCTATTTCGGTCGGGTGGGAATCCAGGATTTTCTGTTTCCAGCTCTGCAAGGTAGCGTATTTTGAATACATTCTATAAAGCTCTCCGGCAAACAAAGCCGCTTCGTCTCCGCCTGCTCCAGCCCTTATTTCTATGATAACTGATTGTGCCGCTGGTTGAGGGCTGGAGTTTTCCTCGAGCATATTTTCCAGCTCTTTTTCCATGGAGTCAATTTTTTCCCGCAAAATCGGCAATTCGCTTTCCGCCAAAACAGACAGTTCTTGGTCGTCCTTTGCTTTTAAGATTGTTTTATTCTCTTCAATCTGAGTTTTTAATCCGTCTATTTCTTTTTGTTTCTCAATTATTTTTTCCAAGGATTTTTTCTTTTTAGACAGCTCTTCAAATTTTTCCCAGCCCACATCGGCTATCCGTCCCAACTTAGAAGATGTTGGCGGGTTGTTGGCGGAGTAATCAGAAATCAGCCCGGGGTCGCTGAGTTGTTTTAAAATTTCATCGTAGTCTTTTTTTATATCCTCAATACCAAACATTGATCGGAGAGTCTATTATTTCTTTTTCTTTTTGGCAAAAGTTTCTTTTTTTGCCATCTTTTTCTTAAATTTATCTACCCTTCCCAGAGTATCTACGATTTTTTCCTTGCCTGTGTAGAACGGGTGGCAATTGTAGCATATTTCAGTATCAATATGCTCATTAGTTGAACCAACCTCAAAACAGTTTCCGCAAGCGCAAACAACTTTCGCTTTTTCGTGATATTTCGGATGAATGTTGTCCTTCATAAATTTATTATGTTTAATTTGTAATTTATTTTTATAATAACAAACAATGCTTGAAAAGTAAATAATGATAAACTCAAAGCTCAAAACTCAAAACTCAAAACTCAAAACCATAACTTAAAACTCAAAACTAAATTAAAATACAAGTATTATGATATTATGAAGTTTTGAGTTTTAAGTTATGGTTTTGAGTTATTGTTCTGTATACAGAACAATGTGCGGTTTTGGCGGCTCCGCAGGCGAGCGGGAGGCTGGTCGAGCGAGCGTCCGCCGAAGGCCGCATCTTCCAAACGATGTATTGATTTTAATTTTCGGTATGCTATATTGAAAATATATTTATATTGTGAAAAATTAAAAATGCGAATCTCAAAATGCAAAATTTAGGTATACGAATTTATTTTTTGAAGGGACAAATTAGTATAATATATATTATCGCGAAGCAACACCTTAATTTTGAGATTTGAGATTTAATTTTGAGTTTATATTATGGCAGAAGAAAAATTGCCCGAAAACTTAAAAACGGAAGATGTTAAAATTAGCGATGTGAAAATAAGCGTTGAAGAAATGGCTCAGGCTGGTTTGCATTTGGGACACAGGACTTCCAAGGTTCATCCGAAAATGAAAGAATATATAAGCGGAGAGAGGAGTGGCGTCCATATGATTGACCTTGAAAAAACCGCAGAGAAATTGAAAGGAGCTCTTGATTTTATTGGAAAAATCGTTTCCGAAGGCAAAGTTTTGCTTTTAGTCGGAACAAAACCGCAAATTAAAAATATCGCCCGACAAACAGCTATTGATTGCGAAATTCCTTATGTCGTGGAAAGGTGGCTGGGCGGGACATTTACTAATTTTTTAACGCTTAAGCGCAGAGTTGACTATTTCAAGGATTTGGAAAAGAAAAAAGAAAGCGGAGAGCTGATGAAATACACAAAAAAAGAAAGAGCTGATTTTGACAAGGAAATTAAGGATTTAGCGATAAAATTCGGCGGCATTAAAAATCTGGAAAGGATTCCGGATGCGGTTTTTGTTTTAGATATGAGAAGAGACGACTTGGCGGTGAAAGAAGCAAGGAAAAAAAATGTGGTAATAATAGGAGTGGCAGACACTAATATTGACCCGACAATAGCGGATTTTCCAATTCCTGCCAATGACGATGCGATAAGCTCTGTGAAATATATTCTTGAAAAATTAAAAGAAACGATATTAAAGGCAAAGTCAGTTAAATAAAGTAGTTTTTTAAATCCAAATATCAAAATCTCAAATTCCAAATAAATCCAAAATTTAAATGTTCAAAATTCAAAAATTTTTTGGGTTTTAGATTTTGAAAATTGTAATTTATTTAGAAATTAAAAATTAGAAATTTTTATTGTCATGGTTTCCATAGATCAAATCAAACAACTTCGCGAGGAAACAGGCGTGTCTATCGCTGAATGCAAAAAAGCCCTTGAAGAAACGAAGGGCGATCTTGATAAAGCGAAAGATGTCTTAAGAAAGCGAGGGATTGAAATCGCCGAGAAAAAATCGGAAAGGGGGACAAAAGCCGGAATAGTCGTAAGTTATATTCATCCAAATAACAGGATTGGCGTTCTAATTGAGTTAAGGTGCGAAACGGATTTTGTGGCGAAATCAAATGATTTCCAGATATTAGCCCATGAACTCTGCTTGCAAGTTGCATCAATGAATCCTTTGTTTGTGGATGAAAAAGATATTTCAGAAAATATTCTGAACGGAGAAAAAAAAATTTATCAAGAACAAGCTAAAAATTCAGGCAAACCGGAAAAAATAATAGAACAGATAGTAGTCGGCAAACTTAAAAAATACAAAGAAGAGGTTTGTCTAATACATCAGATTTGGGTGAAAGACGGCGCAAAGACAATAAAACAAATGGTTGATGAATATATTGCTAAAATAAGGGAGAATATAGTAGTAAAAAGGTTTGCGAGATTTGAAGTGTAAGCTTTCAAAATCTAAAATTACAAATCCCAAATAAATTACAATTTTCAAAATCTAAAATCTAAAACAATCCCCACCATTCCTCCCCTCCAATGACCATCGGAGGGGAGGAGCGAGGAGGGGGAAGTTTTAAATTTAGATATTTGAATTTTGGATTTATTTGGGATTTGAGATTTTGATATTTGGATTTAAAAAAATGGTAGAAATTATCGCTTTAATAATTTTGATTGGCAGTTTTGCGGGAATGGCGCTGATTGCTTGCCGCAAGATTCCTGTTTTAGTTGCTTTGCCATTAAGAGGGAATATTATTCCCAGAATTTTCGTGTCCTTGAAAGCCAGAATAAAAAATAATGAAACAATAAGATCGTTTTCCGCAGAAACTATCCTGCAGAGATATCTTTCCAAGATAATGGTTTTTATGTTAAAAATTGAAAATAAAATAGGGGAGTGGCTTATGAGATCGCGCCAACGGAATATTGAAAAAAAGAAAAAATTCCCTGGGGACTATTGGCAGAAAATAATGAAAAAAAAATAGACAGCGGGTCAATGGTAATTATCCACTTTGCCTCCTTAGCTTAGTGGCAAAGCAGCGGTTTTGTAAACCGCAGACGCGGGTCCAATTCCTGCAGGAGGCTATTCATCGCAAAATTACTATTGACAGGAGATTGTTGGGGAGTAAGATAAAAATAGAATTTATAAAATAGAAATAGGAGAGTTGCTGAAAATCAGGAACGGGATTCCTGATTTTGTTTATCCTCCCGAATTTTGCAAAACAAAGTTCAGGAGGGTAAATATGGAAAGATCGTTGACAATTAAAAATTCTGTTAAATCAAGAAGCCAATTTAATAGAATAATAAACAGTAGTAGTTTTGAGTCAGTTTTTTAGAGTTGTTCCGATTTGTTTTGACTTCGGTCAAAACACACTGATTTCCACTGGTTTATAATTGATTTCCGCTGATAGTTATCAGCGGTCATCGGCTATCATCGGCGGTAATTAGTTTTTTTGAGAGTTTGATCCTGGCTCAGGATGAACGCTGGCGGCGTGGATAAGGCATGCAAGTCATGCGGTCTTGTCTACGACAAGACCTACGGATTTCCGCTGATTTATAGCTGATTTCCGCCGATTCTTTATCGGTGGTTACCGGCTATTATCATTGGTCATCGGTGGTCTCGCCGTAGGCGAGACAGCGGCAAACGGGTTAGTAACATGTAGATACAAACCCTTAAGACGGAAATAACCATGCGAAAGCATAGCTAATACCCGATAGCCTGGAAGTCGATTTATAATCATAAAGAAATAAAGAATTCTTAATTTTATAATTTTCAATTTTTAAATAATTTTTTAATGATTTAATTTTTAATCCCGTTTCATCGGATTTAAAAATTAGAAAATTTAATCATTATTTAAAAATTAGAAATTAGAAATTAGAAATTTAGAATGGCTCTTTGTGGATATAAATCGGCTTCCAGTAAAGGTTCGCAAGAGCCGCTTGAGGATTGGTCTGCATCCTATCAGCTAGTTGGCAGGGTAACGGCCTACCAAGGCAATGACGGGTAGGGGGCGTGAGAGCGCGTTCCCCAACAATGGCACTGCGATCAACATAGGGTCGCCTAGAGAAGTAATTTTCTAGTAAAATTCAGCTCATAACGGTGAAACCCAAATTATTTTGTGATATAATGGAATAATGGGCAATACCGTGGGAAGTCAAATTGATAAAGTGTTTACTAAATTGAGGGATAAAGGTTATATATTTTGACCCCGTAACGACTTAGCTCCGATGTTCATCGGAGCGAGATAAAGGGTAAAATCCTTTATAATATGCTGGCCCCGTTTAATTTTTAAAAAATTAAAGCGGGTGAAGGTATAGTCTATACTATAAGTAATTATAGAAATATGTGACGGGCCATACTCCTACGGGAGGCAGCAGTCGAGAATATTCGACAATGGGCGAAAGCCTGATCGAGCGACGCCGCGTGCTTGAAGAAGCCCTTCGGGGTGTAAAGAGCTTTTCTGAGGGAAGAATTCGACGCACCTCACTGTGTTCGGCGCGGAATTTAAAAAATAGTTATTGGAAAATAGAAATCTAAACCTGTTGCGTGATAATTGAGGTTTGCCAAGCGGCAAGCCGACGAGTTATAGCAAAGCAGCAGATTTATTATTACGCAACAGGTTTATGGTAATAGAAATTAGAAAACGGAAAATAGAAAACTATCTGATTTCCAATTTCTATTTTCTATTACCAATTTCCAGTTTCTATCAACTAATTTCCGTCGCAATGAATGTAGTGAGGTGCGGCGTATGACGGTACCTTAGGAATAAGAGGGTGCAAATTCTGTGCCAGCAGCCGCGGTAATACAGAACCCTCGAGCGTTATCCGGATTTATTGGGCGTAAAGCGTCTGTAGGCGTTTTGTTAAGTTTTTTGTTAAATATCCAGAGCTCAACTTTGGAAATGCAAAAAAAACTGGCGGAATTGAGGATGTTAGGGGCTGATGGAACGGTCGGTGTAGGGGTGAAATCCGTTGATATCGACTGGAACACCAAAAGCGAAAGCATTCAGCTGGGGCAATCCTGACGCTGAGAGACGAAAGCGTGGGCATAAAAAAGGATTAGATACCCTTGTATACCACGCCCTAAACGATGGACACTGGCTATTTGAAGTGTCGACCCTTCAAGTGGCGAAGCTAACGCGTTAAGTGTCCCGCCTGGGAAGTACGGCCGCAAGGCTAAAACTCAAAGGAATAGACGGGGCTTCACACAAGCGGTGGATCATGTGGCTTAATTCGATAACAAACGAAGAACCTTACCAGGGCTTGAAATTCGCCTGACATTCCGCAGAAACGCGGAATTTCTCACAAGGACAGGCGAACAGGTGCTGCATGGTTGTCGTCAGCATGTACCTTGAGGCGCACCCTTAAATGGGGTAACATGCGCAACCCTCATCCTGCGTTATATGTGTCGCGGGAAACTGCCCGAGATAATTGGGAGGAAGGTGAGGATGACGCCAAATCAGCATGGCCCTTTGACGCCCTGGGCCGCACACATGATACAATGGGACCGACAATGGGCAAAGCCGCAAGGCAGAGGTAATCCTTCAAACGGTCTCTTAGTTCGGATTGAGGTCTGCAATCGACCTCATGAAGCCGGAATCGCTAGTAATCGCCGATCAGCTATGCGGCGATGAATATGTTCCTGAAGCTTGTACTCACCGCCCGTCACGCCAAGCAAGCTGGGAACAGCCGAAAGTCCTGCATTAGCAGGGTCTAAGCTGGGCTCAGTGAGAGGGGCGAAGTCGTCGGCGCAATCTGCGCATTGCGACCTATTGCCGTAAGGCAATAGAAAAATCCAACTATATCGGTGGAGTCTTTTTCTTGATTTTGATATAATTAAGGCATGAAGATAATACCGAGGGAAGTCGCTACCGTGCCTCATTGCGTTCGGCGCGGAATTTAAAAAATAGTTATTGAAAAATAGAAATCTAAACCTGTTGCGTGATAATTGAGGTTTGCCAAGCGGCAAGCCGACGAGTTATAGCAAAGCAGCAGATTTATTATTACGCGACAGGTTTATGGTAATAGAAATTAGAAAACGGAAAATAGAAAACTATCTGATTTCCAATTTCTATTTTCTATTACCAATTTCCAGTTTCT
>MHMF01000043.1 GCA_001821475.1 Candidatus Nealsonbacteria bacterium RIFCSPLOWO2_01_FULL_38_120
TCCTTTTTTATTATCATCATAAATATTCAACTGTTGGTCATCAATTTTTTTGACATCCCCAATATTGATTAATTTCAAATTTATTCCCCAGAATAAAGAGTAAAGATCGTATGCATTAGAAAATAAAACCTCCGCTTCTTTTTTATTGTTTTCTCCAAGTTTCTTTGTTCCAACCTCAATCAATCTCATACAGGCCGCAAGCAAATGTTTTGAAACACACCAAATTTCGCCCTCATATTCTTTGATAATTTTACCCAAGAGTTCCTTGCGCATCTGTCTTACGGTATTCAATAAATCATAATATTCTGATTTGCCCGTTTTAGCTCCGGTAAAGAAAAAGTGTTCTTCCAAGCTGACTAAATTCATCACTGCAATACTTAAGTCTTCATCGGCAGACAGATCGAGCTGATGTTCTTTTTTTAACTTATCTATTTTAGTTAATAGTTCGTCAATTTGTGTCAATTGGTTGGTCATATTTATTTTAGGATAAAATATAAAACGAAGCTAAAAGTAAGAAGCAAAATAAGAGCTGTTAAAACTTTTTGATGCGAAATAAAAATTTTGCCATGATTTCGTTTCCTTAAAAATCTATCTAAATGAGGGGCAAATAAAAGAAGCAAACTGCCAAAAATTATGCCGAAAAAGATTTTATTGATGCCAAAAATTTTACTGTAAGGACTTAAAGCGTCAAACTGATACAAAAATAACACGGTAAGACCATAAAAAATAATGGGAATGAGAAGGAACTGAAATTTTATTTTTTTTCCTTTTTTAACCAAGAAATTATTGAGCGCTATAGAAAAGGAAAGAATAAATCCGCCAAGCCAAAGGCCAATAATTGTGTCGTCAACTCCGAGCCAGCGGAAAATTCCCAGCAATGATCCCGTTGCCACAACGCACATAGGGCAAAATGCCAAGGCTTTAATGGGTAAAAAGAATAAAACAGAACTCAATCCTGCCGCTAAAAAAGTAAGACGGCTTTTAATATTATTCATAAATTATTGATTAAGCAAACCGTCAATTGCTTGTTTGAATAATTCATATGGCAAGGCGCCGCTTATTAATTCGCCGTTAACAAAAGTGGCTGGCGTGCCGTTGACTTCTTTTTCCGATCCTTCCTGAAAATCAGCTTGAACTTTTTGAGCGAATTTTCCAGAATCAAGGCAGTCGTTAAATTTCCTCTCGTTTAATCCCAAATCCCCCGCCCATTTTTTGAAATTCGCGAGACTATAACCGCTTGCGGTCAAATTTTCAAATAGTTTGTCATGATATTCCCAAAATTTTCCTTGCTCGTCGGCGCATTCCGATGCCTCAGCCGCTTTTTGCGCGTTGGGATGAAAACCTAATGGAAAATGTTTATAAACTAATCTGACTTTTCCGTTGTAATCATTAAGAATTTTGTTTAATGTTTGGTAATGCCTTTCGCAAAATGGACATTCAAAATCGGAAAATTCAACCAAAGTAATCGGCGCGTCAAAATCTCCGCGAATATGATTGCTTTTTGTAATCTCAAAAGCCTGGATAGTTGGTTGATTTTCAATTTGTGAAGGTTGCGCCGCAGAAGGATTATCTTGAGACGGCAAATTCTGACCAATCGCCGCATTAATGTTTGCGTTGGCTTGGTTTACTTCTTGCGGCAATAATTTTCCCAACATAACAAGCGAAGCGATATTCAAACTCAAAGAAATAACAACGAAGCCCGTTAAGATTTTTAATGGAGTTAGAAATTCCGATGATGATTGGAGTTTTTCTTTTTCATCTTTATTATAAGAAAGAGAATTGTTGCTTTGCGGTTCTTCTTTTTTTTCTCCAATTTTTTCTACTTGGTAATTTCCAGCTTCTTTAATGGTTTGAATGATCTCCGATTCCTGAATTTTTTGCTCGTCATAGATTACGACCGCCTTTTGGGATTCATAATTTACTTTCACATTGATAATTCCTTCATGATTCTTTAATCTATCTTCAATTAAAATAGCGCAAGAGTTGCAATGCATGCCATTAATTTGAAATTTTGCTTTTTGCATGTTTATTAACTTTAATTATTAAAATTATTTTTTAATGACAATCGTTATTAGTTTTATTTTTAGCGATAGTATCATCTTTTTTCATAAATAATTTCATCAAAACAATATGAGAAAGCGGGCAAAGCAAAATTAATAAAACGGCAAACGAACCAATATCAAAATATTTAGGCAATATGATTATAGCCAACATTGCCAAAGCGCAACATACAAGCATTATTAATAAGTGTTTATTTTTCATTGTCATATTTGAAAATTAAATTATATTTTTATCTCGCCCCGCAACTTCCGCCGCTCCCGCCGCCGCAACCGCAACCTTTGGCGCCGGAAGGGATAACATCGTCGCTCTCTATATTATTTGCCGCTTGAGCGGTGTTAAAATTTTGAACCGCGGTTTTTTTGTCAATCACTTCTATGATACCGGAAACCATTCCCATCCAGCAGGAAAACTTGTATTTTCCCGGTTTGACCGGCGTAAATTCTTTAACAATTGTCTGGCCCGGAGTAAGAACGATTTCTCCGCTAAATAAGCCCTTTGAAATAATGGCATTGGTGCAACCGCTCGTTCCTTTATCGGTAATTTCCCAACTTACTGGAATTCCAGCTTCCACTTTAAAATAATTTGGCTTGTAGCCTGAGCTTGAAGCATTCATCTTTATAACCTGTTCGCCGTTAACAATGGGCGGGAGTCCCTCGTTGTTCTTACTGGTTGACGACAGGTTGTTGGAATTGAGTTTTATATCGCTAAAACTGGAAAACCCTAAAACATTTAATTGGGAGTTGATATTAAAAAGAGCGAAAAATAAAACTAGAACGCCGGCAACCTTTTGAAATTTATTGGCTAAATGCGGCTTTTGAGAAAATTTAATCGCCGATAATCCGATTGCCAGAAGAGATGGCAAGGTTCCTAACGCGAAGAAGAACATAATCAGGGCTCCTTGAATCGCGCTTCCGGAAATTAAGGCCAGCCCCTGCGCTGTTATGGTGAAACCGCAAGGCAGAAAAAAAGTCAAAGCCCCCATCAGAAAAGGCATATATTTTCCTTGAAATTTTGTTTCATCGGCAATGCGCCTGGTTATAAATTTAGGCATTGTAAACTGAAATTTTCGGAAGGTTTTTATCCCCAACATTTGCAACGCTAAAAATAACATCATCGTAGAAACAGCGACAATTAAAATAGAACTAAAAGTTAAAGAAATTTGGAATTTACTGCCAATGGCGCCGATGACTCCCCCTAAAAGAGCGTAAGAAACGATTCTTCCGAAATTGAACATCAAATGGGGTTGGAATTTTTCCAAGGTTGAATTTTTTTCCGAGTACATTTCAAGCCATTGTTTTGACATTGAAAGTATCAGTCCGCCGACCAAAGCCGCGCAACTGGAAACGCCGGCTAAAAGCCCTAAAAAGAAAAATGCCGGCAAAAACGAACTTGAATTAACGCTTATTAAACCGGCAAAACCGCTGTTTCTAATCAGAAAAAAGCCAATGATGATAAATAAAGCCGTACCAGCAATCACAAAAAAATCTCCATTTTTTTGTTCAGTAATTTTTGCCGGTTCATCAAAAAATAGATAGCCTTCTTTTTTAAAAATACTGTTTAATCTATTAACGCCTGGTCTTTGCCCTTGATGGACAATAAAAACCTTGCCTTTGTCAGTTGACGCTTCAACTGATTTTATTTCTTTCAGCGCCGCCAATCTTTTCTCTATTAAGATCTCGCAGGAAGCGCAATGCATTCCTTTAACGAAAAAAGTATATTCTCTTTCCGCTGGCAGAGCATTTCCCCTCCCCTCTATTTGAAACCCAATTTTTTCTATTGCCCCTATTATTTTATCTTGAGAAATAATGCTGTCATTAAATTCTATAATTGTTTCGCCGTTTTTTTCATTGACATTAATGTCTTTTACTCCTTTCAATATATCAATTTCCGTCTCAATTAAAGCTTTGTCGTTTTCTGAACGAATATTTTTAATTTGAATTCCGGTTTTTTTAAACATAACAATATTGTTTTTATTTAATAAATAATTTTGTGATTTTTAATATTTCTTCAATCATTTCTTGTTTTCTCTTCTCATTGCTTGTTTCCATTGCTTTCTTAAAACAAGTATTAAGATGATTCTCCATCAGCATCTGATGAGCGGACTTTAAGAGCCCTAATGCCGCCAAATTTTGCTGCATAATATTTATGCAGTATTCGTCAGCTTCAACCATTTTAATAATTTTTAATATTGATCCTTGAGCCTTCTTGAAATTAATAAGAGTGCCTTCTTTTTTTTCAGACATAGCTTTTATTGTTGGTTGTTATTAGATTTCCACACCTTGACCATAGGTGTAGGTATATGATAGCAAACGAGCAACCATTGTCAACCCCCATTAGAAGTAAGTCGGCAAAGGCGTTTGCCTCTGCTCGCGGATCGGACTTTTGATGGGTCAACTTCTTGTGTTTACTGATTAATAATTTTTTGGTAGAATAAAAATAATAGAAATTGATTTTCTCAAAAATATGGAGTTCTTGATTTATTTTATCGCCGGCGTGGCGCAGGATTTTTTAAGCACTTTGAATTGGCGCTATGTTGCAGAGAAAAAAATTTTGCCGTCAATGATTTTTTCTTTTCTCACCGTTGCCGTTGGAATGGTTGTTCTTTATAATATTGTTAAGGATTTGGATCCTCAAAAAAGCATTTTAGCGATAATGATTTATTGCGCGGGAATTGCCGGCGGCACTTTTTTGGCAATGAAATTTAAGTTAGGATTAAAGAGTTAAAAAAGATTTAATTTTATGAGCGGCTCAAAGGAATTGGGAGATTTTGGGGAAAGGGTGGCTTGTTTTTATCTTAAGAACAAGGGTTATAAAATTTTGGAAAGAAATTATTTTGAAAATTGGAGCCATGGGACTAGAAAAGGGGAAATTGATATTATTGCCGGAAAAGAGGGTAATTTTTATTTTATTGAAGTCAAGACATCGGCGCAGGCAAAACTTAGCGCCTTCCATCCTGAAGACAAAATTGATTTTCATAAACAAAGGCAGATAGCGAGTATGGCGCAGGATTGGCTTTTGAAGAACAAAATTCCGATAGATTCAAAATGGCAAATTGACGCTATTTCAATAAAAATTGACTTAGAGACAAAAAAAGCCAAAATTCGCCATTTGGAAAATATCGTATCAGATAACTGATAGATAATGTAGCGGGAGTATGTCCCGCTATATTGAGCGCTCTTAGGGTTTGTTTAATTTAAGGGAGATATATGGTATGATAATTTAATAATCGTAAGATTATGAAGAATAGGATTTTACTTATAGAGGACGATGTTGAGACAATAGACCTTTATAAATTAAATTTAGAGAAGGCGGGTTTTAAATTAGAAATAATTAAGTGGGGGAAAGAGGCGCTGGAGAGAGTGGAAAAAATAGGAACCATAGGCGACCAAAAGCCGGATTTAATTCTTTTAGATATTATTCTGCCTGATATTAACGGGATACATGTTTTAGAAAAAATTAGAGATAAAAAAGAGACCAGCGATATTCCGGTTTTAATTCTTACGAATTATAGCAATTCAAAAACAGAAGAAGCAAGCTCCCGCCTGAACGCGCAGGGTTATTTTATAAAGACAAATCATACTCCAAAAGAAATCATCCGCATAATCCAGAAAATTTTAAGGAAATAAAAATTGCGGGATATGCCCCCGCAGTTTTTATTGAAATTTTAAGTTTTAACTCTCTTCAACCAGGAGTTTCTTTTTTTCTTTCCTGCCGGTTTTAGGGAGCCGGATTGTTAGAATTCCTTGGCTTAAGCCGGCTTTTATTTGAAGATTGTTCACTTCTTCGGGCAGAACTATTTCCCGGCAGAATCTGCCCCAGTGGCATTCCTGATAAAAATAATTCTGGTTTTCTTTTTCCATTGGTTTTGGTCGGGACCCTCTTATCAAAACAATGTCATTTTCAACTAAGATATCTAAATCCTCCGGCTTTACTCCAGCGATGGCTGACTGAACTACTATTTCTTTTTCTGTTTGATAGACATCTATCGCAAGCTGGCCCTCTTCTTCAAGCCAATTATTTTCCTCAGCGTGTTCTTTTTTGCTTGTTTCAAATTTTTCTGTTTTTATCTCAATTTTTCCTTCGCTTGGTTTTATCTTTGGTTTGGGGTTTTCTTCCGCGATGTTCTCTATAAGTTTTTCTTCTCTGATGGAGCGAGGCTCTTCCTTTTTCTTTTTTCTGGAAACTGTTTTCGGCTTTTCTGTTTCTTTAGGATTTATTTCTTCTCGTTTTATTTCTTCGGGCATTGCCTCTTTGGGTAATTCGTTTATTTCCATTCCCTTTTTCAGTTTTTCTAAAAAATTAGCCATATTTATATTATACCTTACAAACGCTTTTCATTTTTTTAAGTTTTTTAAATCCCCGCAGAACGAAAATCGCAAGACCTGTTAAAATTAGAAGCAGGGGAACAAAAGTGATGATAAAAAGCTGAGGGTCCGTGATAGCAAAACTGTTTTTAATTATTGTCCAGCTCTCTCCATTTCCTATTATAAAGATATTAAATAATCCATGCAAGGCAACAGCAATCAATAGCCCGAAAATAAATGTTCTTTTTTTCTTTTTCGCTTCGCATAAAGAAATCGCCAGGAAGTATCCTACCACGCCGGAGCATAGCGTATGCAGAAATGTGGCCCCTAGAAACCGCAGAGAGCTTATTGCCGCTGTTCCTGCAATGGATTTTCCCATTGATAAAAGAGCCAGAATATTTTCCAAAGCCGCAAATCCGAGAGCTGAAATTATCATATAGATCATAACATCAACCGGCTCATCAAAATCCGGATGATTCAGTACTTTATACCTGATCACTAAATATTTAAATGTTTCTTCAATAAAAGCTATGCCGAAGAACCAATATATGATTGTTTTAATCAAAGGCGATAAAGTTAAATTTTCCAGCGCTCCCGCAACGGCTATCTCTAAAAATAAAACCGGAATAGTGGCGAGCATCCCATAGAAAAAAATTTTCAAAACCATTTTATTTGGCTCGGGATGGTGGTCTTTTCTCAGATAAAACAAAAGCCAGATAAAACTGGGAGCTATGCCGAAAATTATAGGAATGGAATAATTCATCATTACGAAGTTAATTTTTAATTTTCAATTTCTAATTTTTATTAAATGAAATAAATTTTAATTTTCAAACCGATGAAATTGAAAATTAAGTTATTGAAAATTTAATGAGAATTGCCCGCCCGCAACGGCTTCGGTCCGCCAGACGCGTTGACGCGAGTCATGCGGGCTGGCGTAGCCGATGCGGGCAGGAATAATTGAAAATTGAAAATTTTCACTTGGGCCATTCTTCAATCGTCAGGCATTTCTTTTTGTTTTCAATGGGTAAGTTCTGGTATATTTCTTCGGTTATGAATGGCATAAAAGGATGCATAATTTTTAACGAATTTAATAAAACGAAAAAGAGAATTTTTTTCGTTTTTTCGTGTCCCCCCCCTAATTTTTTCTTTGAAAAACTTGGGAGGGCGAGTTGCTTTTTTGCCGTTTCAATATAATTATCGCAGAAATCATGCCAGAAAAAATCATAAATCGTATGGGCCGCTTTGCCAAATTCAAAATTATCAATATATTTATCAACTGATCTTATCGTCTTATCTAATTGATTCAAGATTTTTTTATCAGCAATGGTTAAATTTTTTACCTTTAATTTTGAATTTTTAAATTTGAGATTTGAAATGCTGATTTGTCCACAGACAAATCGACTCGCATTCCATATTTTATTGCAGAATTTTTTCCCCATAAATATATTATCTTGGCTGAATTTTACATCTTGGTTTCCTGTTATCTGGTAGGCAATGCCGAAACGGGTTGCGTCAGCTCCGAATTCGTTTATCAATTCTATCGGGTTAATGCCCGTGCCCAATGATTTTGACATTCTTCGTCCGTCTTTTGTGAGGACAGTAGGGTGAATGTAAACATCTTTAAAAGGGATTTTTCCTGTGAATTCTATGCCGGAAAAAATCATTCTCCCTACCCATAGATTGATAATATCCCGGGCAGTTGATAAAATATCGGTTGGGTAGAAAGTTTTTAGATCTTTTGATTTTTCTGGCCAGCCTAATGTGGCGAATGGCCACAATGCGGAACTAAACCAAGTATCTAGAACATCATTGGATTGTTTCGGTTTGCAGTTTTCGCATATAGGACACTTTTCCGGCTTCCCTAAATTAATAAAATATCCTTCCTTGAGATTGGAAATTGGAAATTGGAAATTGGAAATTTTTTCAGTTTGGCATTGCCAAGCTGGAAGCTTGTGTCCCCACCAGAGTTGGCGGGAAATGCACCAGTCTTTTACATTTTTCAACCAATCAAAATAGGGCTTTTCAAAATTTTTGGGATGGAATTTTATTTTTTTATTTTTGACCGGTTTCATTGCAAGATTAGCCAGCTCCTCCATTTTTAAGAACCATTGCAAGGACGGAATTAATTCAACGACAGATCCGCATCTATAGCACCTCGGAATTTGGTGGATGCATTCCTCAGTTTTTTCCAGAAGTCCTGAATTTTTCAAATCTTCAACTATTCTTTGGCGGGCGTCTAATGTCTTTAATCCTTGATAGTCAAGGGGCGCTTCTTGCGCTATCTGTCCTCTTTCGTTGATAATTTTTATTGATTTTAAATTGTGGTTCAGGGCTATTTGATAATCAGTAAGGTCGTGAGCAGGCGTTATTTTTACAGCTCCGGTTCCGAAATTAATATCAACAAGCCGGTCGGCGACTATTGTAATTTCCCTGTTGCATAAAGGCAGAATAACTTTTTCTCCAACTAAATTTTTATACCTTTCGTCTTTTGGGTTAACCGCGACAGCTGTGTCTCCCAACATTGTTTCTGGCCGCGTAGTGGCAACCGTAATATAGTTTTGAATTTGGGGTTTGAGGTTTGGAGTTTGATTGGTTGTTGGGGTTTGAGGTTTGGGATTTTTCGCTATAGGGTATTTTATAAACCATAAATTGCTTTTTTCTTCTTTGTATTCCAGCTCCAAGTCAGACAAACTTGTTCCGCATCGCGAACACCAATTCACAATTTTTTCTCCGCGGTAAATCCATCCTTTTTTATAATAATGAGCGAATGTTTCCCGCACTGCCTGGGAATAACTTTCATCCATAGTAAATCTGGATCGCGACCAGTCGCAAGAAGAGCCGATTTTTTTGAATTGATTTAAGATAATTTTTCCATATTGATTTTTCCATTTCCAAACCTCTTCAATAAATTTTTCTTTGCCAAGGTCAAAACGGGTTTTTCCTTCTTTTCTTAATTTTTTTTCCACCACATTTTGAGCGGCAATGCCGGCGTGATCTGCGCCGGGTAGCCATAATGTTTTGAATCCCTGCATCCTTTTCCGTCGGATTAAAATATCCTGAACAGTGGCATTTAAGGCGTGGCCCATATGCAGTTCTCCTGTAATATTCGGCGGAGGAATGGCAATGCTGTATGGTTTTTTATGGCGGCGGGGCAATTTATCCGGATTAAAAAACCCGCTCTCTGTCCAAAGATGATAAATCTTATCTTCAACTTCTTTTGGATTGTAAGATGTAGGGGTCTCCATATATTTTATTCTAACACAGATAATTTTGAATTTCTATTTGTATTTTTGAATTTCAAATGTAAATTGGTCGGTTATAAAAATCCGCGATCGCGGATTTTTATAACCGACCTGTTTTTGGGCATTATTTATCCAATTCTCAAATTTGCGTCCGCTTTAATTTTTTGCCATGGCTTTATCTTCTTTTTTAGCCAGCTAAAATATCCAGCCACCCCTATCATTGCCCCGTTGTCAGCACATAAATTTTTCAGAGGAGCTAAAAGATTTAATTCGTTGCCTTCCCTACCCTTTCTCCTCAGCGAAGCCTTGGATGAGTGGGGGGAGGATTGATAAGGGGGATAGTTTGTTGCATAGAGTTCGTGATTTAAGTTTTCTTTTTGGATTTTTTGAAGAAATTGCTTCCGCAGTTCTTCGTTGGCTGAAACGCCTCCTCCCAAAATAATGGTTTTAATATTATAGTCCTTTGCGGCTTTAATGGTTTTTTTGATTAAAACATCAATTATCGCTTGCTGGATTTCGCGCGACATTTCTATTAGATAATTTTTGTCTTTTTTAACATAATCCGGCTGGCTTTTGAAATTACATAACACAGCGGTTTTTAGCCCGGAAAAACTGAAATCATAGTCCTTTGTATTTAACATCGGTCGAGGCAGTTTAACGCCGAATTTAGAAATTAGGGTTTGAAAATTGGGGTTTGTTTGGTTATTGGTTATTGGCGCTTGGGATTTCCATTGCAGGGCAATCTCTGCAATGGCTGGCCCTCCAGGGTAGCCGATGCCTAAAATTTTTGCGGTTTTGTCAAAACATTCTCCGGCGGCGTCGTCTCTTGTTTCTCCTAAAATTTCGTATTTGCCGAAATTTTTCATCAATATAATCTGCGTATGCCCTCCGCTTACAACCAAAGCAACAGCTGGAAATAATTTGTGTGCCCGTCGGATAGGCGCAAGCCGTGTGCCTATCTGGTAGGCACACAACCAATTAGCGAGAATATGGGCTTCAATGTGATTTACTGGAATAATTGGCAATCCCCAATAAAAAGACAGGGCTTTAGCGAAATTTACGCCTTGCCATAAGCAGGGTTCCAATCCGGGCCCTACGGTTACGGCAATCAAGTCCACTTTCGGTTTGTCATATTTTTCCAAAAATTTTATTATATCATCGTAAAGATTTTTTTCCCTCGCCAAAATTTCGTTTAAAATTTTTAGTTTTGTCGGGGAGGTCGCCCCCATCCCTCCTCCCCTCCGATGACCATCGGAAGAGAGGATTGAGGAGGAGGAGAAAAGCAGCCCTGCTTTTTTTAGGGCTTCTTTTAAGGTTGGCGCAAGATTTTTTTGATGTTCTCTTTTTGCCAGCGACGGAAACACTCCTCCCCATTTTTTATGAATTTCCACTTGCGAAGACACGACATTGGACAAAATATTAAAGTAGGGCTGTTTTTGCCCTTTGATTTCAATAACCGCAACGCCAGTATCATCACAACTTGTTTCAATAGCTAAAATTTTCATTATATTATATTATCCTGTTTTGAATTATAAATGTATTTCGTAATTCAAGTTATTCTATCTTAAAGTTTGCCTTTTTTCAAATTTTAAGATAGAATAATTTTACTTTTAACTATTTTTAAGAGAATATGGCTCTATGCAAAAATTTTCCAAAGAAAATTTTTGTCCGGCTCGGCAAAGATTTTATTTAAAAAATTTTTGTATAGGGCGCCATCGTCTAACGGTTAGGACACCGCCCCTTCAAGGCGGTAATACGGGTCCGACTCCCGTTGGCGCCGCTATTGACAAAGTTAGTGAAGAGGTGTATAATAGAAGCAGTGAAAATGAAGTAGTTTTTTTAATAAGGGCTTTCTCTTGAAAGGAGAATACTATGAAACGGTTAGCTGAAATGTTGGTAATTGTGTTGGTGGTGGCGTCGGCGCAGGCGCAGAATCGGCCCGTAAGGGGCGGCGCGAGCGGGAGGGATGATAGTTTTTCTTATCATCCGGTAGGCAGTCCGTCTCATCGGCAGGTTGGACACGATAACAGTTTTTCGTATCGCGTCGCGTCTCGTCCTGTCGTAGTCAGGCGCGATAGTTTTTCTTACAGCCCAGTGGTGGTTGTTGACCATAGCTTTGATTATGGCTATGGTCGTAGCTACGGTTATGGTAATTCGTATTACTATAACCGGAGTGGAATTGACTATCGCGACGAGGCAAACGGGTTATCGTTGTCTTCAACGGGTTTGTTTGAGACAATGATTGTCAGCAAGAAACTGGACCGGGCGTTGGATATCGCCGAAGCGAAAGCCGAAGCGGACCGCCGTCGGGAGGATAGCTACGCCGCGGAAGCTGAGTTTCAGCAGTTGAACGCGCTTGCCCGGGATATCAAAACCCGGCAGGAAGCGAAGCAACAAGGCTCTATTGAGACGCTCGCTCAGGAAAACGAGCAACTCAAACAGGAGCTACTGTTGAAGCGGCGGGAGTTGGAACTGAAGGCGGAGAACCAGAAGCTCAAGGATGAGCTCAAAAAACTGGAAGCTCCGGCTCAAAGTAAGGGGTGTGGTCAATAGGAAGCGTAGCGTAATAAAATTTTGCTGCGGCAAAATTTTAAACGCTACTGAGACGTTTAAATTTTCGGATAAAATTTATTACGTCTCGCAATCCCACCCCAAGGCAGTCGTCTTATGAGACTGCCTTCTTTTTTTTGTAAAACAAAGTTTTTTTAGATAAAAATTTTTACGCGCTGGAGTATGAAAATTTTATGCCATTTCATGTTTACTTTGAATTTACTTTGAAATACGAAATACCCAATAAAAAGCGGCGTAATATTCGCACGATCGTGGTTATATTCCGCCGCTTTGTCTTTTTGCCAAATTAGAGTAATGTGGCTATTATGGAATATATGGAGCAATCCGATAATTATTATCTTAGTGTAGGTCGGGCAAGCGACCTGAAAGATAAAAAAGAAAGGTTTTTGTTCCGGCTTTTTGAAATTCTGCCTGGATTTTTATCCTGGTTATTTTTGTTTTTAATAGCGTTTTTCTCCTGGTTTCGGCCCGTCTGGGTGGCTATTTTTGCGATTATATTTTCCGTGTTTTGGTTTTTCCGAACCATATATTTTTCTTTTTGCTTATGGATTGGGTATAAAAAAATGAGGGCTCAGGAGAAGATTAATTGGATGGGAAAATTACGTTCATTGCCGACTGAAAAATTAGAGAGCATTTATCACCTTGTCGTCATTCCTATGTATAAAGAGCCGATTGAGGTGGTAAAAGATAGCTTCAAGCGTCTGGTAGAGACGGACTATCCGAAAGATAAAATGATCGTGGTTTTAGCTTGCGAGGAAAGGGCGAGAGAAGAAGCTTCTATTATTGCGGAAAAAATTGAGCAGGACTTCGGCGATAAATTTTTTAAATTTTTAATCACTTGGCATCCGGCTGGGCTGCAAGGCGAAATTGCGGGAAAGGGCTCTAACGAGGCGCGCGCTTGCAAGAAAGCTATGGAGCTGGTTGATTCGCTCGGCATACCTTACGGAAATATTATTTTTTCTTCTTTTGATGTTGACACTTGCGTTTTTTCGCGATATTTTAGCTGTTTAACTTATTATTATTTGACATCATTAAAACCGAATCGGACAAGTTTCCAGCCGGTTCCCCTGTATGTCAATAATATTTGGCAGGCGCCGGTGATATCGCGTATTTTTTCTTTTTCTTCCACTTTTTGGCATACCATGAATCAGGAAAGGTCGGAACAGCTTATTACTTTTTCATCTCACTCAATGAGTTTTGAAGCGCTCGTGGAAGTTGGATTCAAGCAGGTCAACGCTGTCTCCGACGATTCAAGGATATTCTGGAAATGCTTTTCTGTTTTTAACGGCGACTACACGGTTTTCCCTCTTTACTATCCGGTATCAATGGACGCCAACACTGCCGGGAGTTTTTTCCGGACAATGCTTAATATCTACAAACAGCAAAGAAGATGGGCTTATGGCGCGGAGAACATCCCTTATTTTCTTTTCTGTTTTTTTAAGAACAAAAAAATACCGCCGAAGCAAAAAATTTTTTTAGGATTTGAAGCGATTGAGGGCTATGTCTCGTGGTCAACTTCCAGCATTGTTATTTTCATTCTCGGATGGCTGCCTTTATTTTTTGGCGGAGCGGAATTTTCCCATACTTTGATTTCATATAATCTCCCGAAAATAATCAGCAGGATTATGACTTTTTCTATGTTGGGATTGGTGGCTTCGGTTTATCTGAGTCTGATTTTATTGCCTCCGAAACCGCCTCAATATGGCAAATTCAGATATTTGGTATTCGCTTTCAGTTGGCTTTTACTGCCCTTAATGATGATATTTTTTACGGCTTTTCCGGCGCTTGAAGCCCAGACACGGCTGATGTTTGGAAAATATATGGGCTTTTGGGTAACCGAAAAATCCAGAAAAAAATAAAATAATACTACGAGAAGTGTTCTCGCGGTAAACTACAAGAACACTTCCCGTAGTTACTCCATATGGATTGATTCCCGGAATCTTGATATTTTTGCTTGGAGAATAGGATATTTTTTCAAATAAGGGTCTTCAATTAGAATTTCTTTGGCGATTTCCCGGGTTTTTTCCACCAAGCGGATGTCTTTCAAGGAATCCATCATTAAATCCGGAATCCCCCATTGCCGAGTTCCGGAAAAGTCGCCGGGTCCTCGGATTTCCAAGTCCTTTTCAGCTAACTGGAATCCATTTTCGCAAGTTATCAGCGCTTTTAAGCGCTGTTTTGTTTTTTGAGATGAGGAGTCTGTGAAAAGCAGGCAGTATGACTGATATTCTCCTCTGCCAACTCTTCCGCGGAATTGGTGAAGTTGAGCCAAGCCGAATCTTTCCGCTCCCTCAATCATCATTACCGTTGCATTTGGCACATCAATACCCACCTCAACAACCGAGGTGGAGACCAAAATCTGTATTTTTTTATTCTTGAAATCCAACATTGTTTTTTCTTTTTCTTTGCTCGTCATCTTTCCATGGAGTATTCCGACTTTCAAAGCCGGGAAAATCGTTTTGGAAAGTTTTTCATATTCTTCTTTTACCGCCTTTGCTTCAGACCAGCCCGACAGGTATTCTTTCTCGGCGTCTGGCTTTTCTATCCTTGGGCAGATCACAAAAATTTGCCTTCCGTTTTCAACTTCGCGTTTTATAAACCCGTATGTTTTTGTTCGGTCTTCCGGCTCAACAACTTCGGTTATTATTTTTTTTCTGCCTTTTGGCAGTTCGTCAATCAGGGAAAGGTCAAGGTCTCCGTAAATTGTTAAAGCCAGCGTTCGAGGGATTGGCGTTGCTGTCATTGAAAGTAAGTGCGGAATAAGCTTTGAGCCTCTAACTAATTTGGCTCGCTGTTCTACGCCAAAGCGGTGCTGTTCGTCTAATATCACCAGCCCTAATTTTCCAAATTTTACCTTATCCTGTATTAAAGCGTGAGTGCCGATTAAAATATCAATTTCCGCTTTTAATGTTTTTTCCAGCAGTTTTTTGCGGGAAATTTCCACTATGTCGTTTTTTAATTTCTTTGAGCGGAATTGGTCTTGTTTCCCGGTAAGCAGTCCGATATTCAAATTAAAATTTCCAAGCAGTTTGGCTATTTCTTGGAAATGCTGTTTAGCCAAGATTTCAGTCGGCGCCATAAAAGCGGCTTGGCGGCCTGCTTTAATGGCGTTCAAAGCCGCGATTGCCGCCACAACTGTTTTGCCGGACCCGACATCTCCCTGCAAAAGACGATTCATTGGCCTTGATTTTTCAATATCTTTGAGAATTTGGTAAGCGGATTTTCGTTGACCATCGGTAAGCCGGAATGGAAGCAAGGAAACAAGCTCTTTAATCAGGTCTAGATTAAAAGGAATGGAATGGGCTTTTTCTTTGTTCAGCTTCGCTCTTTCCCGCAGAACAAAAAGCTCTATGTAAAAAAGTTCTTCAAAAGAAAATCTTTCTTTGGCTTTTCCCACTTTTTCAAAAGAACTGGGAAAATGGATTTCCCAAAGCGCCCGGTTTATGTCCAGAAGTTTTTGTTCCGCGATTATTTTTTCCGGCAGAGTCTCGGGCAGTTTTCCGTTGGAGCTGGCGAGTATAAATTTCAGGTTGGAACGGAGCCATCTTGATGAAAGCCCCTTTGCTTCAGAATAAATCGGAATTATTCTGCCCGTATGGGTAAGTTTGTTGCTGTTTATGGTTTCAATATCGTCGGCTTGCGAGTATGTTTTTTCGTAAATAGGATTTGAAAGATACGCTTCGTTGTTGCCGACAACAACTTTGCCGGAGATAAAAACAGGATCGTCTTTTTTTAAAATTTTAGATAGATAGGGCTGGCCGAACCAGGTTGATTTTATTGCCCCGGTTTTATCTTCAATAATCGCTTCGGTTATGAACATCTTTCTTTTCCATGTTCTGGTTGTTTTGATTTCCAAAATTCTCCCCTGAACCGTGCAGACCTCGTTTATTTTTACATCTGAAATTGGGATTAAATTAGAAAAGTCCTCATACCGGGAAGGGAAATAAAAAAGCAGGTCAAGGACGGTTTTGATACCGAGCGTTCTCAATCTTTTTCGCATAACCGGCCCGACCCGCGGAATATTTTCAATTGGAGTGGAAAAATCCATAACAGCGGAAATTCATATTCGCGGAACATAATAAATTTTCTCCGAAAACTTAAATGTTCCTATAACTATTGTGGCGGAACATAAAAAATTGCTCTTGCAATTTTAACATTCCTACCACGTTTAAATTCGCAAAGAGAATTTATTACATGGTGTCCCCAGAAGGAATCGAACCCTCATCAATGGCTCCGCAAGCCATTACTCTATCCGTTGAGCTATGGGGACTTTTCTGCGCTGGCACGATGTTTGCAAGTTAGAACCGAAAAAGTGGCTTAAATTCGCGGATATTGATAAAAGTATACAAGAATTGCGGGCTATCTTCAAGATTCGCTCTGAATGGTTTGAGGCGCCGAAGCCAAAGTCAAGTAAGGGAAAAAATGTAGTAGATTATTTGGTTGAATAAAAACTATTTTTTTTTGATATGTGGATATAGCTCAATAAACTTTTTAGGCCTCAATACATTTAGTTTATCTGTAAGATATACGAGCGTTGTTTACAGTTCTTCGGAATAAAAATAATTGATCAGTTTTTCCATCGGCGTAAGATTGTCAATTCCTTTATGGGGTTTAACGGTATTGTAGTAATTAACGAAACGGATTAGCTTTTGTTTCCTGTGAACCCTGCTTTTAATCTGTCTTCTTGTGCCACATATCCATTATAGTCCTAATTACTCTTTCCGCTTTGCCATTGGTCCTTTATTGAAATACTTGTCAAACATTTCCCGACGTTGAATAGGTGTCAGGCGAATCCGTTTATGTATTATCATATTGTTTGCACTTTATCCCAAAAAGGATAAAAGTGTAAACAACGTTAGGAATTCTTACAAATTAATCATAACAAATTTTATGCAAACGATACAACGTTCACAGATACTCTTTGTCGGTGTTGATGTCCACAAAGACACTCACACCGCCGTAGGTCTTTCTCCATTCGGAGAAAAGATATTTGAGATAAAGATTGGCAATGATGGTTGCCGTCTTTGCATAAATATCGGCGATCAATTTGCTCGTTCTGTGTATTATGGGCGATATAAAATTATTCCTATTCGCACTGAAATAATAAAATTTTGCGAGACCATTGGCTTTGATTATATGGGCGCAATTATTTGGCAAAAAGCAACTTTTTCTCTATAAATAATTGGCCTCCCTTTGTGTAATATTCAAGTATTATTAAATTGTTTTCCTTACAAGTATTTACAGGAGACACTATATTATCAAATTCGGAATAAAGATTTTTTTCGAGTTTTTTGTTGCCGTCTTTTAAAACTAAAACGAAAAAATTCATCCTTTTTATATCTTATTTTTTAATTATTCTTGAAAAAAGAGAATAGTAGCAATATTTTTTCATCTCTTTTCTTAAAACTGAAAACAAGTTTTGGCTGAGGCAGTCCTTTTTCAGCTCAAAAATATTAATATTCTCATCATTGATAATTGCTATGTCTGCTGGATGGGCATTACCAAAAATAAACTAGTTGTAAATTTCTGAATTCCCGAGGCGATTTTTAGGGAAATTAGCCATAATATTATCGAACTGCCCATATAAATGACTATTTTCGTTTTTTAGTTCCAAAAGTATAAAAGCATCGAGATCGCTTTCTGAAGAAAATGATAATTTTTTGGATAGTTTATTTCTATTTGCTAAAAAACCCGTATTAACTTCTTGAGCTTTAAAATCCAAGGAATAGTTGTCGCTTTTTATTTTGCTTTTCTCGCCAATTTTTTCTATGGTTTCTAAAATAAAACGTCCTTCTTGTTTAACAAGACTTATTGAATGGATATGCTTATTCTGTTGGATTAGATTGATAATATAATAAGCCAATTCTATATTTCCATCCCTAATGCCATTTAAATATAAATCGGTTTCATCTATTATTCTAAATCGGGTAGGATTAATTTTAATGCGATAGTAATATTTTTGATTTGGATAAATTATATTTTTATCATAAAATAAAACTTTTTCAACTTTAAATGGCTTATAAATATTTTGCGATTTGTAATTAAATTGTGAGATAAAAATAAGATTGCCAATCTCAATATTAGCAAGCCAATTAGAATTAGTAGCTCCGTAAATGCCGTTTTCAATACATTCATTAGCGAATTTGACAGTTGTAAGAATATAATATCTCATGCCATTATACTAGCAAGAGATATTATATTAGTCTAGTGAAATAAACTATGAAAAAAATCTTAAATCAACAATTTATTAAAAATAACGAAAATCTTTTTATTCTTTATGATAAATTTTCTTTTTGGGATTTTTTTAAAATTCTAAGAAGGAACAATTATGAATCAAAACAAGCTTTAAATTTCATTTTTTCAAAATGTTCTTTAAGTGCCATTGTATTTCAAGAATGTATTATAAATAATAAATATAAAAAATTAGGCTAAAAATTTTATTTAGAAAAAGCTTATTCAAAGTAGCATCTTGAACAACCCGGAAAAACTTTATTTATTAAGGTTACCGATATTTGCAAAGCTGAAATAGAAAATGTTACCGAAGAAGATTGTATAAATTTTATATACAATTTAGTGATAAATAGAACTTTTGACGGTTATCAGTCAGAAATTTAAACAATTTACGGACAGCTTGAAAAAATTCTTGTAGTTAAAATAGAATCCGCTCCCGATGAATAGGATAGAGGGTATAATGTTGATTATTTTATTAAAATTCGCGAAAAATATATCGGTCTTCAAATAAAACATGCGGGTTTTGAATATATTACGCAAATAATTAACGAGAGAGAATAGCAGAAAAAAACGCACGAAAAATTTACCGCAAAATATGGAGGAAAGGTATTTTATATTATTTCAATAACCGAAGGGAAAAACAAGATAATCCATAATCCTGAAGTAATTGAGGAAATAAAAAAAGAGATTGAAAGATTAAAATAGTCGCTGCTATAACTTCATTGGCGCTGCTTTGTCTGATGGTTGTCCTATCTTGTCCTCGTGTCCTTATCTCGTCTTATCTTCTTTTTTGTCAGTAGGCGTGGCTAAGAAATTTGCAATTGCATAATACACAACAAATAAATATTTGTGAAAGATTGACAATAAATTTGTGTTTTCTATAATGAAATATAATTTGCAGTTTATAAAATAAAAATTAGGATAAATAGTCCATTATCATATTGTATTTATTTTTTGGACCGGGTCATAATAAATTAAAAAATAAATAGTAAAAAGCAAAATATATGACAAAAAATATTTTCGGCGGCAATCTCAAAAAAGTTTTCTCGGCTGGCTTAACCGCAATGTTCATCCTTAGCGGTTTTTTTATTGCCGCTTCGCCTGCGTTGGCGGCGCACACGGCGACGGTAAGTGTTAATAGGGCATTGGTAAAAGGAGGAAGTACAAATATTTATACTTTTTCAATCACTAACAATGGGGCGGACTCTATATATCTTCTAAAAATAAATGCCCCAACAGGTTTTACCATAGCCGATAATCTATCTTGTCCGGCAGATACGGATGCAACCTTTGATTGGTCAAACACTTCCAATAGTTCGGATGCGACATGTCAAACAAGTATAACTGTTAGCAACTCTAATTTAGTTGCCAGCGGAGAAACTATTTCAATGAGTATAACGGCTATTGCGCCAATCCCTGGAAGTGATACCAATTATAATTGGATTATTTATACAGAAGATAGAAACGGTGATTCTTCAACGAATGGTTTAGCTCAAACCATAGTTGACAATACTCTTCCTGTAATTCAATCAAT